>JBBRSX010000030.1:0-49955 GCA_038244925.1 Hyphomicrobiales bacterium | reverse complement strand
TATCCGAACTGCGGTCCGACGCCGACGACGCGTGACCGGAATCCGCCCAGGATCGGGCTTTGGCCAAAATCGTCCGTGACCTGTTGAAAATAGTATCCGACCAGCCCGACGAAAACCTGCTTTGAGAGAAACTGCGACGCGCCCCAGTCGATATGGAAGTCGATGCCGTTTTGATATTGCGTATCCTGATTCTTGAAATTGTAGGTAAGTCCAGCAACCGCTGAAAATTCGTGGCCCATCTGCGGATTGAAATAAGTGTACCCGCCGCCGCCGTCGACCGCGGCGTGACCGATGCCGAGGTTGGCAAGGCGGGTCGGACTGTAGGCCCCGACTGGAATGTCGCCTGTGACGTAAGTCATGAAGTTGTGGATGCCGGCATTCCACTTCAGCGTCGCCTGCGGATAAAGATCGCCAACGGATGTGATCGAGTCCCCGATGCTCCCCGTTCGGGTTGTCACGAGTGGCCCGAGAACCGTCGTCAGCGTTCCGTCAATCGAAGCGGCCGATCTGCCGAATATTCCGGTGATACCGATCGCCAGTTGGCCGCCCAGCACCGGCGTCGCGAACGTGTAGGTTGGGTTGAGCAGCAGGAGATCGGCCTGCGCATTCAAATTCGCATTCAAGTTGACACTGACATTGGCGGGAAATCGGCCGATCTGGATTTCTCTTGCCGCCGCGACACTCCCCGACGCTCCCACGGTGGTGTGGTAGTAGACCGCTGCCATCGACCATCCCGGCACCTGTGGGGTTGCTGCAAGGTTGCTGAAATGTCCCGGAAGCCAGAACGAAATGCCACTCTCGTCGGCGTGCAGCGTTTCCGGGAGTAATGCAAGACCTGCAACGAATGATGCCGCGCCTAGACGAAAAACTTGCGCGAGTGCCTTTGGGGGGATCCGCATCTGCAAGCTCCGTGGTGTTTGAAATTTGCGTAATCGTATCGGTTCTCAGCCCATCCTTGCTGTGATGTTTACAAGCATAGGCGCCCTCGCACGAGAAATCCGTTGCTGATGAGCCACATGAATACTTTGATACAGGTCATTTCGATCCAGCGACGTGAAGCGATGGGCGTTACCAACGTCAGCATGGTTGACCTGATTTCATCTGAGTATGCTTGATCCTGGTCAACCCGACCTTCGCGCCAGTTGAGCTAATAGAAGACGTAATCGCCCAGCACGGAGGTCGAAAATGAAGACCGCAGTAGCCCTGTTTTCCTTCCTGACAATTGGGATTTTGGCCACCACCGACGCGGCGAACGCCGCGGTGTATTGTCAATACATCGATTATCCCGCAAGCTGATCGCAAGGCCCGGCGTCGTGCTTAGACCGCGCGTCGTGGCTCCTGTTGTCGTAGCACCTGTTAGACGCGGGGTCGTCGTGGCGCCCGTCAGACGACGAGGGGGCGTCGTACGTTAAGACCGGTTTTCGCAGCGCGAGAGTCCAGTATTGGCTTTTTTTGCCAATAGAATGGCCCCTTGTCACGGGACATGGCGAGCATGAAGTGATGAGCCAATGCCAACGACCCCAACCATAAGTCAGCTTTCGACCGTTATCTCACAGGCAACGGCCCCGGCCTTCCTGCTCGGCGCTCTGTCGGGCTTCATCGCCATTCTGGTCGCCCGGCTCAACCGGGTCATCGATTCCGACACAGTTCGAACCGGCGCGACACAAACAGTCGACGTGCAGCGCCTGAAGCGGCGTGCCGTTTTGATCAACCGAGCCATTTTGTGGGCCGTGGCCAGCAGCATTGCGACCGCGCTACTTTTGATCGTAGCGTTTGTAATCGCTTACTATGACTTCCCACATGAATACGGGGTTGCCATTCTGTTTATCGTCGCGCTCGGAACCTTCACTTTTGCGCTGATCAACTTTGCCCGAGAGGTCCACATGGCTGTGATGGATTTTGAACATTTCGGATAACGACTTGACGAGTAAAGAATTGTGACGCGATTTTTTCGATCGAACCCTTGCTATCGCTCATACACTCCTACAGTTGTAAAGTGAGACATCCCATGATGCGAAACACAGCTTCCGTTCTCTGCCTCGCACTGGCCTCCATAATCTCACCTGCAGCGGCGCAACAGGCCACCACCGACATCGGCACGCTTGACAAGCAAAAAGCCGAGAAAGTATTTCCGTCCAAGCCGTTGTATTCCCCATATGCCGGACGCAATTTTCCGACGCGCCCGTTCTTCGGCGACACCCATGTTCACACCGCGGCATCGTTTGACGCGGGCGCGTTTGGCGCGCGCCTCGGACCTCGCGAGGCCCTTCGTTTTGCCCGCGGCGAGGAGGTGATGGCGTCAAGTGGACAGCCGGCGAAGCTGTCCCGGCCGCTGGATTTCCTCGTCGTAGCCGACCATTCGGACAATATGGGCTTCTTCCCTGACCTCTTTGCCGGCAAACCGGAACTCCTGGCCGACCCAACGGGCAAGAAATGGTACGATGGGATCAAGTCCGGAAAGGGTGCGGAAACGGCGATCGATATCATCACGTCCTTTTCGGCCGGGACCTTCCCGAGAGCCCTGATGTACGCCCCCGACACGCGCGCCTATAAGGCGGCCTGGCAGGACAACATCGCAGCGGCCGAGCAATATAACGAGCCGCACCGCTTTACCGCATTCATCGGTTACGAGTGGACATCGAACACCGGCGGAAACAACCTGCATCGCAACGTTATCTTCCGCGACAACGCGGACAAGGCGAGCCAGATCGTCCCGTTCACAACGTTGGCGCCGCTAGGCAGCGATAACCCGCGCGAACTGTGGAAATGGATGGCCGGCTACGAGCAGAAGACGGGCGGTAGCGTGCTGGCCATCGCTCATAACGGCAACCTCAGCAACGGCCGAATGTTTCCGATGATCGAATCGTTCACCGGCAAGCCGGTGGACAAGGAGTATGTGGAGAACCGCGCGAAGTGGGAGAGGCTCTACGAGGCCACGCAGACCAAGGGCGATGGCGAGGCGCATCCAGCGCTGTCGCCAAACGACGAGTTTGCCAACTTCGAACGCTGGGATTTCGGCAATCTTGACGGCAGCGTCAAAAAGGCTCCGGAAATGCTTGAGTTCGAATATGCCAGGTCGGCGCTCAAGAATGGCCTGAAACTGGAAAAGCAACTCGGCACCAACCCGTACAAGTTCGGCATGGTCGGAAGCTCTGATACCCACACCGGCTTGTCGGCTATGGAGGAGGACAATTTCTTTGGCAAGACAACGCCGCAGGAACCAAGCCCGGAGCGTATGACTGCTGTCTTCTTCGACAAACCCGATACCGGCGTTAAGGTCATGGACTGGCAAGTTAGTTCATCCGGCTATGCTGCCGTCTGGGCAACCGAGAACACTCGTGAATCTCTTTGGGACGCCATGCAGCGCAAGGAAACCTACGCCACCACCGGCCCGCGCATGGTGGTGAGGTTCTTCGGTGGCTGGGATTTCGACCAGGCTGACGCACAGACCCGCAGCCCTGCCGTCGCCGGCTACACCAAGGGCGTGCCCATGGGCGGCGATCTGAGGGGGGCTTCCGCAGGAAAGGTGCCGACCTTCCTGGTCGCCGCACTCCGAGACCCGATCGGCGCCAACCTTGACCGCATTCAGATCGTGAAGGGCTGGTTGGATGCCAAGGGCGATGCCCAGGAACAGGTCTACGACGTGGCCTGGGGCGGCGATCGCAAGCCAGGCGCGGATGGCAAGCTGCCAACCGTCGGCAATACCGTAGACGTCGCAAATGCGCTCTGGACGAACACCGTCGGCGCGCCCGAGCTCATCACCGTGTGGAAAGACCCGAAATTCGATCCGAACCAGCGCGCGTTTTACTACGCACGCGTTATCGAAATTCCGACGCCGCGCTGGACCGCTTACGACGCCAAGCGTTTTGGCACAAAACCATTGCCCGGTACGGCGATGACCGTCACCGAGCGGGCCTATACTTCGCCGATCTGGTACACGCCGGGCACGTAGGGGCGTGACGGTGCCCATAAAACACTACTTGCGAGAGCCACTTCTGCACTTCCTGATACTAGGGGCGGCGCTGTTCGCCATCTCCGGCACGTTGCCCAAACGGACGACCGGCGAGCCGGCAAAGATTGTCGTCTCACAAGCGCGGATCGAACATCTTGCGGCGGGTTTTACCGGCACGTGGCTGCGTCCTCCTACTGCGGAAGAGCTCGACGGATTGATACGCGACTATGTCCACGAGGAAGTATATTACCGCGAAGCAACGGCGATGGGGCTGGATCGTGACGACGCCGTGATCCGACGCCGGCTCCAGCAGAAACTGGAATTTGTTTCTGCCGACATCGCTGATTTGACCCAGCCAACGGAGGAACAATTACGTGTTTATCTGCAGGACCATCCTGACAAGTTTCGTATTGGGAGCAGACTCACATTTAGCCAAGTCTACCTAAACCGCGAGCGGCACGGTGAAAGCCTGCCCAGTGACGCGTTGGAGTTGCTTTGGCAGTTGAGACAAGTGGGCAAGAACTCCGACGCCTCGCTGCTGGGCGACCCATCCTTGTTGGAAAGCCAATTTTTCGACGAGGCAGCCGTCGACATCGCGAAACAATACGGCGAGAAATTCGTAACGACGCTCAATGGCGCGCCACTTGGTGAGTGGCAAGGTCCGGTGGACTCCAGCTACGGCGTACATTTGGTGCTGGTGGAACGACGTACGGAAGCCCGAACGCCCGCACTGGAAGAAGTGCGCGACGCCGTTCGTCGCGAGTGGAATAATATGCAGCGGCTGGAAACAACCAGAAAATTCTACGACGGTTTGCTGAAGCGATACACCGTGACCGTCGAACAATCGCCATCCATCGCGGAGACGGCAAACAAGCGGCGGTAAAGTGAGAATAAGGTTCCTGATTTTCATGTTGCTGGTCGCGTTCGGGCCGAACGCGTTCGCTCATGAAGTGCGGCCCGCTTACCTGGAGTTGCGCCAGACGGGTCCTGAAACGTACAATTTCCTGTGGAAGGTACCTGCACTCGGGGAGGCCGCACGGCTCGCAATCTACGTGAATCTACCCGAAGGAACCCGTGAGGTAGCGTCGCCTCAGGTGAGCTTTAACGGCGACGCCTATATCGAGTTGCGCACGATCCGTCGGGAAGGAGGGCTTGACGGACAAAGCATCGGCGTGGACGGCCTGTCGGCGACCTCTACCGACGTGCTGGTTCGAATTGAAAGTCTTGGTGGCGATACACAGACCGAGCGATTGTCGCCAACAAGGACGGCGTTCGTGGTCAAGATCGCGCCAGGCGCGATGGAAGTTGCTACGACCTATTTGCGTCTCGGGGTCGAGCATATCCTGTTCGGATATGATCATCTCCTTTTCGTGTTGGCGCTGGTCATCCTGGTTGGGGATTGGCGGCGCGTCGCGCTCACAGTCACGGCCTTCACTGTCGCCCATAGCATTACGCTGGTGGCTGCAACGCTCGGTTTTGTGAACGTCCCTGGACCGCCCGTGGAAGCTTCCATCGCGTTGAGCATCGTTTTGGTTGCGGTCGAAATTGTTAACGCAAGGCGCGGAATACCTTCGCTGACGATACGTCGTCCGTGGCTCGTCGCATTCTGCTTTGGCCTGCTTCATGGTTTTGGCTTTGCCGGCGCCTTGGCTGAAGTGGGCTTGCCTCATCATGCGATACCCGTTGCGCTCCTGTTTTTCAATCTCGGGGTCGAGATCGGGCAGTTGGCCTTCGTGGCTGCAGTTTTGGCCTCAACCTGGTTACTAGTTGCAGCTGCGTCGCTCCGCTATGAAACTGCTTTGGTCCAGCGAACGGTTAATCGGCTCGACCTGATTGCAGCCTACGCGATCGGAGCAGTTGCGGTGTACTGGCTCATAGAGCGCACCACCGCGCTATTGGCGTAAGACGTCCAACCGAGCAGGCGGCAGGCCGCTGCAGCCGCCGGCCTGTTCGGCGTCCAGCACCAACAGCACGCCGGCGGCGTAGAGGCGGGCGACGAAGTTGGAGTCGTCGGATCGGGCGATGGTGACGTAATCATTCGAAGCGAGGATGCGGCCGTTGGCCTTGGTGACCGCGGCCAACGCTTGTGCCTGCGGCCCGATGATCGCCATCGACTTTCCGGGCGCCGACCCAAAGGTGAGGGCGATGACGACGGCAAGCCAGCCGCATACGACCAGCACGCCCGCGCCCGCGATCCGGCGCAACGGCGGCAGCCACCTGCGGACGTTTCTGTCAGTAGTCATAGAAATGCTCAATCACGGCGCTCCTGGCCTTGAGGTCGAGGTTGATATCGGCCAGACGATCGATCCTAGCCTTCAAGCCGGCCCGGCGAAAGCCCGGCCGCGCATCGAGCTCCAGTGAAAACAGTTCCTTGGTGTCCTTGACGTCGAGTTTGGCCGCATCCGGCGCGATCACCGTGATCATGATCTCGTGGTTCCCGGCGATCTCCGCAAGGCCATATCCCTTATCCAACAGACCCTGCAGAACCTCGGTCAGGTCCTTGTAGCGCGGGGCCTGCACCAGCTGCCATTGCGGCGTCAGCGCACGGATCGGCTTGATCCGCGGTTCCCTCGCCAGCACGTCCGGTGGCAATGTCGCGACTGCAAACATGATGTCGCGCGGCTCGTCATCGTTGTTGGCGTCGAGCGCCTTCTGGATCAAATGCGCGTAGCCGACCTTGAGGTAATATTCGGTGCCGAGTGCGAAGGAGCGTTCCCACGTCCTCAACGGGCTCGGCGTCGGCTTCGTGATGGCCATCAAGCCGTCGAGCTTGTCGCGGAACGGATATTTGTACCAGGGGATGGTGTAGAGAAAGCTCGCGTAATCCTGCAGCACGGCGCGGGCATATTCGTCCTGCGGCGTGCGGGTCTCGCCCCGGATCCATTCGAAGACGCGGCCGATGGTGTTTTCGTAAATTCCCTTGATGGCATATTCGGTCGAATAGCTGATCCCGATCACGTAGACCATGGTCTTGACGTCGGCGAGTGACTCACCCGCAGGCGGTACCGCGCGGTTGATGGTGCAGAAGCTGCGCCAGAAACCGAAGATGTGGCCGAGATAGTTGAAATGGCTTTCGCTGGAGCGATCGAGAAAGCGGCCGAAATCCTCGAACGAATAAACGATGTACCATTCGGGGAAGGTGAAGAACGTATTGTTCTCCTTGCGCCGATAGCCCGGTTCGGCAATCGCGGGCAACGTCACCACCGGCGCCGTGGAGGCCGCGGCGGTGGTGGAAGGGCGGCAAGTGCCCTCGATATAGGCCAGCGGGACCAGCACTGACAGCGCGATCAGGATTGCGAGTGCAGCCAGGATGCGCAGCAGGCGCCTAAGCATGGACCGTGGCTCGCGTTCGCGGGGCCAGCCAAAAGCCGATCAGGATCGCGACGCCGCCGAGGCCGAGATGCGGCGCGTTGGTGAACACCCGCGTCATCAGCGGCAGGTCGCGAATGCCGTTGATGAGAATGCCGAAGTCGAGATAGCCACTGCCGGTGAGAAGCCCGAGCACGCCGTCGGCAAAATAGAACACGCCGAACAGCTGGAAAAACAATTCGGAGGCGCGGCGCGACGTCAGCGCGGCCGTAGCCGCCCACAGTGCCGACACCAGATGCAGTCCATCGGCATACCAGGTGCGGCGGAACAGGCCGAAGATCATGTCGTTGGCGTCGATGAAGGCGGGGATGTATCCGGTCAGGATCACGAAGCCGAGCAGGGCGGCGTAACCCCAGGCGCAAAATCGGATGATATCCATGGTGTCTCCGGGCCTTGTATCGGGATGTCTGTCGAATCTGTTTCGAGTTTAGAGTGTTCCGAGCGCCTTGAGCAGGGCGTCGTTGAAGGCGTCGGGGTCTTCGATCTGCGGAATGTGACCCAGTCCTGGCAGTAGATTCAGGCTGGTCTGCGGCGGCAGC
Organism: Hyphomicrobiales bacterium; assembly: GCA_038244925.1. GTDB lineage: Bacteria > Pseudomonadota > Alphaproteobacteria > Rhizobiales > Xanthobacteraceae > Bradyrhizobium. Next base: position 42,095 of record JBBRSX010000030.1, on the reverse strand, counting down.
AGCGTTCGCAGATCGAGCGCTTGCTCGACCGGAGTTACAGTATCCTTGTCACCCCAGAGGATGGCGACGGGCGGCTTCAGGCGCGCATAGGCACCGCGATCGGCGCTGATGGCGTCGCGGTCGGCGCCAAGAAAGTAATATAGCCAGTCGGCGATGTCGGAGGTGCTGTCGCGCTGCGTGATCGGCCGTTGCAGGATGGCGACGAATTCCGGCAGGGCGCGCTGCTTTTTCGCGATCAGCATTTCCAGCAGCGTCTTGGTCGCCACCGGATTGGTGATGGTCAGCGAGACCAGAATTTCGCGAATCCATTTCGGCTGGATCACCCATGGTGCGTCAGATGGTGCTGCGGTGAGCCCGAGCGCGGCATCGACCAGCACCAAAGCGCGTGCCCGCTCCGGATATCGCATCGCAAGTTCGGTCGCAGCGCCAGCGCCAAAGGAATGACCGACGATGATGGCGGGCGCGGCCTTGAGCGTATCCAGCACGTCGTGGATGCGGGCAGCCTGATCGGCCCGGGTGTAGCTGCCCGGGCGGTCAGAGAAACCAAACGGCGGCAGGTCGAGCGCGATGACATGAAAGCCGGCCGCGGCGACTGCGTCGCTGGTGTGGCGCCACAGTTCGCTCCACGCCGCCGTGCCGTGAAACAGCACAACGGGTGTGCCGTCCACGGGGCCTTTCTCCTGCACGAACACGCCTCCGGATCGTGTCGGCACCAGGTGGCCCGCGTGCGGCGCCAGTTCAGCGCGCGTGCGGGTTTCGCGGATCGAAGCGGCCATCCGAAAGGCGACGATGACCAGAACGATCAGTAGCAGGAGAGCGAGCAAGCCCCTGGCCGACCAGCGCAGAATGTTTGAAACCACAGGGCCTCGCAAAATCAATCAGTCAAAACGGGATCGACGCAACCGAACGAATCTTAAGCGAACGCCGATTTTTCGCGACGAAAAATACCCGGCATGTTCAGCGCGCGGTTAATGGCGGCCAAAATATCCGAATTACTGTCCCGATGGCGTGCGCAGGCCATGCCAGGCATCGCGCACCTGATGGTAATGCACTTCGGGCAGATAGTCCGGCGTATTGAGACTGAGCGTCTTGACGTCGAGCCGGCCGATCGCGCTGAGCAACGTATAGGAAGCGATCACGCGGTCGCGCTGCGCGCCGATCAGGCGGGCCTTGGCCAAAATCAGATCCTGCTGCGAGTTCAGCACGTCGACCGTGGTGCGCTGGCCGCCGGTGGCTTCCTTCTGCACGCCCGCGAGCGCAACCGTGGCAGCGCGAACTTCGGTTTCGGATGCTGACACCGCGACCTTGGCGCCTTCATTGGCGACCCAGGCGCCAACAGCGGCGGTGCGGGCCTGACTGCGCACCTGATCCAGCACCAGCCGGCTTTGCGCAGCGACTTCCTTGGCCTGTCTTGTCTGCGAGGACGCCATGCCGCCGTCGTAAATCGGCTGGGTCAGCAGGCCGGTCACCGACGCCTGGTCGGTCCCGAAGGTGCCGAGCGTGGGATCGGACTGTTTGCTGCGGCTGGCGCTACCCTGCAGCGTGATCGTCGGCATCAGGCTGCTTTCGGCGACATGGATGGTGGTGGAGGCGACGTCGACGTCGAAGCCCGCCGCCATCACTGCAGGGTGTTCGCGGAACGCGAGACCCGTGGCGTCGTCGCGGCTGCGTGGCAGAAAGCGGTCCACCACTTCGGCGGGGCGGAGCAGGGCAGGCGCGTTGCCGATCACCTGGGTGTAGGTTGCCTGGCTGATGGCAAGGTTGACCTCGGCGGCGTTGAGATCGGCGAGCCCGCGGCTGAGGCGCGCCTCGGCCTGCGCGGTATCGGTCGGGGTGACGTCGCCGGCGTTGAGGCGCTTTTGCGTGATGCCCAGCGTTTCGCGCAGGAAGGCGACGTTGGCGCGTTGCGCCTCGACCAGCGACTGGTTGGCCAGCACGTTGGTGTAGGCGGTGACGGCGTCGAGCAGCACGCCCTGGCCGACATTGCGCAGCGCCTCGCGGCCCGAACTGACTTGCAGTTCTGCCACCCGCACGCTGTTGGCGGTCTTGAAGCCGTTGAACAGCGTCTGGGTCACGGTGACCCCGATGGTCCAGGGTTTCAGGCTGGCCGATTGCAGCGTGTTGTCTGGCAAAAGGTTGCGTACCGCCTGCAGGCCGGCCGAGAGGCTGGCGATGATCTGCGGCCGGTAACCCGCCAGCGCCTGCGGCACGTTCTCGTCGGTGGCGCGCTGGCGCGCCCGTTCGGCATTGAGCTGCGGATTGGTCTGATAGGCCTTGGCCAGCGCCTCGGGCAGGCCTTCGGCGCGGGCCGCGGTAGCGGCAAAACTCAAGACAGCGGCTGCGGCAAACGCGACGCACGTCACCACAACAAGGCAAATGCCTGCTCGAAGCACGCGCCTTCCCACGTGGCCAACCCTAGCGGCACGCCTAGCCATCTGATCCCGTAACCAACCTTGAGCGTGATCCCGGAAAACCGGTATCCGGCTTTCCGGATCACGCTTGAGCCGTCCGCCCCCGCCGACGACCCCGAAACACCCACCTGTTTAGGCGTCGGTGATGCCTCAGGCAAACCGTCCGGTGTATAACCCGGGCGGGTTCGGGCCTTTCATGGCGGGGTGTTGCGCGCAGGACCTATCGAAGCGGGTTGTGGGTACCTTTGGTTCGGGCATTCGGCGGCGAATCGTCACCCCTGCGCGGCGGAAGGCCGCGCCTTTATGGACTAAATGTAACAGTCCGTTTCAGGCCAGTTCCGCTGCGATGGCATCGCGAACCTGCGGCCGCTCCGACATCCGGCGCCGGTGCTCGCTCACCCCGGGAAATCGCGAGGGGTCCACGCCATCGCCCTCCATCCACTGCGCGATCGTGAACAAATACGGGTCGCAAATCGTGTAGGTCTCGCCCATCACCCATGGCCCTGCCAGCATTCCGTCCTCGATCAGCCGATAGCAGGCGGCGACACTCTCCGGCACCTTGCGTTGCATGTCCGCGAACGAAGCGGGGTCGCTGGCCCAGCGGGAGCCGCGCATGCGGTGGGAATGCGCCACATGCAGGGTCGCGCAGAGATAGCTGTTGAAGGCCTGCACCTGCGCAAACCGGAATGGGTCGTCCAGCGGCGCGAGGCGGGCTTTTGGAAAGCTCTGCGCGATGAAGGCGAGGATCGCCGGCGTTTCCGTCAGAATTCCGCGGTCAGTGACCAATGCGGGAACGCGGCCCTTCGGGTTGATGACGAGATATTCCGGCTTGCGCTGTTCTTCATCGGCAAAACTGATCCGCACGGTCGAATAGTCAGCCCCGGCATCGTTCAGCGCGATGTGCGATGCCAGTGAGCAGGTGTCGGCGGTGTAATACAGCTTCATCATGGTGATATTTCCCGTGATGCGAGGGAGTGGGGACCGTTAGCGGGCGTTCGCCTCAGGCGCCGTCGATGATGATGAAGTCGGCGTCGGCATATTTCTGGCGGATGGTTTTCGCGGCCTGGTATTCCGGGCTAGCGTAGCAGGCATTGGCCGTGGCGCGATCCCTGAATTCGACCACGACATTGCGTTCTCGCGCATTGCCTTCCATCGCCTCGAACGCACCGCCGCGCACGATGACGTTGGCGCCGTATTTCTGGAACGCGGGGGCGGCGGCTGCGAGATATTCGGGATAACGCTGCTCGTCGCGCACCGAGACGCGCACGATCCAATAGGCTTTTGACATAAATTCTCCGGGGGTTGGTTCGGCCGCGATGGCGGGGCGCACAGCTGGCGTACAGCAGTCTTTACGCGGGAAGTTCGTTCCCATAAAATGAATAATTATGATGTTTTTGATCTCACCGAGAGATTAACATTGGAGAGATGAATGGATCTGTCCGATCTCCTGATCTTCAGCACGGTGGTGCATGAAGGCAGCGTGACGCGCGCCGCCGAGCGGCTGCACCGCGTCCAGTCCAATGTCACCACCCGGATCCGGCAGCTCGAGGAGGATCTGCGGGTGACACTGTTCATCCGCGAGGGCAAGCGGCTTCATCTTGCGCCGGCGGGGCAGGTGCTGCTGGGCTATGCCGAGCGGCTGCTGGCGCTGGCCGACGAAGCGCGCGGCGCCGTGCATGACGAGCAGCCCCGCGGCACGTTCCGGCTCGGTGCGATGGAGAGCACGGCGGCCGTGAGGCTTCCCGGTTTGCTAAGCGAATACCACCGGCGGCATCCCGGCGTGGTGCTGGAGCTGCGCACCGGCAATCCCGTGGTGCTGGGCAGCGCGATTCTCGCCGGCGAACTCGACGCCGCCCTGGTGGCGGAGCCGATCGCGGACCTGCCGTTCGAGAAGACGTTCGCCTTTGACGAAGAACTGGTGATCGTGGCGCTCGCCAATCATCCGCCGATCGGCCGCAAAGGCACGAGACTGCCTCGCAGCGTGCTGGTGTTCGAGCACGGATGCCCGCATCGCAAGCGGCTCGAGGACTGGTACGCCAGCCGTCACGAGATGCCCGAGCGCACCATCGAGCTGGCGTCCTATCACGCCATCCTCGGCTGCGTCGTCGCGGGGATGGGCATATCGCTGATCCCCAAGAGCGTGCTGACCACCTTTCCGGAGCGCAAGCGTTTGAGCGTTCATCCGCTGGCAAAGAAGGAGAATTGCGCGCAGACCGTTCTGATCTGGCGCAAGGGAGCCGGTTCAGCCAACGTGCGCGCACTTGCGGAGATCTTGCAACGCTAGCTCTTCGTTTGACGCGTTTTCTTCGAAAACGCGATGCGTAGCTTGAGGCGTCGTCGCTTCCCATGCGATAGTTGATTCCTCAATCGCCGCCCGGCCATTCGGCGCATCGCGCCAGACGGAACCCCGATGCCAAAGCTGTTTTCCGACCCCGAGGCGATCGCGGAAGATATCATCCGTGACGTCGGGACCAACCTCGTGGTCGGATTGCCGCTCGGGCTCGGCAAGGCGAACCATGTCATCAACGCGCTCTACGCCCGCGCGGCTGCCGACCGCTCGATCAATCTCACGTTCTTCTCGGCGCTGACGCTGGAAAAGCCCAAGCCCACAAGCCTGCTCGAAAAGCGTTTTATCGGCCCGGTGATCGACCGGCTGTTCGGCGGCTATCCCGACCTGACCTATGCGGGCGCGCTGCATGCGGGCGCACTGCCACCCAACATCCAGGTGATCGAGTTTTTCTTTCTGGCCGGAAAATGGCTGCGCGTGCCGTACGCGCAGCAGCATTATATTTCGGCCAATTACACCCATGCGTCATCCTATCTGCTGTCGCGCGGGCTCAATGTCGTGACGCAGTTGGTGGCGAAACGCGTGGTCGATGGCGTGGCGCGTTACAGCCTGAGCTGCAACACCGACACCACACTCGATATTCTGCGCGCGCGGGCCGAAGGCCGCGCCTCGTTCAAGCTGATCGGCCAGGTCAATTCCGAACTGCCGTTCATGCCGGGCCTCGGTGACTTGCCGGGCGACGAATTTTCCGCGGTGCTCGACAGTCCCGCGACTGATTTTCCGCTGTTCGCGCCGCCGGCCGAGCCGATCAGCGACACCAAATACGCCATCGGGCTGCACGCCGCGGGGCTGGTGCCCGACGGCGGTACGCTGCAGATCGGCATCGGGCAGGTCGGCGACGCGCTGGCGCAGGGATTGATCGTCCGTCACCGCGACAACAACCAGTTTCACGCCATCATGAAGCGGCTTGCACCCGGAGCCGAGCTACATGCCGCCGTGCAGACCGGGCCGTTCGAGAAGGGGCTTTATGGCGTCAGCGAAATGCTGTTCGAGGCGTTTCTCGGCCTGATCGAGGCCGGTATCCTCAAGCGCGACGTCGATGGCGTGATGCTGCATGGCGCGTTTTTCCTCGGGCCGAAATCGTTCTATCGCGCGCTGCGCGAGATGCCGCCCGAGCAGATCGCGCGCATTCAGATGATGCCTGTGTCATTCACCAACGAGCTCTACGGCGACGAGGCCGCAAAGCGCCGCGCCCGCGTCGGTGCGCGCTTCGTCAACAATGTGATGATGGCGACGCTGACGGGGGCCGCCGTTTCAGACGGCCTCGAAGACGGTCAGGTCGTCAGCGGCGTCGGGGGCCAGTATAATTTCGTGGCGCAGGCGTTTGCGCTCGAAGGCGCGCGGTCGATCCTCGCATTGGAGGCAACGCGGCAGGCGGGCGAGGGGACGCAGTCCAACATCCGCTGGAATTACGGCCAAGAGACTATTCCGCGGCATCTGCGCGATGTCTTCGTCACCGAATATGGCGTTGCCGACGTCAGGGGAAAATCCGACGCCGAGACGATTGCGGCGATGTTGCAGATCACGGATTCCCGTTTCCAGGGTGAACTGGCGAAAATCGCCAAAGATGCCGGCAAGCTGCCGCGGAATTTTGAAATACCGCCGGATCATCGCGAGAATTTTCCGGACCGGATCGCGATTGCCCTAAAACCCGCGCGCGAGGCCGGGCTGTTGCCGTCATTCCCGTTCGGCAGCGATTTTACCGAGGTCGAGCAGCGGCTGATCCCGGCGCTGCAAGTGTTGCAGGAAGCACAGCGCACGCCGCTGAAATTGCCGGGGTTGCTGTGGCAGGGATTTTCGCAATCGCCGGATGCGGCCGACAGCGAATGCCTGGCACGGCTCGGGCTCGATCGCCCCGCGACATTGGCCGAGCGCGCCTATCGCGCGCTGGTCGCCGCGGCGTTGGTGCGGAGCAGGGCTTCGTAGATTCCATGAGGCGGTGAGCGTGCCCTTTCCGGTGGGTTTGGGTTACCACACTCGAACCATCGGAGCGTCAGATGCAAGCATTGACGATAGACACGCCCACCGCCTCATGGAATCTACGAAGTTCGGGACGCCGCCTACCTGTTCTTGTTCACCGGCTTGCGCTTCTCGATGAAGGCCGCCATGCCCTCGGAGCGGTCTTCCAGCGCGAAGGTCGAGTGGAACAGGTTGCGCTCGACGCTCATGCCTTCCGACAGCGGCGTCTCGAAGGCGCGGTTGATGGCTTCCTTGGCCATCGCGGCCGCGGGCTGCGACATCGCCGCGATCTTTTCCGCCGCCGCCAGCGCCTCTTCCATCAGCTTGTCCGCCGGCACGACGCGGCTGACGAGCCCTGAGCGTTCGGCCTCAGCGGCGTCCATCATACGGCCGGTGAGACAGAGGTCCATCGCCTTGGATTTGCCGATCGCGCGGGTCAGCCGCTGGGTGCCGCCGATGCCCGGGATGGTGCCGAGCGTGATCTCGGGTTGCCCGAATTTCGCGGTGTCGGAAGCGATGATGATGTCGCACATCATCGCGAGCTCGCAGCCGCCGCCGAGCGCATAGCCGCTGACGGCCGCGATGGTGGGTTTGCGGCAGGTGGCAACGCGGTCGCCGCCGACGGAGGCAAAATCGCTGGAAAACATGTCGATGAAGGTTTTCGGCTGCATTTCCTTGATGTCCGCGCCGGCGGCAAACGCCTTTTCGCTGCCGGTGAGCAGGATGCAGCCGATCTTGTCGTCGGCCTCGAGATCGTCCACCGCCGCCGCAATCTCGCGGAACACGCCAAACGACAGCGCGTTGAGCATTTTTGGCCGGTTCAGCGTGATGATGCCGACCGCGCCCTTGCTCTCGACAATAATGTATTCGAACGTCGCCATGATCCACCCCGCCTGACCGATTTCGCGGGCAATGTGCCCGCTGGCGGGATGGGCATCAAGTGGGGGCGGAGCCTCGCGGACGCCCCTCAGAGCGTCCGGCCACGACTACCCGTCACGCCATGAACATGCGCGCGGCGGACGCCAGCGTCAGCAGGGCGCCGAAGGCAATGAAGATCTTTCCGATCAGCGACGTCGTATCCCAGGTGGCACTGTCGTCGGCCGGGGCGAGAGCCGCAGCTGCTGCGACCGGCCTGGCGGCGGAGACCATGGCGACGGTCTGCCTGGCAGGGGTCTCCTGCAGCGCCCGATCGACGTCGTTGAGCTGGTCTGAGGCGATCACCGGTGCATCGGCGGCCGTTTGCGGATCCGCCGGGTTATCGGCCGATGCCAGCAGCATGGTGTTGGCCTTGGCCGTCATCGCGCTGGCGCTGTCGGCGAGCGCATCGGCGGAGGCCATCTGCGCATTGGCGTTGGCGACGGCAGCCGGAATCTCGGGCGGGCTGTTGCCGGCGTCGGCGAGGTCCTTTTCGGCGACTTTCCGGCTCTCGGAGGGTTTCGAGGCGACACGGGAGGTTTTGCGATGTGCGTAGCGTTTCCAGTGCCGTGTGGCGTGCCGGACGGATTTGCCGGAGGTCGCAGTTTCCGACTTCGAAGCCGTGGCGCTATCGGTGCCGGCTGCGGTTGCCGGCAATGTCCCGGCAAAACAGACCAAAAACCCGGCCGCGATTATCAAGGCCGAGTGCCCGTTGGCTTTGATCGTCATCTGGTAATCTCCCATTTGTCCGCCGCCAAAACCGAAATGAGACCTCGTCGCGTGTCGGCAGCGCGGCCAAAAAAGGGAATCTTCGGGCAACACCGGGCAAAAGCAGGGCAATGCCATTGCCGCAGGCAGCGGCTTCCGGCCACCTTTCGCGGTGGAATTCCAGCGACGGAGGCAGCCGCAGCAGGGTGCGGACAGGGGCAATCGATGGTATGAGCCTGCCGGTCCGGGCCGGGGCCGTCCGATTCCCGGATAGCGCTCGGACATGGCTACGCTGGATGCTTGATCACGAATTCGTGATCTCTACGTCCTGACGTAACAAATTGAAAGATCGACCGAATTGCAGTGTAGGAGCGCGCGTGCGCGAACGGGATGACGAATGGACCGGCCTGATGCGGTCGGCCATTGCAGGCGACAGTGCGGCGTATCATCGCCTGCTCAGGGCCGTCACGCCGGTGCTCCGGGCGGCGGCGCGCCGCGGTCTGGCGCGTGCAGGGCAACCGGTCGATCAATCCGAGGACATCGTGCAGGACATTTTGCTGGCAGTCCATTTGAAGCGGCACACCTGGGACGCCAGCGCCCCGTTTGCCCCCTGGCTGTTTGCGATAGCCCGCAACAAGCTGATCGACGCGCTGCGCCGCCGCGGCCGGCGCATCTTCGTCGACATCGACGATTTCGCCGAAGTGCTGCCGGGCGAAACGCCGGTGGAGACCGCTTCGGCGAGCGAGGTCGCGGCGCAACTGCAATCGCTGCCGGCGCGGCAGCGCGACGTGCTGCAGTCGATCGCGGTCGACAGCGCCTCGATCAAGGATACCGCGGCGAAATTTTCGATGACCGAAGGCGCGGTGCGGGTGGCGCTGCACCGCGCGCTCACCAGCCTGACAGCGAAGTTACGGGAACAGTGAGAATGGATACCGATCAGCTCATTCGAACCCTTGCCGCCGACAGCGCGCATCGTGCGCGGCCGGTTGGCTTCGGGCTGATGCTGGCGCTGCTGGCCGCAGCACCGGTCTCGCTGCTGATGTTCTTCACCGAGCTCGGCATCCGGCCCGACGTGATGACGGCGATGCGCAACCCGTTCTTCGACCTGAAATTCGCGGTGACGCTGGCGCTGGCGATTTCAGCAATGGCCGTGTGCCTGCATCTGTCGCGGCCGGAAGCCTCGCTGCGCGGATTTGGCTGGCTGCTGCTGATCCCGGCCGGGATTCTGACCGCCGGCATCGGCGGCGAAATGATGATGCCGCAGCGGCTGCCTGCCATGACGCGGCTGGTCGGCAGCAATTCGCGGGTCTGCATGACGGCTATTCCGCTGCTGTCGCTGCCGATCCTGGCCGGCGCGCTGATCGGTCTGCGCCGTGGGGCACCGGCGCGGCCGGTCGTCGCCGGCGCGATTGCCGGAATGGCGTCGGCGGGTCTGGCGGCGACGCTCTATGCATCGCACTGCACGGATGATTCACCGCTGTTCGTGGCGACCTGGTACACGATCGCGACCGCGCTGGTGACGGCGATCGGCGCGCTGGCCGGATCAAAGCTGCTGAAGTTTTAGCCTTCGCCGGGACGACGCCAAATTTACTACGCCCCCGGCACGTTCTGCTGCATGCGGTGGAAGCGCAGCACCTGCTGCGCGGTCGAGGGCCGCAGCCGCTCATAGGTATCCTTGCACGCCGCGATATCGGTCGGATCCCCGCCGGACAGTTCGTCGCGCATGTTGATGATCGTCTTCACGGTCGACCAGGAAAGTCCCGCGACCCTCGCCAGGATCATCACGCCCTCGGCCCGGGTCTCGATCATCATGTTCTCGGCGACCGATACCGGCACGTTGGCCAGTGCCGCGATCGACGCGTTGGCCTCGTCGAACTTGCCGGCCTCGGCGAATGACGCCACCTGGACCTCGTCGAGCCGGCCGTCGTCGTAGAGCGATTTGACGAGCGCGTGCGCAATCGCAGTGTTCTTGGTGATCGTCGACGGCACCGAGCGCGCGCGGCGGGTCGCCTCCCTGACGGCGGTCGGCACCTCGGCCGCCTGCTGCGGATTGGCGGCTTCCAGCCGTAGCCGCACGGTTTCGGAGGCCTTCGCCAGCAGCTTCAGATAGAGATGGCGCGGAATGGTCGGACGCAGGCCGATGCAGGTCGCCAGGTTGTCGTCGCCTTCGGCGCGGTTCACCAGGCGGGTAAAGCCACGCTCGGTGAATTCGGCGCCGGGATTATTGACGGTGCTCTGGACCACCTCGTCGTTGCCGCGCTGGACCAGCACGTCGGTGACCGCGCCGCTCAATACCTTGCGGGTCGAGATCGCCATCAGATGCGCCTGGCTCTTGCTGCGCGCGTTCTCGATCAGGGTCTTGTCGTCGAGCCGCGCCGACAGCGACAGTACGGGGCCGGCGACCTCGATGATGTCGTCGAAGGCGAGCGCGCGGATCGTCAGCGGCGGCGCGGTGTCGATCGGGGCGAGACGGTTGGCAAGCAGCGTCTTGGCGGAAGTTTCGATATGGTCGATCAGGCACTGGAGCACATCGTCGAAAAGGCCGATCTGTTCGTCCGAATAGTCGACCGCGCCGCTGATGAAGAGATCGGTCACCCGGCGCAGCGTCTCGACCCGGCGTGCGACGGTTCCGTGCGCGAGCGTGGTCTGCAGCTCGTCGAGCAGATTTGCAGGGGAGGTGGCGGACTTCAAACCCATGACTCTATCCTGGAGTAAACACCGTTGACGGATTCTCCGTCCCCGGAACTGAAATGATCTGGTCAGGCGCGGGTAATGCGGTTGCGTCCCCGCGCCTTGGCTGCGTAAAGCGCGCTGTCGGCGCGCGCGAGGAACGTGTCAGGCGTCTCGTTCGGCTTCAGCGTCGCGACGCCGGCCGAAATCGTCACCTTCATGCTGGACGAAAATGCGCTCCAGTCGAGCTCGGAAATAATCGCGCGCAGCCGGTCGAGGGCCCGCACCGCAGCGTCGGCGTCCAGGTCGGGCAGCACCAGCAGGAATTCCTCGCCGCCATAACGGCCGAACCGGTCGCTGTTGCGCAAGTTGGCGTACATGGTGATGGCAAACGTTCGCAGCACCTCGTCGCCGGTCGGGTGGCCGAAGGCGTCGTTGATGCGCTTGAACCAGTCGAGATCGATCAGCGCGATCGAGCACGAGGCGCCGCTGCGGGCAGCGCGAGCGATCTCTTCGTCGAGCATTCGCATGATGCAGCGGCGGTTATACGAGCCGGTCAGTTCGTCGAGTTCGGCGAGTTCCTCGATCCGCTTGTAGGCTTCCTTGAGCTTCAGCCCGCTCTGATAAAGCGACTTCTTCATCGAGCTGGAGAATATCCCCAGGAACATGCAGCGCCCGATCGCCAGCACCAGCGCCAGCAGGGAAGCGAAACGTTCGAGCTGGCCGTCATGCGGGAACGAGATCGGTTTGTCGGTGAGCAGGAACAGGACGGCCAGACCAATCGTCATCGCCGTCCAGATCTGTATCGTTTGCCGCGGTGTCGAGCGCAGCGAAGAGAAACTGAACACGATGAACAGCGTGCACAGGAACATCCCGCCGACTTCCGGCGCGATATAGATGAACGCCAGCGCGATCAACATGAAGGCGGTCGATTGCGGCGCGACGAGATAGTGATCCTTGAAACGGTCGTTGAAACCGGATTCCGAAAGCAGGAGACAAACCGTAACCAGGATTATGCCGCAGGCGGCAAAGGCCGGGCCGGTCGTCACCGGTATCGTGCCGGCCTGTGCGTAGAGCAGCAGGATCCCGGTATCGATGACAAAACTGCCGCCGATCATCGCCAAAATCTGGCGGCGCTGCTTGGCGCGGCGCGCCAATGCCTGCGCCGTCGGTTGGGAACCGACGGCCTCCAGTTCGGCCGGATTAACGAATGAGGACGCAGCGGTGCCCATGGTCTCGCCGTTGGTGGAACCGGCGAAAAATCTAAGTGGGAAAGCCTTTAGGTTTGGTATCTTTTGGGATCGATTCTAATCCGTTAAAACACCTGCCATTGCCCTGTTTCGCAACGGAAATCCGCCGGGATCAGCACCCGCCGGGACCCCTTGCCGAGGGCCCTGGCCGTACGCAGTTGCTGCCTTGCCGGCCAAGCCTTGGTAAGGTCGATACGTGTGGTGTGATCTTTAGGAAAGTATTTCCGTATTATGGTACCAATTTGGGGGCATTCCCTGTTCTCACCGGCCTCGACGCCGGGAATCCGTCTTCTGTGGGGTAGGTCACACATGCAATCGGGACATTGCCGTAATGTGAAGAATCTTGCCTCCCCCGTCGAACCCTCAGCCATCCCCACCCGACCAACCTTGCGAGACGGCCATTGAGTGCGACACAGGCGGCTTCAGACGAGGTTCTGATCGCTCGGATCGCTCAAGGCGACCGGCTCGCCATGCAGGTGCTTTACGGAAGGCACCATGTCAGGGTGTTCCGTTTCGGGCTTCGGCTCGTTCGGGACGAACAGGTAGCGGAAGACCTCATCAGCGAGGTTTTTCTCGATGTATGGCGTCAGGCCGGCAAGTTCGAAGGCCGATCCGCCGTTACCACCTGGCTGCTGGCGATTACGCGGTTCAAGGCCCTGTCGGCACTAAGGCGCCGCAAGGACGTTGGACTGGACGACGAAACCGCGAACGCGATCGAGGATACGTCCGACGATCCGGAAGTGGTGGCGCAGAAGAAGGATACCAGTGCAGCGTTGCGCAAGTGCATGACAGCGCTTTCGCCAGAGCACCGGGAGATCGTCGATCTGGTCTACTACCACGAGAAGTCCGTGGAAGAAGTAGCTGAGATCGTTGGTATTCCGGAGAACACCGTCAAGACGCGTCTGTTTTATGCGCGCAAGAAATTGGCCGAACTGCTGAAGGCAGCCGGCATAGAGCGAGGTTGGCCATGATGGCAGCGAGCAAAAAAGTGCTGGACCAAGAGCCCAGCGAAATCGAGATGCTGTTGCCGTTCCATGCGGCCGGCACCTTGAACGCACGCGATGCGCGCCGTGTCGAGGAAGCGCTCGGCAGCGATGAAGCGCTCGCCCGGCAATATGCCGTGATCCGCGAGGAATACGCCGAGACCATTCATCTCAACGAGAGCCTGGGTGCGCCGTCCGCCCACGCCATGACGAAGCTGTTTGCTGCGATCGACGCGGAGCCGGTGCGCAAGCCGTCGCTGTCGGTGAATCTGTCCGCCCGGGTATCGGAATTCTTTGCAAGGCTGTCGCCGCGGACGCTGGCCTGGTCGGCCAGTCTCGGCGCCGTGGCGCTGTTGCTGCAGGCCGGCTTGATCGGCGCGGTGCTGATGAAGAACCAGACCTCTTCGTTCCAGACCGCTTCGCTCAGCACGAACGAACAGTCGGGCCCCATCACCCGCGATCTCGGTGCTGCTGTTGCGGCGCCGCCGCGTGCGCTGGTGCGGTTTGCGCCGGAAGCGCGTATCGCCGACATCACCGCGCTGCTCGACACTTACCAGGCCTCGATCGTCGACGGCGCCAAGGGCGGCATGTTCCGCTTGCAGTTCGGCAGCAAGGCGCTCGGCAAGGACGAGGTCGCAAGCCTGATGAGCAAGCTGGCGAGCGAGAAGATCGTCAGTCTTGCGGTGGCGACACCGTAAGGCGGGCAATCCGCGCCCCGAGTAAGCCGAGGTCCCATGGTCCACGATCGCCTGAATTGGCGCATAATGACGCGGCGCGCGGCCTTGATCCTGTCGGCGGCGGTATTGCCGTTCACAGGTTCCGGTGCCCCGGACGCGCATGCGCAAAGCATCATGCGCACGCCGAGCCTCCACATCAACTCGCGCGTGCCGTCGATCAGTCCGACCGTGGCGCCGCGCATCAGCCCCACCATCGCGGCCCGCGACGGCGGCGGCATCGGTACCATCGCCGTCGGGCGAACGCCGCCCCCAACCACTGTCCTGCGCATGGATCGTCCGGTCGGCGTGGGTCCGGGCACGCCGTACCTGCGCTATTCGCACAATCTCTATCCGGTTTGCGAATATGCCAATCGCGGCCCTGACGGTGAATGCTTCGATCGTCCGGTGACTTCGGGCGGTGGCGGCAGCAGCACTGTCGCGACCAAAAAGGGTGGCGGGTCGCGCAATAATTCGTCGCAAGCCGCGAACAACGTGCGCACGGTGCAAAACGAATTCGTCGCGGAAATCGATGGCGCGATGTCGCCGGCGGACGCCGACGCACTGGCGCGCAGCCATGGCCTGGAGCGGATCGCGTCGCAGAATTTTCCGCTGATCGGCGGCACCATCGGCCTGTTCCGCATCATCGATCGCCGCCCCGTGGACACGGTGCGACGGGAGTTTGCCGCTGACGCCAAGGTGAAGTCGGTACAGCCCAATTTCCGCTACGTGCTGCAGGATCAGAAGAAGACCCTGACCGAGGGCGATCCCGCCCAATATGCGGTCGCGCAGCTTCGCTTGCCGCAGGCCCATACGCTCGCCCGCGGCATGAACGTCACCATCGCGGTGATCGATTCCGGCATCGACCTCAGGCATCCCGAGCTCGCCAATTCGATCGCAGACAGTTTTGACGCGCTCGGCAGCAAGGAAGGCCCGCATGTCCACGGCACCGGCATTGCCGGCGCGATCGTGGCGCATGGCAGGCTGATGGGGAGTGCGCCGGAGGCGCGGCTGCTGGCGATCCGCGCATTCAGCGGCGCCTCGGGCGGGGCGCAGAGCACCTCCTATGTGATCCTGAAGGCGTTGGACTACGCGGCCGAACACGGCGCGCAGATCGTCAATATGAGCTTTGCCGGCCCGAAGGATACGATGATCGAGCGCGGCATCGCCGCGACCGCGGCGAGGGGCATTCTGCTGGTTGCCGCGGCCGGCAATGGCGGGGCCAAGTCGCCGCCGCTGTATCCCGCCGCCAATCCGAACGTGATCGCGGTCAGCGGCACCGACGCCCAGGAGCGGCTGTTTACCGCCTCGAACCGCGGCAACTACATCGCCATCGCGGCGCCCGGCGCGGATATTTTCCTGCCCGCGCCGGATGAGAAGTACCAGATGACCTCGGGCACGTCGTTTTCGGCCGCCTATGTCAGCGGCATCGCGGCGCTGATCATGGAGCGTAATCCTGCACTGAACTTGAACGATGTTCGCGCGATCCTGACCAAGACCGCCCGCGATCTCGGTGCCCCCGGCCGCGACGATTTGTTCGGGGCGGGCGAGGCCGACGCCTTTGCCGCGCTCACCGCCGTGATCGATGCGTCCTCGGTTCCGGTGGCCTCGGCTACCGGCAAACCGGCCGGAGAAAAAGCGCCGACTTCCGATAACGCTTCCGTGAGCAGGGCGCTGAATGATTCCGCCCCGGCGCTGTCGTCGGATAATTCGGCCGCAAACGACGCCAATCGCGCCACGACGCGCTGATTCAGGGCAATCGACCCCGTCAAGAAAGTTAAAAAAATCGTCCGGCGTTTTGAACGTTCGCCGAGGGTGCTGCGACTAATAAATGTGGGAGCGGTTATCCCTCCCCATCGGCTGTATTCGGCGCGAGCGCCCATCCACCCCAAGCGCCCATATAGCTTGACCCGCCCGGTTGTCCCCCCGGGCGGGTCTTTTCTTTTCAGCGGCATTCCCGAGAGCGGCTTGTGTGCGATGCGGTGCCGCGCGGCGCGTTAACATTTTGTTTACGATATTTGGCCACATTGCCGTGGCGCTGGTGCGAAGCTTGCGCGGTGAGTCCGTAGTTCTGCGGGATTCCATGGATCGATGCGCGTTCGCGAGCGTCACGCTCTGGACAAGTTCTGCGTTATCCACAGAATGATGACTGTCACATTTGATTGATTCGTCTCGGTTGCGTCTGCGTCCGTCTCTCTCCAACGGGCTGATTTATGACACAACTTGCAGACGTGGCGTGTGGCCGTGAACTTGCGGCGCGCTGGTGCAATCTCGCCGAGAAGCGAGTCGAATATCTCACGGACCTGTTCGAGACCGGGCGCTGGCGCCGCTTCTACAGCGAACGGGCATTCCTCGAAAATGTCGGGGAGGCCAAGGCCGCCGTCGAAACCTGGCGCGCGCTGACGATGGGTGTAGCTTCGCCCGCCAAATCCACGACCGGCCTGACCGGCCTCCATAACACGCCTTCGCCACGGCCACGCCACGACGAGATCCCGGTGCAACAGGTGCAAGCCGAACCCGAGCCGTTTTCGTTCGAGCCGGTTTCGTTCGAGCCGCTGCGCGAGATTCCCGAGGATGTTCTGATCGCGCTGGAGAACCAGCTTTTCGCCTCCGATGAGGCGCCATCGGTGACCGACGCGCCTGATCTTGACGACATGACGATGCAGCCGCTTGATCTTGACTTGATGCAGCGGCGCTATCCGCTGCTGCGCAACGCGCTTTAGAACCTTCGGGAGCGAAGCGCGTCTCGAAGGACGACGGCTTACTGGCGTCGCACCGCATTGGTGCCGACCACCACCTGCGCATAGCGCTGGGCGCCTTCGGCCGACAGGTCCGTCGTCACGGCGCGGGCGTGGTCGAGCCCGACCACGGCGCCGCGCGGCGTCTCCGAAATCATGTTGTTGCTGATCAGCGCCGTGCCGGCGCCCGGCACCACCGATACGCCGATGCCGACAAAAGCCTTGCGGATTACATTGCCTGATATGGCGACGTCGCGGAGATATTTGCCCCAGCCGGCGATGATCCCGAACGACGGCGCGTTCTCGATCACGTTGCCGGTCACCGACGAATCCGCCTCGATGTAAATGCCGACGCCGGCGTCGTCGTCCGGGGCGGTGCCGATGGGGCGCTTCGGCAGCAGGTTGCGGATGATGTTGCCCTGCACGACCGCGATGCGGCCGCCCTCGTTGAAATTGCAGACGGAGACGCCGACCGCGGCGCCGTCCACCGTGTTGTTGGCGATCACGGCGCCCTCGAACGCGAATTCCGAATAGAGCGCGACCTCACGCACGTCGCTGACGCTGTTGCCAGAGATCTGGATGTTGGACGCCGAATTGCCGCGCACCGCCGAATAATCGCAATTCCTGATCCGGTTGCCGCGCACAATCACGTTGCCGGCACGGAACGCGTTGATGGCGTTGCCGTACTGGCCGGAGCCGCCGGGACCGGCCTTGATGTCCTCGATGCGGTTGTCGAGCACTTGGGTGCCGTCATCGCCGATGGCGGTGCGCAGGATTTCTATGCCGTTCTCGTTGGTGCCGGTAATGGTGTTGCGCGAGACGATCAGGCCTCGGGCATCGAACGACACCACGGCCGTGGTCGCGATCTTGTTGAAGATGTTGCCCGAGATATCGCCGGAGATTTGCTCGAACCAGATGCCGTTGCCGCCGCTGGCTGTGATTTCGCAGTCGATGATGCGGACATCGCGTCCGCCGAGGCAATGCACGAGGCCGCGGCGGGTCGGCAGCGCAATGCCGCCGCCGTCGAACGCGATACCTGATAGGCCGACGCTGTCGGCGCCTTCGCTTTGCAGCAGCGAGGCGCCGCCGTTGAATACAAGTTTGGTCGCGCCGCGTACGCCGACCAGTTGCGAGCCGCTTTGCAGGCGCAGCATGCCGGTGCGGTAGACACCCGGCGGCAGCGCCAGCGGCACTTGTGCCCGCGCGGCTTCATCGATCGCGCGTTGCAGGCTTTTGGTCTGGTCGTCGGGACTGCCGGGCCGCACGCCATATTGGGTGACGTCGCGGCCGAGCGCCGAAGTCAGGGGCGCTGCGCGCGCCGCATCCGTCGACACCGCCAGCGCACCGGCAACACCGGCGGCGGACGCTCCAATCAGATGGCGGCGGTTGACGTCCATGACGGATGACCCTGTGTTCGTCCGTCGATAGGTATCGCGGAAATACGGCGGCGCATGGTGAATGCCGCGGCGGAACAGGGCAATTGTTCAGGGTAGGGTTAATGTTGGGTGCGGCGCTACGCGGCCCGCCGCGTCAGCCTTACCATCTCCAGCAGCATCGCCTCGCCGGCATCGACCAGCTCTTCCAGCGTGATGCGCGAAAAGCCCTTGTGGCGCGGGGCACCATCGCGTGCGAGCGGCGGGATGTGAACGAACGCGGCGAGGCGAGGGCCGTTGCCGGATTCCACCGCTTCGATCGCGCGCCAGCTCAGGTAATTGCAGAGATAGCTGCCGGCATCGCGCGAGGCGCGGGCGTTGAGGCCGGTGGCCTTGGCCGCTCGCAGCAGTTTCTGCGTATGCGGGCCGAACATTTTTGCATCCGCGCCGCTCTCGATCGAGCCGTTGCGCGAGCGGGCCTGCGACGCGTCGGGCCACAGCATGGTGACGGCATTGCGGGCGCGGGCCTCGACCCTGATATAACCGGTGCGCGAGGCGAGGCCGAACATCAGCATCGCGTGCGGCTGGTGTTCTGCGAGCGCCAGCGGCAATTCGCGATCGACCGCCTTGTAGGTGACCGGAAAAATGTGGCTGAGCAGTTCGACGTCCGACCACGCCGGGCGGCGCAGTTTTGTCAGCCGCGCCACCAGCGCCTGCGTCGGATTATACGGCGCGCCGGGAAACGGGCCGAAGCCGGTGACAAGGATGCGAAGTTTTTCGCTCACCGCAGCATCTCCGCAATCTGCTCAGCGGCGACTGCCGGCGTGATGCGGCCGTCGGCGACTTCGGCTTCGATCTTTTTCACCCTGGCGCGGATGGTGGCGTCGGAACGCAGGCGCGCCATCATCCGCTGTTCCAGCATCGACCACATCCATTTCACCTGCTGCTCGCGTCGCCGTGCCGCGAATTCGCTCGATGCGTTCATGGCGGTTCGGTGATCGAGAATCTTCTGCCACAGTTCGTCCATGCCGGTGCCGGTCAGCGCCGAATAGGTCAGTACCGGCGGATGCCAGTGCTCGGAACGGGGCGAGAGGATATGAAGCGCGCCGCGATATTCGGCCGCGGCCAGATTGGCGCGCTTGATGTTGTCGCCGTCGGCCTTGTTGATCGCGATCATGTCGGCGAGTTCGACCAGGCCCTTCTTGATGCCCTGCAACTCGTCACCGGCGCCGGGCAGCATCAGGGCCAGGAAGAAATCGGTCATGTCGCAGACCGCGGTTTCGGACTGACCGATGCCGACGGTCTCCACCAGCACCACGTCGAAGCCGGCCGCCTCGCACAACAGCATCGCCTCGCGGGTTTTCGCGGCCACGCCGCCGAGCGTGCCGGATGAAGGCGAGGGCCGGATGAAGGCGTTTTCCGAATTCGACAGCCGCGCCATCCGCGTCTTGTCGCCAAGGATCGAGCCGCCGGTGCGGGCCGAGGACGGGTCCACCGCCAGCACCGCGACCTTGTGGCCGCGCTCGATCAGGAACATGCCGAGCGCGTCGATGGTGGTGGACTTGCCGACGCCGGGCGAGCCGGTGATGCCGACGCGGATCGCGGTGCCGGTATCCGGCAGCAGCGCCTGCACCAGCTCGCGCGCCGCCGCCTGATGGTCGCTGCGCCGGCTTTCGACCAGCGTGATCGCGCGCGCCAGCGCCGCGCGACTGCCGGAGCGGAGATCGTTGGCGAGCTTCTCGATATCGGGGGAGTTCTTCGGCGGTGTCATGGCTTGGTTTACAACGGCAGGACGTTGCAGGCGAGGGGGCCCGGCCCCCGGGGCATTATCATGCCCTGCCATCCCCACCCATTTCGTGGTCGGGAATCGGGTGGGTTTGGCGTGGCGATGGCTTCACCATCGTGGCACGCGCTCCCCGATGTGGAGTGGACCGTCACCCAAGCTCCCGGAGCCCGAAATGACAAAGGCCTATTACAGCGCCGTGCTGGATTATCCCTTGGAAACCGTGTGGACCTTGATCCGCGATTTCAACAATTACCCTGCCTATATCGACGGGGTTTCCGAGAGCGTGATCGAGGACGACAAAGGCGGCGACGAGGTCGGCGCGATCAGGCGCTTCTGCTATCTCGGCAACTGGATCCGGCAGCGGCTGGCCGGCCATTCCGATGCGCAGCATTCGCTGACCTATGCCGGCATCGATCCGCTGCCGTTTCCGCCCGGCCTGTTACCGGATGCGCCCGCGCCGACGCGCTATGAGGGTACGATGCACCTCATTCCCGTCGTCGAGGGCAACCGCACGTTCATTGAATGGGCCGTGACGCTGGAGACCGCGCCAGGCGATGCCGACCGCTGGCGTCAGCTGTTTCAGTCCTGGATACCGGACTGGACCCACTCGCTCGAACGCTCGCTGGGCCGCCTTGCCGCGTGAAACCGTCGGGTCATTTCGGCCCTTCGTCGTCGCCTTTCGGCCGCGCACCACCGAAGATCTTCGCGCCCTCCGGCGTCAGATACGGCTTCAGCGTTTCCCACGGCACGAAGGCGACATACTCGCCCTCAGCGTAGGGGCCGACCGCGTAGGGCGGGTAGTGAAACGTGAGGCCGGAGCTTTTGCCCTGAACGGTCGACGGCGCCAGCGTCACCGCGCCGATCCTCAGCAGCTTGGGTTCGACGCTCTTGAACCACTCGTTGGTGGCGGTCTCGCTGGCGTCGCGTTTCTTCTTCTCTGAAGTCAGCGATGCCAATACGGCCTTGACCATCGCCTTCATGGTCGCCCCGCCATCGGCGGTCTCGGTAAAGAAGGGCCGGATGCTGATGCGCTTGCTGGCGCTGGAATCCCACAGGATGGTGTTGACGTCGGAGTTCGGATGCGCGCCGCCGGTGTCCATGTAGTCGGACCTGACGATGCTGACGTAATGACCCTCGACCACCGAACGCGTCTCGTATTTGCGGTCGACCGACCAGGCGCCGTTGCGAAACATCTGCGGGTCCTGCTTGCGCTCCTTGTCGGCATCGGCGCGGCTTTTCTCCGCCCATGCCTTGCCCTCGGCGAGGCAATCCGCCGCCAGCGCCGCATCGGCCTTGATCCTGGCATCGAGCGAGACGCTGGCCTCGATCGATTTGGTCTTGACCGCGAAATCGGCCTTGGGCTCAGCGGCGAGTGCGGGCTTTAACAAAGCGAAGCAAGCGACAGCGAATGCGTATCCCGTTTTCCGGGCGGCCGTCATGGAGGCGGAATTGCGCAAGCAGCGCTCCTTTGGGAGAGAGACCGGCGTGGCGGGCAGAAAACTACTCCGCCGCCTCGCTGTGGCCGAGCCGGGCGTTGAGCTTGTGGATCAGCTCTTCGGCGGCGTCCGAGATCACGGTGCCGGGCGGGAAGATTGCCTCGGCGCCGGCCTTGTACAGCGCGTCGTAATCCTGCGGCGGCACCACGCCACCGATAATAATCATGATATCCTCGCGGCCTTGCTTCTTCAGCGCAGCCTTGAGTTCCGGCACCGCCGTTAAATGCGCGGCCGCCAGCGACGAGACGCCGAGGATATGGACGTCGTTCTCGACCGCCTGCCGCGCCGCCTCGTCGGCGGTGGCGAACAGCGGCCCGATATCGACGTCGAAGCCGACGTCGGCGAAGGCGGACGCGATCACCTTCTGGCCGCGGTCATGGCCGTCCTGGCCGATCTTGGCAACGAGGATGCGGGGGCGGCGGCCCTCGGCAGTCTCGAACGCGTCGATCAGCGCCTGCACTTTTTCAACCCGGTTGGACATGGCGGACGCCTCCCGCTTGTAGACGCCGGTGATGGATCTGATTTCGGCGCGGTGACGCCCGAACACCTTTTCCATCGCGTCCGAAATTTCGCCGACGGTAGCTTTTGCGCGCGCCGCATCAATGGCCAGCGCCAGCAGATTGCCATTGCCTTCGCCCGCGCTGCGCGTCAACGCCGCGAGCGACGCATCGACTTCCTTCTGGTCGCGCTCGCTGCGCAGCCGCTTCAGCTTGTCGATCTGCAGCCGCCGCACCGTGGAATTTTCCACCTTCAGCACGTCGATGGCGGCCTCGTTGACCGGCTTGTACTTGTTGACTCCGATCACGGCCTGCCGGCCGGCGTCGATCCGCGCCTGGGTCTTGGCGGAAGCTTCCTCGATCCGAAGTTTTGGCACGCCGGCCTCGATGGCTTTCGCCATGCCGCCGAGCGCCTCGACCTCCTGGATATGGCCCCAGGCTTTTGCCGCGAGGTTGCGGGTCAGCCGCTCGACATAATAGGAGCCGCCCCAGGGATCGATGATGCGGTTGGTGCCGGTTTCCTGCTGCAGGAACAATTGCGTGTTGCGCGCGATGCGGGCGGAGAAGTCGGTCGGCAGCGCCAGCGCCTCGTCGAGCGCATTGGTGTGCAGCGACTGGGTGTGGCCTTGCGTCGCCGCCATTGCCTCGACGGTGGTACGGGTCACGTTGTTGAAGACGTCCTGCGCGGTCAGCGACCAGCCCGAGGTCTGGCAATGCGTTCGCAGCGACAGCGAGCGCGGGTCTTTCGGGTTGAACGGCTTCAACAGCTTGGCCCACAACAGCCGCGCGGCGCGCATCTTGGCGACTTCCATGAAGAAGTTCATGCCAACAGCCCAGAAGAACGACAGCCGCGGCGCGAAGCGGTCGACGTCAAGACCGGCGGCGAGGCCCGCGCGCAGATATTCGACGCCGTCGGCCAGCGTGTAGGCGAGTTCGAGGTCCTGCGTCGCGCCGGCTTCCTGCATGTGATAGCCGGAGATCGAAATCGAATTGTACTTCGGCATTTTTTGCGAGGTGTAGGCAAAAATGTCGGAGATAATCCGCATCGAGGGTGTCGGCGGATAGATATAGGTGTTGCGCACCATGAACTCTTTCAGAATGTCGTTCTGAATGGTGCCCGAAAGCTTCTCCGGCGGAACGCCCTGTTCCTCGGCCGCCGCAACGAACAGCGCGAGAATCGGCAGCACCGCGCCGTTCATGGTCATCGATACGCTCATCTGGTCGAGCGGGATGCCTGAAAACAGCGTGCGCATGTCGTAGATGGAATCGATCGCCACGCCGGCCATGCCGACGTCGCCGGTGACGCGCGGATGATCCGAGTCGTAGCCGCGATGGGTGGCGAGATCGAACGCGACCGAAAGGCCCTTTTGCCCTGCCGCGAGGTTGCGGCGGTAGAACGCGTTGGAATCTTCCGCGGTGGAGAAGCCGGCATATTGCCGGATGGTCCAGGGCTGGTTGACATACATCGTGGGGTAGGGGCCGCGCAGGTAAGGCGCGACGCCCGGCCATGTTTCGAGGAAGTCGATGCCTTCGAGGTCGGCTTCGGAATAACCCGATTTGACCGGAATTCCCTCCGGCGTCAGCCACGGCTCGGCGCTGCCGCCGGGTTGGGCCGGCGCGACAGATTGAAAGGCGATATCTGCGAAGTTCGGTATACGGCTCATGGTACCCATTCTAGCACATGTGACGGTCGACGGTCGCTATCCTCAGCGTTTTGTTGACGCGCTTTCTTCATGCGAACCGGTCTCCACTTCGCTCGAAAACGCTTTCTAATCATGGTCCAGATGCTGGTGGCTGACGATGCCGCCGAGCTTTTCCGGGCCGTAATTTTGCAGCGTGGTCTGGCTTGGCAGGTTGGAGATCCCGACCACCCAGCCCAGCCGGGCCTCGGTACCGTATTGGCGGGTCGGAACCAGCCGGTCGGGGCGGTCGAAGGTGCCGGTCATGATCTCGATCCGGAGGCCGTCGATGCGGCGGAAGCTGAGCGGCGTGCCGCAATCCCTGCAGAAATCGCGCTCGGCGATCGAGGATGATTTGAACGCCGCCGGCTGGCCGCGGGTCCAACTGAAGTCCCCATGTTCGATATCGGCAAAGGAGGCGAACGGCGCGCCGGACGCCTTCTGGCACATCCGGCAATGGCAGATCGAGATTTTGGCCGGTGCCCCGGATACGGCAAAGCGGATGGCGCCGCACTGGCAGCCGCCGGTCAGAACGGTTTTGTTCGCCGCCGTCATGCTCACTCCATCCGCCGCCAGGCTTCCTGCAATATCGCCAGCGCGTCACCGCCGGCGAAAATGAAATCGCCGACGCCGGAGGCGCGCAGCGCCGTCTCTTGCTCGCCGGGGCGCCCAGCCAGATAGATATGTTTGGCACCGGCGGCTTGAAGGGCCTTTGCGGCAGCGGCAGCGTGTTCGGCATAGACCTTGTCGGAGGAACAGAGACACACGGTTGCCGTGCCGGACGCCTTGAACGCGGCGGCAAGTGCCGCCGGATCGGCAAAACCCTCGGTATCTACAGCCTCGATGCCACCGGTCTCGAAGAAGCTCTTGGCAAAGGCGGCGCGTGCGGTGAAGTCGGCGGCGGTGCCGAGATTGGCGAGCAAGATCTTGGGCCGCGCGCCCGCGCTCTTCAGCTTGCTGTCAGACTTGTCACGCAACGCTTCGAACGGCACGGCGAGCCGCATCGGCGGCATCCCGTCGAACTTGATCTTGGCCTCGCCATAGGGCGGCAGCACCACCGGTCTGGCGTCGAGCACGGCGACATTAGCTTCGTGCAGGTTCGGAAATTCGCTGGCCCCGGTAAGCACGTCGCGGCGCTTGGCGATGTTGGCCTCGCGCACGGCCCGGGTCGCGGCCACCTTTTGCTGGATCAGATTCTGCTCGAGCGAAGCGAACAGGCCACCTGCCTTTTCGATCTCCTGGAACAACACCCAGGCGGCTTCGCAGAGCTGCTTTGTCAGCGTTTCGATGCCGCCGGAGCCGGCGGCGGGATCGGATACTTTGGCAAGGTTGGATTCTTCCAGCAGCACCAGCTGGGTGTTGCGCGCGGCGCGGCGGGCGAACGGATCGGGCAGGCCGAGCGCCAGCGTGTGCGGCAGCACGGTGATGGCATTGGCGCCGCCAAGGCCGGCGGAGAAGGTCGCCATCGTCGCGCGCAACATGTTCACGTAGGGATCGCGCTGCGTCAGCATCCGCCATGCAGTGTCGGCCGCGATGAACAGCGGCTTCGGCGTCAGACCGCTGGCTTGTTCGATCCGCGCCCACAGCAGGCGCAGCGCGCGGAATTTTGCCAGCGTCAGGAACTCATCGGCGTCGGCGGCGAGCCGCGCATAGACCATGCCTTGCGCATTTTCCAGCGGCACGCCGGAGGCTTCGATCGCGCGCAGATAGGCGACGCCGCAAGCCAGCACGAACGCTAACTCCTGCACTTCCGATCCGCCGGCATTGTGGATCACCCGTCCATCGGCCGCAGCGAACGGGCCCGCAAAACTCATCCCGGCCAGTCCCTTGATGGCGTTGGTCAGCGCCGGCACGATCTCGGCCCAGCTAAACGGGCTGCGGCCCCACGCCGCGCCGGCGCCAAGCGGGTCGAGACCGAAGCGGATATCGCAGGCCGCGGGATTGAGGCCCCTGCGCTTGATATATTCGGCGACGTGAATCGCGGCCATCCGCGACTGTGGTCCGATCTGAAGTTCGACGCTGATGCCGGCATCGAGAAAGACGCCGTCGAGGACCTGCTCGACGACCTCGGCGGTCGGCTCCATTCCGACGCCATGCGCGGCATTGGCGCCGACGAACACCAGCGCCAGCCCGGTAGCGCCGTTCTCCAGATCGTGCAGCGCCTGCATATTCGCTGCTTTGGCATTGGGATGGTCGACCCGCTGCACGATTTGCCAGGGCGCAGCAGCGGCGCGGCCAACGACCGGGGCGGCACCCTCAGCGCGGCGATAGATCGGATCGATCTTCAACCCATCGGCTGTCTTGCTGACCAGTTTCTCGAACGGCGCGCCCTTCAGCACCCCGTCGACCAGCTTGCGCCAGTCGTCGTAGCTAGCCGGGGCAAAATCCGCAGCCAATTTCAGCTCATCTGGTGTGGTCATCCGGCCAATCGTTTCCTGAAGCACTTCTTGTCGTTGGGCCGGAAATTGCCACGGGGCGGCGGACAAGCCAAACGGTTGTTTTGGGTCAATCGAGGTCCGGTAACCGCAAAATACCGTCAGTCGACAGCTCGGCCAATGCCGATGCCACGCGGCGTCCCGCGATGACACGGTCCGGCACAATCTCGGCGAGCGGCACCAGCACGAAGGCGCGCTCAAATAGCCTTGGATGCGGCAGCGTCAGTTCCGGCTTGTCGATCTTGACGTCGTCATAGGCGATCAGGTCGAGGTCCAGGGTGCGCGGACCCCAGTGCCGCTCCTGCGCGCGGTCGCGGCCGAATTTCTTCTCGATCTTGTGCAGGGTGAACAGCAGCGCATGGGGATCTAGGCTGGTGTCGATTTCGATGCAGGCATTGACGAAGGGGTCCTGCGCCTCATCGCCCCAGGGCGGCGTGGTGTAGTCCGACGACCGCGCCAAAAGGGCGGCCTGGGTCATGCCGCAGATGTTGGAAATCGCCTTTTGGAAAGTCGCGCGGACGTCGCCGACATTACCGCCGAGCGCGATCAGCACGTCCGCCATGTCAGGGCGCTTGCCGGCTGCGCGTCAGCACCACGCCGACATCCTCGAAGATCGCGGCGATCGGTGCGTGCGGCTTGTGCACGGTGACCTTGACCACACTGATGCGCGGGAACGCGACCAAAATGGCCTCGGCGACGGCGCCGGCCGCGCGCTCCAGCAGCTTGTAGTTGGTGTTCTTGAATGCCGCCGTCGCGGTCGCCACCACGTTGGAATAGGAAACGGTGTCGGCGAGCCTGTCGGTGCGCGAGGATTCCGACAGATCAACCGAAAGGTCGAGATCGATGACGAAGCGCTGGCCGACTTCGGTCTCGTGCTCCATCACGCCGTGGCGGGCATGGATGACGACGCCGGTAATGAAGATCGTATCGGTCATTCCTGCTCCCTGATTGCCGCCGCGACGCGCAGCGCCTGTACGGTTTCCGCGACGTCATGGGCCCGGATGATCCGCGCTCCCTTTTGTGCGGCGAGCAGATGCGCGGCAATCGAGCCGCCGAGCCGCTGATGCGGTTCCGACGGGATCACCGAAGCGATGAAGCGCTTGCGTGAGGCCCCGACCAGCAGCGGCAGTCCGAACGAAGCGAGTTCGTTCAGCCGCGCCAGCACCGCCATGCTCTGCCCGGGCGTCTTGCCGAAGCCGATGCCGGGGTCGAGCACGATGTTATCTGGCGAAATCCCGGCCTTTGCGGCGATGTCGAGCGAACGCGCGAAGAAATCCGTGACATCGCTCACAATGTCGATGGCGGGATCGGTGCGGTCGCGGTTGTGCATGACGACGACGGGCACCCGGCGCGCCGCCGCCAGCGTGGCCATATCAGGATCGCGCTGCAGGCCCCAGATGTCGTTGGCGATGACGGCGCCCTGGTCGAGCGCCCAGGCCACGACTGTCGATTTCATGCTGTCGATCGACACGGGAACGCCGAGGGCCACAACGGCGGGCAGCACCTCGCGCAGACGCTTCAGTTCTTCGTCCGCTGATATCGGCTCCGAGCCATAGGGCCGGGTGGACTCCGCGCCGATGTCGATGATGTCGGCGCCCTCGGCGACCATTTTCCGGGCTTGCGCCAGTGCGCGCTCGGGGACTGTGAACTGGCCGCCGTCGGAGAATGAATCCGGCGTCACGTTCAGCACGCCCATCACCGCCGGTATGGGTCCGGATAGCAACGCGGCCAGCACCGAATGGCCGGACGAGCCGGCTGCCGCGGGCGCCTTGTCAGGCGCCTCAGCAGGTCTGGTAATGGTTGCGATCATGCGGTCGCTTTGCGCGGTCCGCGCTAGCGAGTCAAGGCGGGAAAGCCGGCACGCCGGGCGCGCCATGAGGCAGTTCTAGCAGGTAATCTCTAGTAGGTAATTTTGGGGGCCAGCTTGCGCGCCTGCTCGATCAGTTGCTCGACCGACCGTTCTGAGGGCAGCACGCGAACCAGCCGGCGCCTGGTGTTCACGTCCTTCATGTTTTGGGCCAGCCGCGACGGGTTGCGGAGCGCGAGTTCGCGCACAGTGGTGACGCCGGCCGCACGCACCAGTCCGACCTTGGCTGTGCCCATCCCGGGAATGCGCATGTAGTCGGAGAAATTGGCCCATTCGAGCAGTTGCTGTTCGGTGATTCCAGTTTTTGTCGCGAGCGCCTTGCGTCCCTTGACGGTGCGGGCCGCTTCCAGCAGCGCTTCGGTGGTGCGAATGCCCTGCGATTTGAGTTTCGAGGCCGAGTAGGCGGTCAGGCCTTCGATCGCGGAGAGGGGATATGTCATGATACTCGATGCAATAGAATGTGCTGGGCCGAACGTGCTTCAGAAGGGTGCTTTAGGCGAATTGGCTAAGGCCCGGCGTCCCCGAGATGATCTCGCCCATTTTGTCCGCTCCGATTTTGTCTCGCCCGAACCGAAAAAGTTCACGCGCCACGTTCTGAATCTCCGTCATGCCGAGGCCGAGTGCCATCAGCTTGGTGCCGAGCGCCATCAGGCCGCCGCCCATCAGCCTCGAGAAGCCGCTATCGCTGCTCGATGCCGCGATCGCAGCTTCGGCACCGGGAATTTGGTCGATCAGAGCCTGAACCTTGTCGGAAGGGCCCTCGTTACGGAGGAAACCCAGAACGATACCGATGGTTTTTTCTGCCACAGCGCTATCGACGCCGGCCTTGACAGCCAGCCTTCCAATCAATTCGTCCATATTTGCCCCGCCCTCAGCCGGTTTTACCGGGTCGCTTGCTTGTAAAATGATCTTGAGCGTCTGTTCTGTGAAATACAAGCGATCAGCACACAAGGAGGCGATTTTCGTTCCAGATCACGGCGCAAGTGTTGCAGCAATGCAAGAGTGAGCATCTGATTCACGCCGGTTTGTCGCACCGCGCCATCCGTTTTCTACCGGAGTTGGAAAAAAGTATGAGATGCGCTGGCTGAAAGGCGACTAGTTACGTCGATATCCGCCAACGGTTTCAATCGACGGGGTGGATGCGATATGATTGTGTCTGACGGCAACCATAGCTTCCCGGACATACGCGAAGAGGCGATCTGATGGCGACCTCCGATAACAAGACGGCCGATACCGATGACAAGATCTTTATCGGCAGGGGCGAGCAGACAGCCTGGCTGACGCTCGCGCTCGCCAATCGGCATGGCCTCGTTACCGGCGCGACCGGAACCGGCAAGACGGTATCACTGCAAGTCATGGCGGAAGGTTTTGCGCGGGCCGGTGTTCCCGTGTTCGCGGCCGATATCAAGGGTGACCTGTCCGGCATCTCCGAAGTCGGCGAGGCCAAGGACTTCATCGTCAAGCGGGCCGACGAAATGGGGCTGAACTTTCAGCCCGACCAGTTCTCGACCGTGTTCTGGGACGTGTTCGGCGAGCAGGGCCATCCGGTCCGCGCCACCGTCACCGAAATGGGGCCGTTGCTGCTGTCCCGGATGCTCGATCTCAACGACGTGCAGGAAGGCGTGCTCAACGTCGCGTTCCGCGTCGCGGATGAAAACGGCCTGACGCTGATCGACATGAAGGATCTGCGGGCGCTGCTCGACGCGATTGTTCCTGCCACGGGCAAAAAAGACCCGGACGGCGACGAGGACCCGCTGGCGTCGATCCGGAAAGCCGCGCAAAGCTTCGGCAACGTCACCAAGGCCACCGTCGGAACCATCCAGCGTTCGCTGCTGGTGCTGGAAAACCAGGGCGCCGCAAAATTCTTTGGCGAACCGGCGCTGACGCTGAAGGATTTCATAAAGACCGACAGCGACGGCCGCGGCATGGTCAATATCCTGGTCGCCGACAAGCTGATGCAGAGCCCGCGGCTCTACGCCACCTTCCTGTTGTGGATGCTGTCGGAGCTGTTCGAGGAATTGCCTGAAGTCGGCGACCTGCCCAAACCCAAACTGGTGTTCTTCTTCGACGAGGCGCATCTGCTATTCACCGATGCGCCGAAGGCGCTGATGGACAAAATCGAGCAGGTGGTTCGGCTGATCCGCTCCAAGGGCGTCGGCGTCTATTTCGTCACCCAGAATCCGATCGACGTGCCGGACAAAGTGCTCGCGCAATTGGGCAACCGCGTCCAGCATGCGCTGCGCGCCTTCACCCCGCGCGACCAGAAGGCGGTCGCAGCCGCCGCGCAGACCTTTCGGCCCAACCCGAAGCTCGATACCGCCCGCGTCATCATGGAGTTGGCCAAGGGCGAGGCGCTGGTCTCGTTCCTCGAGGGCGGCGGCACGCCGGCGATGGTCGAGCGCGTCATGATCCGGCCGCCGACGGGACGGATCGGGCCGATCACGCCGGAAGAGCGCAAGGCGATCATGAACAACAGCCCGGTGAAGGGTAAATACGACACCTCGATCGACGCCGAGTCCGCCTATGAAATGATTCAGGCGCGCATCGCAGGTACCGCGGCGCATCCGGATGACGGATCGGCTGGTGGTGGAGGCGGCGGCGGTGGTATTCTCGGCCAGATCGGTTCGATCGTCGGCACCATCTTCGGCACCAATGTTTCACGTGGCAGGATGTCGACCGGCCAGATCATTGCGAGGAACGTGACGCGCTCGGTCACCAACAAGGTGGTCGGCGGTGTCGTCGCCGATCTCGGCAAGTCGGTCGGCGGTGCGCTCGGCGGCTCGGTCGGCCGCGCGCTGGTGCGCGGCGCGCTCGGCGGATTGCTGCGGCGGTGATGCATATTTTTTTGACGCGTTTTCTTCACGCGAACCGCGCGACACTTCGCTCGAAAACGCCATGGCAAGCAACTCCGAACTTCGGAACAAGCACGTGCTGAGAGCTCCGTCGTGGCGGGCGCCGATCGATGTGCTGTTTCTGCTCTGTTGTATTGCGCTGACGGCCGACGTGCTGGTCCCGGAAATCTGGGGCCACGGCAAGACCAAGGACTATCCGCTGTGGTTCTGGGCCGGGCAGCAGGTGATGCAGGGTAACAACCTCTATCCCGACAATCCCGGCGCCTATTTCGATTTCATCTATCCGCCGCTGTCGGCGGTGCTGCTGGCGATACCGAGCTGGTTCGGCAAGATCCCGCTGTATCTGTGCCTGTCGCTGCTCAACGTCGTGGCGTGGTGGATGACCGCGCAGTTCGCCAACGCGATGACGGGATCGGGGCGAACCCCCGGTCCGTTTCTGTTCGCGCTGCCGGGCTTCGTCACCGTGACCTTTGTGTTCGACATGTTCGACCTCGGGCAGCCGAACTTGGTGCTGCTGGCGCTGATGCTGTACGGATTCTGGCTGTTGCGGGACAGGCGCGGCTGGATGGCGGGAAGCATGTTCGCGCTCGCGACCGCGATCAAGGTGTTTCCGGTCGCGGTGTTGCCCTATCTCGTCTGGCGCAGGCAGTGGGCGGCCGCGGCAAGCATGCTGGTTTTTGTCGGCGTGTTTCTGTTCGTGCTGCCGGCGCCGTTCCGCGGCTTCGAGCGCAACGCCACGGAGCTGAAGACCTGGTACCAGGGCATGGTGGGGTCGAGTTCGGAAAAGGGCTTTGGCCAGCGCGACGAGCAGAACTGGTCGTGGGTCAACCAGTCCATCATCGCGATGACGCACCGGCTGACCCGGCCGCTCAACTACAATCAGGAAGATCCCGCAAAACCCGTCCGCACCATGAATGTCGTCAACCTCGACTTCAAAACCGCGAACCTTTTGGTGCTCGCGATCTCGCTATTGATCGGGCTCGGCTACGTCGCGGTGATGCCATCAGCCTCGCGTCGGACCGAACGCTCGGATGCCGAGGAGATCGGCATACTCTTTTGCCTGATGACGGCCGCGACGCCGCTGGCGCGCCAGTATTATTTCATGTGGCTGTTCTTTCCGATGACGGTTTTGATCCATCGCGCCGCCTATGATCCACGCCCAAGGGTGAGGGCCGGCACCTGGGCGCTGCTCGCGGTCGCGGGCTTGTTGTTGTGCCTTTCGCTCCCGCTGTTTCCGAACGAACTGCAGGCCTATGGCAACAACCTCGCGGCCACGGTCCTGATGGTGGCCGGGCTGGTCTGGCACCTGCGCCACCCGGCGGTTGGGGACGTCCCGACTTTGCCTCGCGCCGCCGCTCAAGCTACAACCTGACGCAAAAAGACGCGCGCCCACAGCCAGGGAACTTAAGCCATGTCCAACGCCAAACTTCAGCCGGTCCTCGATCGCATCGACGCCGATTTCGACAACAGTCTCGAGCGGCTGTTCACGCTGCTGCGGATCAAGTCGATCTCGGCCGATCCGGCCTTTGCCGGCGATTGCAAGGCGGCGGCCGAACATCTGGCTAAGGACATCGCGACGCTTGGATTTACGGCGGAGGTGAAACCGACGGCCGGGCATCCCGCGGTCGTTGCCAAAACGCAAAATAGTACTGGCGGCTCAACCGATGGCCGGCCGCATGTCCTGTTCTACGGTCACTATGACGTGCAGCCGGTCGATCCGGAGAACCTGTGGAACCGGCCGCCGTTCGAGCCCGTCGTCACAGATCACGCCGACGGCCGCAAGATCATCGTCGCGCGCGGCGCCGAGGACGACAAAGGGCAGTTGATGACCTTCGTCGAGGCCTGCCGCGCCTGGAAGTCAGTGACGGGCTCGCTGCCGGTCGACGTCACCTTCGTCATCGAAGGCGAGGAAGAGGTCGGATCGAAGAACTTCGTGTCGTTCCTGGAAGCCAACAAGGGCGACCTCAAGGCCGACTTCGCGCTGGTGTGCGACACTGGCATGTGGGACCAGAACACGCCCGCGATCACGACGTCGCTGCGCGGCCTCGTCTATGACGAGGTCAAGATCAAGGCCGCCAATCGCGATCTGCATTCGGGGCTTTTCGGCGGTGCCGCCCGCAATCCGATCCGGGTGCTGACCAGCATTCTCGGCACACTCCACGACGACAACGGCCATATCACCATTCCCGGCTTTTACGACGGCGTGAACGACCTGCCGCCTGACATCATGGCGCAGTGGAAGAAGCTCGATATGACGCCGGAGTCGTTCCTGAAGCCGATCGGACTTTCGATCCCGGCCGGCGAGAAGGGCCGCCTGCTGATCGAACAGGTGTCCTCGCGCCCGACCTGCGACATCAACGGGATCATCGGCGGCTATACCGGCGAGGGCTCCAAGACCGTGATCCCGGCTGAAGCCTCCGCAAAAGTTTCGTTCCGGCTGGTCGAGGGCCAAAACCCCGACAAGATACGCAAGGCCTTCCGCGACTATGTCACGTCGCGGCTGCCCGGCGACTGCACGGCCGAATTCATCGATCACTCCAATGCGCCGGCGATCGCGCTCGACTGGAACATGAAGCCGCTGGCGGCCGCCAAGCGCGCCCTGACGGACGAGTGGGGCAAGGAAGCGCTGCTGATCGGGTCAGGCGGCTCGATTCCCATCGTGGCGGATTTCAAGCGCACACTCGGCCTCGACACCGTGCTGGTCGGCTTCGGCCTCGACGACGACAACATCCACTCGCCCAACGAGAAGTACGACCTCAAGAGCTTCCACAAGGGCATCCGCTCCTGGGCGCGGATCCTGGCGGCGTTCGCGGAGGCGGGGAAGTAGGGCGGACAGCCGGTTTCAGCCGTAACAGCCAGCTCCACGGTCCGGTCCCACTTGCAATGG
The DNA here is from genome assembly GCA_038244925.1 of Hyphomicrobiales bacterium. GTDB lineage: Bacteria > Pseudomonadota > Alphaproteobacteria > Rhizobiales > Xanthobacteraceae > Bradyrhizobium. Next base: position 8,529 of record JBBRSX010000030.1, on the reverse strand, counting down.
GATCGGCCACGATTTCCCGTGTTGCAATTCCTTTGCGTAGCTCAACCTGCTCGTCGCAGATAAGGTCCGTAAAGGACATCGCGCCGGCGATCATAGGCCTTGGCGATCATTCGGCCGGCAGCGACAAAAACGATCCAGAACGTCGTTTCAAAAACCATGAGCGTGGCCTGCAATGCGACCTGAAATAACGTTGAAGATAAATTATTCAAATCATTCGGCGCCAGCATAATTTACAGTTCAGCTCGGCAACCGGCGTTTTTTAAGTCGAGCTGCAGCAAATCCGCATCACGTCCTCGCGGACGTACTCCAGCCCTGGTTGCCGTTGCTCGCGGAATGAAAGGGCCAGTGCACTTGACCAATCGTGGCCGTGGCGCGGCCTCGAGTCGGGATTGAGTGCACTGCAATGTCCGCTTTTTGCCTGAGGACGGATTGCAGCGGGCTTTCCAAACGCGCGCACGTCCGCAACAATGCGGCATAAAATCAAAAGCAAGCCTTGGGGAGGGCACCGTCGTGATCAATCGGTTTCTTGGGAGCGCGCTCACAGGCTTGGGTCTCCTGCTTGTCACGCCCGCGACACATGTCCAGGCGCAATCATCAGCCAAAACGATGACGCTGGTGGTTCCCTTTGCGGCCGGCGGCGGCACCGATACCGTCGCCCGTCTCATCGGCGACCGGATGTCGCGCACGCTCGGCCAGGCCGTCATCATCGAGAACGTGGTCGGCGGCGGCAGCACGCTGGCCAATGATCGTGTTGCCCGGTCGGCGCCCGACGGCTCCACGGTCCTGATCAATCACGTCGCGCTGCTCGCGGCGCCCAGCCTGTTCACCAACCTGCGCTACGATACGACGACGGCGTTCGAGCCGGTCGGCCTCGTCAACAACGCGCCGATGGTCCTGATCGGCCGCAAGTCGATTCCCGGCGAGAGTCCGAAGGATTTTGTGGCCTGGATCAAGGCACAGGGCGACAAGGCGAACTTTTCGCACGGTGGGCTCGGCACCAACAGTCACCTCTGCGCCGTGATGATGGGCAATGTGCTCGGCTTCAAGCCGACCATCATCGCCTATCGCGGATCGGCTCCGGCGATCGCGGATCTGCTGGCGGGGCAGATCGATCTGCTGTGGGACCAGGTCACCAACGCGCTGCCTCAGATTCAGGCCGGAACGCTTCACGGCATCGCCATTACGTCGCCGGAACGGCTTGAACAGTTAAAGGACGTACCGACCACCGCCGAGCTCGGCATGCCCGAGGTCAGCTACTCGATGTGGCACGGGCTCTACGTGGCGAAGGGGACCCCGAAGGAAACCATCGTTGCGATCAACGGGGCGCTCCGTGCCGCGTTGGCAGACCCCGTCCTGTTGGAGAAGTTGAGGGAGCTCGGAACGCTGCCATTCCCCGCCAACGAGCTGACGCCCGAGGCGCACGCGCGTTTGTTTGCCGCCGACCTGCCGCGGGTGGCGAAGCTCGTGGAGAGTTCGGGGATCAAGGCGAGCGAAGCGAAGTAGGGCGGCTTGTGCTGGTTGCGGCTAACGGCGGAAGAGCGGACATGCTGCGGGATTGCCGCTACTTCTGCTTGTGGACCCAAAGCGGGCATTGGCGCACTTGATGAGGCAAAGTAGCCATAGTCTCCGCGAAATATGCATCGCAAAACGCGTCAACCACACAGAGAGTTGCCCTGTTCATGTCGGTTTGTCAGGCCAAAATTGATTTCACTAGCTCTCGTTCGGCAAGAATGAAGTCAAAGAATGCCGCAATGCGCGCTACACGCCGAAGATCGGGGTGTGTCAGCAGACGCCAGCTGCGCGACAGTTCCGGAATTGGCCCAAGCACGCGGACGAGGTCGGGTTCGGCGTCGCCCAGGGAGGCGGGGAGCGGCCCGAGGCCCAATCCCGACTTCACAGCATAGATCAGACCCAGCACGCTGTTGGTACGTGCCGACATATTGGCCCCGGGCGCCACGCTCCGGAGCCATACTGACGCGCGGTGCATGCTAAGCGTTTCGTCGAAGCCGACGAGCTGATGGTTTGGCAGGTCGCTTACGGCCCCGGGCTTGCCATGCTGGTCGATGTAGCCCCGGCTCGCGTAAACCGCCCAGATCGAATCGGCGACTTTGCGACCGACAAGCTCGTCATCGGTATCGCCGGAGCGGAACGCGACATCGGCGTCGCCTTTCGACAAATCGAGGTAACGGTCGCTCGTCACGAATTCGATCCTGAGCTTCGGGTGCCGGGTGTGAAAGCGGTCGATCAGCGCAGACTTGGTCATCCGGCCGATGATCGGTTCCGGGCAGGTCACCCGGATCAGGCCTGTCAGATCGTGGGCCTCATCGGCGACCCGCCGCTCGAAGTCAGTCACGGCGGATTCGATCCGCACGGCATGGGGCAGCAATTCTTCCCCGAATTTCGTAAGGCGGTAGCCTGACGGGTGACGCTTCACTAAGGGCTGCCCGATCGCACGCTCAAGCTCAGCTAACCGCCTTTGTACCGTTGACTGGCTGAGCCCCAGCGAATTACCCGCAGCGGTCGTGCTGCGGTGTCGTGCGACGGCGAGAAAATACTTCAGATCGTTCCAGTCGAACATGGGGCGATTATGCACTTCTGCGGCGGGGTACCGCAATCCTGCGGCTTACGGGTGCCGCAGCGGGCCTGTAGCTTTCCTGAGCGCCACATGGGGCGTTAGCTGCTACTGACCTCCGGGAGATTGCGATGAAGTGTCTGCTAAGGCTCCTGATTTTGTTACTGGTCAACAGTAGCACCGTATTGCTGACCAGCGCGCAGCCGCTTGAGGCTAGATGCTGGCAACCCGTAAAGATTATCGTCTCGTACCCGCCCGGGTCGCCCGACGACGTCGTTGCGCGGATCCTTGCGCAAAAACTTTCCGAGGCTGGCGAGCGATTCTACGTGGAGAATCTCTCCGGCGCCGGCGGGATGATCGGCACCGCGGCGGCCGCCAAGGCGTTGCCTGACGGTTGCACGATGGTCATCGTCAATCAGAACTTCGTGGTTCAGCCTGCCATCGGCGAAAAGCTCACTTACGATGTTCCTGATAGCTTTAGGCCTGTCACGCTATTGATCGCAGCTCCCGAAACAATTTCGGTCAACCCGTCCGTGCCTGCTACTAGCGTGACCGAACTTTTTGCTTTGCTGAAGGCGAACCCCGGTAAGTACAATTACGCGTCCCCCGGTTATGGTTCTTCGCCGCATCTCGCGAGCGAACGGTTGTTCAAGCACACGCTAGGGCTCGACGTGATGCACGTTCCATTTCAGGGCGGGCCTCCGGCCGTGACCGCGACGGTTGCCGGCAACACTCAGATTCTACATTTAACTCTTCCGATCGTCGCCCCGCTGGTGCGGGACGGCAAGCTTCGCCTGCTTGCAGTTGCCGACAAGACGCGCGTTGCGGAATTTCCCGACGTTCCCACGCTGGAGGAGGCGGGCATACCGAACCACGAGGTTGGATTCTGGAACGGAATTTTGGTGCCGAAAGGGACACCTGACGAATTGGTTGAGCTGAGGCATCGCCAGATAGGTCAGATCATGGCGATGAAGGAAGTGCGGGAGCGTTTAGCGGCTCTTGGATACACGCCGATTGATGGCTCGCAGAACGCTTTCGCTGTGCATCTGCAGATGGAGTTGGCGAAATGGAAGGCCATCGTCCGTGACGGCAAGATCAAACTCAAAGATCCAGTCTGAAACGAAGTTCGAAAGAGCGTGTCATGAGCAAGCAGTCCTCCGTCGACCCTGACGCCACTACGGCAGCAATGCGTGCGCAGTGGGACCACACGGCACAGGGTTGGCATGAGTCCGGCGCCATCATTCGGCCCTGGCTGCACCAGGCGACGCAGGCCATGCTCGGAATGGCCGGCATCAAGCCGGGCTCCCATGTACTCGATGTTGCTGCAGGCGCCGGCGATCAGACGATGGATATCGCGAAACTGATCGGTCCCGGCGGCTACGTGCTTGCCACTGATCTCTCGGCGGAGATTCTCCGATTCGCAGCAAAGCAAGCCGCCACTGCTGGCTATTGCAACGTCGAGACCCGCGTATCTGACGGACAACAATTGCAGATCGAAGACTCCCGGTTCGACGCCGTGGTCTGCCGGCTCGGCCTGATGTTCTTCGGAGAACCGCTACAGGGACTGCGAGAAATGGCGCGGGTGCTTAAGCCCGGTGGCGGCATCTGTACGATGGTGTTCGGATCGCCCCAAGCCAATCCCTGTGTGACGACGCTGATGTCGACGGCCCTGAGGCACGTGGGCTTGCCGCCGCGCGATCCATTTCAACCCGGCGGGTTGCTCAGTCTCGGCGAGGCTGGCCTGATCGATGACCTGTTTAGAAAGGCAGGATTCCACGAGATTGCGACGACCAGGATGGCGGCGCCGTTTAAACTTCCGGCCGTTAGCGACTACATGAAATTCATTCGTGCATCGGCGGGGCCGATCGTGCAGATATTGAAGGGCCTTGATGCCGCGAAAGCCGAAGCTGCGTGGGACGATATGGAACGGGCGCTTGGCCGATATCAGCAGCTGGGCGGATGGGAGGGCCCGAATGAACTATTGTTGACTGCGGCAAGGAAGTGGCCATGAGGCCAAGCAGCGCTTGGCAATGACACGGCCGCTGTTGGCACTTGGCTGACATCACGATATCGCGGCCGGACGTCCGCTTTCGCGGTGTAAGGCAGGAATGGCGTTTATCGCCACACGTGCGGCCATCGGTCCGCTAACCGCGCCGGGTCCGCGCACCCGCACGCGGGCCCGCCGTTCCGGTGGCGGTCCAGTTCGGGGCGAAATCCAGCGTGAAGTCGAGAAAACTTTCCACGGCGGGCGATAGCGACGTCCGGCGCCGCGCGAACAACGCGATCTTCCATTTGACCTCGGGCTGCACCAGCGGCCGAAACAGCAATCCGAAGCCGCGCACCAGCGGCTCCGCCATCGACGGACAGATCACGGCGCCCTGTCTCACCCTCAGCATCGACAGCGCGGTGTTGACCCGATGTACCGGCACCAATTCCCTGGGGTGATTGCGCGGCGGGACGTGGCTGAGCACATTGATGGCGATGTTGGGCATGTAGTTGATCAGTGGACGATCGCGCACGTCCTTCCAGCTGACCGATTTGCCCCTTGTCAGCGGATCGTCCGGACGCAGCGCCATCCATAGCGGATCGGCGCACACCATGTGGGCTTCCAGCGCCTCGTCGGCGACGACGCCGGCCGGTCCGAAGCCGACGTCGACGCTGCCGTTCTGCAGGCTCGCCAGCACCTGCTGGATCGGCACGTCGTCAAACCGCACGTCGACGCCGGGATGACGGCTGCTGTAGGCCGCGATCAGTTCCGGCAGCAGCGTGCAGGACAGCGTCTCGGGCGCCGCCACGCGTACCAGCCCGCGGCGCAGTTCCTTGAGATTGGTGACGCCGGCCATCGCCTCGTCCAGGTTGGCGAGTACGCGCCGCACCATCGGCTCAAAGGCCTCGCCGACCACGGAGGCAGAAACTTTGCGGGTGGTGCGGTCGAGCAGGCGGACACCGAGCCGGCTCTCCAGCTCCTTGATCAACCCGCTGAGGGCAGCCTGCGACAGGTGCATGGTCTTCGCCGCTTCCGAGAAGCTCGCGGCCTCCAGCACGGCGACATAGGCGCGCAACTGCCGCAGTGTCACATCGATGGTCATGGCCGTTTCTCCCTGGAGCATGATCCGGAAAAGTGGGCACCGGTTTCCCCTCGCGACAAACACCGAAGGCGTTTGCGCGGAGATCATGCTCAAACAAGAAGCCTTCCGGAATTCATAAGCTTAGCCGATAAGCTGGTCGGAAAATACACATTGTCCGATAGGGCGGGCGTATTTATCGTTGCTGCCGCAGGGCGACAAAGCTTCAAGCGACGAAGCTTCAAAACAACAGCCCTGTGATCGCGCCGATGCGGTTCGATGAGAATGGAAACGTCAGGTTGCCGCCCTTCGGCAGCCGTTTTTTTCCAAGGGGCCTTCATGAAAATCTCACGCCGAACCTTGCTGGGCACGATCGCCGCCGGCCTCTCCGCGACTTCCGGTTTCCAGGCGCGCGCAGAGGCCGATTGGCCGACGCGCCTGGTGCGGCTGATATCGCCCTATGGGGCAGGCGGGGCCAACGACATCTCGCTGCGCATTCTGGCCGAGCAGTTGGGGCGCCGCCTCGGCCAGCAGTTCATCGTCGAGAACAAGCCGGGCGCCGGCACCCGCATCGCCAACGAAACGGTCGCGCATGCGGCACCCGACGGACACACGTTCCTCTATGCCGCGGCACCCTATGCCACGGCCGAAGCGCTGTTCGGGAAACTGAATTACGACCCGCGCAAGGACCTGCAGCCGGTCGCGATGGCGGTGATCGCGCCGATTTTTCTCATCGTCAACGCCGAGGCGCCGTTCAGGAATCTGCAGGAGATGATCGCCTACGGCAAGTCGAAGCCCGACGGCCTGACCTTTGCCTCGCCCGGGGCCGGCTCTCAGCCTCATCTCGCTGCCGAGTTGCTGTTCAGGGACGCGGGGGTCAAAGGCCTCAACGTGCAGTATCGCGGCGACAGCATGGCTTACACCGAGCTTTTGGCCGGCCGCGTCGACGCCACCTTGACGGCGATCAGCACGGCCTTGCCCAATGTCGAGACCGGCAAGCTTCGCGTGCTGGGCGTCGCTTCCGCCGAGCGCAGCGCGATCTATCCGCAAGCGCTGACCTTGCGGGAGCAGGGCTTGCCGCGCGTGGTTGCCGCTGGCTGGTACGGCATGATGGCGCCGGCCGCCACGCCGCGCCCGATCGTCGAGCGGCTGCAGGCGGAAATTCTGCGCGCACTCGAGAACCCCGAGGTCAAACAGAAGCTGCTGGTCCAGAGGTTGGAAGTTCGCAGCGGCACCGCCGCCGAGTTCGGCAAGTTCATCGACAATGAGACCGCCAAGTGGAGCGAGGTGATCCGCGACGCCGGCCTCAAGGGCGAATAGGCGTGTTTGTCGCGGTCAGCCGATCCAGATTCTTCGGGCAAACAGGGCTGCGTTCATGAACAGGGACGCACTAAACAGTCCGATCGCTCCAACCAGAAGCCACCTCGCTCGCAATCCGAGATGGGCCAGCACGACAAACAAGGGAAATGAAACCAGATTGAACCGGCTCATCGAGACGAAACCAGCCGGCCCGCCGCTGAGCGTCAGATAGGGCAACAGCAGCACACCGATCGCAAACAGTGTCCAGGTCGAGGGTATTCCAGACCAGCCCACAACGATCAGAACAATGAACAGCAATGTAAACCAGCTGGCTTGGCCCCACGGATTCCAGTCGTTGAGCATCATTCGGGTGAACGGCTCAAGCTTGAGCGCCGCGATCAATCGCGCAGCCTGGGTCGTTCCTTCATGGAACGCCGTCTGCCCGTCCGAAATAGCAAACGGGGTTCCGAACTCGCTCCAGAGATAGATCATGAACAGCCAGATGCCCGCGGTCGCGAGCAGGACGCATGGCAGGAGCACGGCAAGGAACGGCTTCTGATCGCGGTTGAACCACATCGCCCAGAGCAGGACGGGTAGCAGGACGATGCCCGTCGACCGGTCGGCCACGGCGAGGCCTGCGAGCAGGGCGGCTGACAGATAGTTTTTTCGTTTCAGGGCCAGAAAGAAACAAACGATCAGCAGCAGTACCAGCGGTTCGGTATACCCGGCCGATAGCAACACCGAAGCCGGAAAAAAGCTGAGCAGCGCGGTGGTGGCGAGCGCGACCCGATCGTCAAATTGCTCGCGAACCAGCTTGAACAGAACGACGATCGCGAGCAGCCCCGCGGCGTTGGATACCAGCAGCAATGCATCCGCTGGCGCGAGGCCGCTGATCGTCGCCAGGCCGCGCGCAAGCATCGGATACAGCGGGTAAAACACGATATTCTGCTGAACGGTCGGGTCGCCGTTGTAGCGATAGCCTTCCGTGACAATTTTAAAATACCATTCCGAATCCCATTGCAGCAACTGGTGGTACCACATCGGTCCCGCGGACCAGACGTCGGCCCCGGTAGGCAGATATTTTCGAGAGAAAACCAGGCCGAGCGCGACCACGAGCCGTGAACAGGAAAATATGCAAATGGCACAGCAATAGGGAACCCAGGATCGATCTTTCCAACTCGGGTACTGCATGTCCCTATTTTCGCCAACTATCGGTGCAAGATCAATCTCCCTCGGTGTCGCGAGAACGGTTCCATTTCCGGCCTGGCATCTGTCGCCGGCCGGCCGGCACTCCTTGGCCGCTACTCGCTGACTTGCCGACGGGCAAATCAGGCCAGATATTGGTCAAGCGCTTCGCACAAAAACATTCCGGTTGCCTCGTCGGGCAAATCACTGGTCTAACTTCGTCCGTCTCACCCGATTGAGGGGCGATCGCGATCGTCAGGACGTGCGGTGGGATGCGATGGACGCGTAGGCTGCGACTGACGAGCGCGGCAGATGCGTACGGTGAAATCGTGAGGGTCCGACGCCCCGGTGCTGGCGTCAAGTTGGCGGAAGCGACAGCTTCCAATGGCGATGGTGGCAACAAAGCCG
>JBBRSX010000029.1:0-50196 GCA_038244925.1 Hyphomicrobiales bacterium | reverse complement strand
TGCGCAGGGAAGGCCGGATGCCTCCGCCAAACCTGTATGCTCGTGTGCGCACTACGATGCATCTATTGCACGCGAGACCGCGGGTGCGGCGCGCACCCGGTCTTCCCTGCGCCCTCTTTAAGTTGGAGGCCAACAAAATGCAAAACTTCGGGCGCATCGCGCCGCGAGATCACGAAGCTGCGTCATTCCGGGGCACGCGAAGCGCGAGCTTTGATGTGCGCTTGCACATCAGAGAATCCATACTCCCGATCGTGGTTATGGATTCCGGGCCTGCGCCAAGCGGCGCATCCCGGAATGACGGAGGGTATCGTCGCTCGGATGAAAACCATAACGAACATGCGCCACCTGTTGCCGCACGCGCCTCGCCGCCATCAGCCCTTCGGCGGATTCTCGCGCAGGAAACGTTCGACGTCCGGCAGCACCGAGTACGGCGTCGGAATGGGATCGCCGACATGGTCGATCGGACGATCGAGGCCGAGGCGCACCATCCGCGCAAGGTCTGCCTTGCGATAAGGCTTGGTCAGCAGCAGCACCCCTTCTCGCGGGCGCTCCTCCGAATTGAAGGCGCCAAACGTGTTGCCGGAGGTGAAGAGCACCCGGAGCGGCCGCCGCAATTCGCCAACTTTTTCCGCGAGCTGCCGGCCGTTCATGTTTCCCGGCATGATGATGTCGGTGAACAGAAGATCGAATGGCATTCCGGCGTTGACGAGATCAAGCGCCTCGGCCGCGTTCGACGCCGCCATCACCGTGTAACCGAGGCTTTTGAGCCTGGTCGTCACCATGTCCCTGACGAAGTCGTCATCCTCGACGCACAGGATGGTCTCGGTGCCGCCGCGCGGCTCTTCGTCGCTGACGGGAGATATCTGCGACGGGCCGGTGTCAGCCTTCGGCAGATAGATCCGGAAGGTGGCGCCCTTGCCCTCCTCGCTGAAAACCAAAATGTTGCCGCCCGATTGCTTGGCGAACCCGAACACCATGCTCAGTCCGAGACCGGAGCCGGTTCCGAACTGTTTGGTGGAAAAGAACGGCTCGAAAATCCGGTCGCGGATGCCGGCCGGAATGCCGGCGCCGCTGTCGGCGACCTCAATGACGACGTAGTCGCCGGGCGAAAGCCCACTCGCCGCGGCCTCGTGTGCGTCGAGGCTGACATTGTTGGTGCGCAACAGCAGTCTGCCGCCGTCAGGCATGGCGTCCCGCGCGTTGATCGCGAGATTGACCAGCGCCGAACTCAACTGGCTGCGATCGACCAAAGCGGGCCAGCCCAAGTCGCCGAACGCGGTCTCGATCTCGACCTGCCGTCCGAGCGTCGGCACCAGCAATTGCACGACCTCCTCGACCAGCGCGTTGACGTCGGTCTCGAGCGGCCGCAACGGCTGCTTCCGGGCGAACGCCAGCAGGTTGGCGGTCAGTTGGGCCGCCCGGTCGGCCGCGTCGTCAATCATCCTGGCGATCGCAGTGAGCGCGGGATTGTCCTTGACGCCCTCGGCCAGGATCTCGATCGTGCCGGTTATCACCGTCAGCATGTTGTTGAAGTCGTGGGCGATGCCGCCGGTCAACTGCCCGACCGATTCCATCTTCTGCGCCTGGAACAGTTGTTCCTCCGCCGCGCGTTTGGCGGTGATGTCCCTGACAAAGGCATTGATGATGAACCGTTCGCCGCGGCGCAACGCGGTGAGCGACACCTCCGCGAAAAATTCGCGGCCGGTCTTGTGCAGCAACGGCGTTTCGTATCGCCCGCCCCTGGTATCGCCGTTGGCCTCGTTCAGAAACTGCTCGACCCATCGCCGATGCTGTGCGCGCTGCGACGGCGGGAAGACAAGCTCGTCGACGCTGACGCCGACCGCCTCGGCGCGCGTCCAGCCCATCAACGCCTCGGCGTGCGGACTCCAGTCGAGGACGACACAGTTTTCATCGGTCTGGACGAAGGCGTCCAGCGCGCTGTCGATGATCGATTGCGCCATCTGTTCGCTGTCGATCAGCGCCTGATACGCCCGCTTCTGCTCGGTCACGTTGCGAAACACGACCACCGCCCCGGAAACAGCCCCGCCTTCGTCCCTCAGCGGCCGCGCGGTCGCAGAGATGTACGCCGTGACGCGGGGGTGTTCGGGTTTGACCACGAACTCCATGTTGTCGATGTCCTCGCCGCGCAACGCGCGCGACAACGCCGAAGTGGAAGCCGGCATCCGCGTCACGCCGTCGGCATAAAAATAATTGAACTTTCGCGATGCTCCCATCTGGACAGACTCCGCGTCGATCCGCAGCAACCGCTTGGCAGCGGCATTGGTGATCACGATCTTGGCGTTGGCGTCGGCAACCAGCACGGAATCACCGATGCTCTCAACGGTATTCTCCAGCAGCAATTGCTTCGCCTTGAGCTGGGTAGACATTCCGGCAAAGGCGGCTGCGAGAACCGCGATCTCCTGGCCACCCGACGACGGCATCGCGACCAGTTCGCCGCGGCTCAGTGCTTCCGCGGCGCGCGTGATCTGATGCAGCGGCCGGGACAACGACCTTGCGATCCCGAACGCCACGGCAATCGCAAGCAGCACCGCAACCGCGCCGCCGGCCAGCGCTGCGTTGCTGACGGAGCCCAGCCCGGGAAGCAGTGTCGAAAACCTGGCGGCCACCAGAAAGGTGATTCCCGGTCCGCCCGCCATGCGCACAGCTTGCCAGCCGATGCCGTAGCGCGTTCCGTTTCGGTCGGTCCAGACGCCGCTTCCGTTACCTCGCTCAGCCAGCGCCACGTCGAACGAAGGGAAATCGGCTTGAACGCGCGCCGGCGTTTGCGCGTTCGCACCCTGCGTCGGCCAGAAGTCCGGCTGCAGCAGATAGTCGCCCGCGGCGTTGACGACAAAGACGAGGCCGTCGCCGGTGTTGCCGGTCCGGATACGGTCGAACCTCGCGCCGAGATCGAAATCGATCACGCAAACTCCGAACAGCTTCCCGGCGGCCGTCGAGACCGGCATCGCCACATGGAGCATTGGACCGGCGGCACGATCCGGGCCTTTTTGCTTGCCCGGCAAGACCGCGGAAACAAAGGTGTCGGAGCGCGGCAACGCGATCGTTCGCTTGAAATAATCCTGCGCGCTTTGCTGGATCAGTTCACCGGCGGGCACCACCCGCGTTGCGTTCTCCGGGCCTGTGCGATCGACGCGCACGAGTTCACGTCCGCCGTCGGCAGAGCCAATGACGCGCAACCGGTCATAGTCGGATTTCGCCCGCATGATCGCCGAGAACCGCGCCGCGATGGCATCACGGATTCCGGCATCGCCTTGCGCGGTCGCAAGATCAGTCGCCGGCGCCGCGCCCAACCCGGAGGCCGCCACGCCGCCCTGGATCATCAGTGCGTCCTGCCGCGCGCCGTTCAGGGCCGCTTCCAGCCCCAACGCGCCCAGCGCGGCCTTGGTCGCGAGCCGGTCCAGCGCGCGCGGAATCGCCGCCTCGGTCACGAAGTAGTAGGTGAACGAGCTCAGAACAGCGGTCGTCACCACGACCAGCAAAACCATCGCGAGCGCGAGGCGGCTTGATAGCGTCATTGCCTCCACCGGACTCAAGATGATGGATAAGCACGCGATTTTGCGGCCAATCCCGGAGCCGCAAGGGCGTCTGTCATTGCTTAGCCGACTTCCAGCCCGCGATCCCGATAATTTTCATACCGTAGAATTACGGAGGATGCCGGTCTCGACGTCGGCCGGGCCGGCGGGCCGCTTGATTGGCCTACACGCCGAAGATCCTGGTGTAGCGCGCCTTGATCTCCTCGCTCTGCGCCTGCACTTGGGCAGGATCGGCCTTGAGCAGTTTCAGGCTGGCCAGCGGGATGTGCTCGCCCTTCTCCTTCACCTGCGCGTGGAACGAGCGATGCGCAAAGACGTCAACCAGCATCTGCTGGGCCTCCGCGCTGAAGAAGAAGCTCTGGAACAGCCTTGCGGCGTTCGGATTGGGCGCTCCGCGGAAAATGCCGGAGGGCACGATGATCAGCGGCGAGCCTTCCGTGGCATAGACCACCTCGACCGGTTTGCCCTGATCCTTCAGCAGCACCAGATTGTAGTCGTTGCCATCGGCCATGACCGCGCGCTCGCCGAGCAATATCTTCTTCGGCGGATCGGCGGCCGACTGCACCTGCATGATCTTCTGCTGCGCGAGCTTTTCCAGATAGGGCCAGCCGAGATCGCGCGTCAGCACGAAGGTCGCGGTCATGATGGCGCCGCTGTAGCCGGGATGGCCCTTGACGATCTTGCCCAGCCACTTGGGATCGAGCAGATCGGCATAACTTTTCGGCGCATCCTCGCGCTTGACGAGATTGGTGTTGTAGCCGATCGCCTCCAGCCAGGCGCAGGATGTCGCGTACATGCCGTCGCGATCGACCTGGTCGGCCGGAAAATGCTTCGCGACCTCCTCCGGGATATAGGCTGCGAGCCAGTCGTTCTTCTTCCATTCGAGATAATGCGCAGGGTCGGTCGAGTTGGCGACGTCGACGGCATTGATGCCGCTGCCCTGCTCCTGCGCGATGCGCTGGAAAATCCGTTCCGCGCCGGAACGCTCGACGCGCACGGCAATACCGGGATATTTCGCTTCAAAATTCCGTGCCAGACGCTCGGCGGTGTTGAGTTCGAGCGCGCTGTAGAAGGACACCTTGCCCTCCTTCTTCGCGGCCTCGATCAAGGCGGGCGTCACGGCGGCCGGCGGCGGCGCAGCGGCCTTCGAGGGCGTGGCGAACATCATGCCGGCCGCCGACGCGGTTCCCGCCACAAGCAAATCGCGTCTCGACCACGTGCGGTCCTGCATCGCATCCTCCCCGTATCGCTGCGACCGGTTTGTTCCGGCCGCGTCTCAGCTCGCCCGCTGATGTACCTTGAGCGCCTCGCCGAACGCCTCGAACAATGCGCGGTTGATCGGATTGCGCTGCGGGTCGTACTCCGCATGCCACTGCACGCCGAGCGCAAAGCCCGCCGCATCGGCGATCCGGATCGCCTCGATGGTGCCGTCTTCGGCAATGCCCTCGATCAGGACGCGCTTGCCGGGTTCGAGGATGCCCTGCCCGTGCAGCGAATTCACGCGAATGACCTCGCGGCCGAGCAGCGTTGCGAACGCGCCGCCCGGTGTCAGCGTGACGGCGTGGCGGTCGGCAAACACGACGGTCGGATCGGGATGGATTTCGCCGTTCTCCAGCCGCGGCATGCGGTGGTTCATGCGCCCGGGAATTTCGCGGATTTCCGGATGCAACGAGCCGCCGAAGGCGACGTTCATTTCCTGCAGGCCGCGGCAGATGCCGAAAATCGGAATACCGCGCGCCACGCATGCCTCGGACAGCGCAAGTGCCACGTCGTCACGATGCTCGTCATACGGCTCGTGCCTCTCATGCGGTTCGGTCTTGAAACGGGTCGGGTGAACGTTGGCGCGCGCGCCGGTCAGCACGATGCCGTCGACCACGTCGAGCAAGGCAGAGACATCGGTGATCTCGGGCGATCCCGCAAACATCAGCGGCAGCGCGCCGGACACGTCCGCGACCGCGCGCAGGTTGCGCTCGCCGACCATCTGCGTCGCGAAACGATTTTCGACGCGATGGGCGTTCCCGATCACACCGACCACGGGCCGTCTCATCGCCAAAATTCCGTTGTCATCGTCCCGTACAAGGATCTTCTGGGTTGGGTCACCATTTCAGCCGATCATGCCTGCGAGATCGTGCCGGATCAACCTGTTATGACTGACGCTTCGCAGCTACACGGGAATGTCAGCCCTGCGCGGCTTGTTGGCCTACTTCCGCGTAAAAGCCTCTTTGGCGTCAATTGCCTCAACACCGGGCAGGCCCGCCGCCCGCAGCGCCGTGGCGGCCGGATTGTCCGTCCCATTCAGCCACGGCAGCTTCGCCAAAATGCCCCGCGTCACGGGCTCGCCGAGCACGCCGCCGAAGTCGAGCGGCCAGAATCCGTTCGGCACCACCTCGGCGGTGATCGCCCCGAGGCGATAGCCCTTTCCGAGCGCAGCCTCGGCATCATCGGGCAAAACCGCGCGGGCGGAGCCTGGATTGGACGGGTCGGCGAAGGTCACGAGCAGCGGAATCAGCGCGCCCGTGACCGGAACGGACCCACTCAGCCGATTCATCTCGTTGAACGACACCCGCTTACCGCCGGCCGCGGTGTAGGCGCGGAGCGCCACATAGTTGGTGGCGTCGAGATCAAGCTTGCCGTCGATGTGGGCCAGCAGCGCGACGAGGTTCTTGCCCGCGCCGAGATCGACGAAGACGGCATCGCCCACGGTGCGGGTATGCCCGCCCCGGCTGTAACCGCGGTCGGGATGGACCGCGAGCACACTGGATGCCGATTTGGCTCCTGCGGGGGTTTCGACCTCGACCGTCAGGCGATATTTGTGGCCGGGCCGGTTGATCCTGATCTGATCGCCGATGAAGAGTGCCGCCAGCAGCACGACCGGCCCGACCCACTTGAAATTCATCTCGCCCTCACCGGCCGTCACATACTGATGCTTCGCTTGGCACACCGGACCCGGCAGCGTCAAACCGGTGCGCTCACACCCGCTTGATCCCGGCCGCGTTTTGGCGAAAGACTGGTTGAACGAATATTCTGCGAGAAGGAATCAACGTGACAGCACCGACGGACGATCGCCTTCAGGCCCGCAACGATCTGGCGTGGGCGATATCGGTCGGCGGCATCGGCGTCGTGCTGTTCGCCGCCCTGCTGCTGTTCACCTGGTATTTCGCCGCGACCCTGTTCCTGATTTTTGCCGGCATGCTGCTCGGCGTCGCACTGAACGCCATGACCGACCTGCTCGGCCGCGTCGTCAGGCTGGCGCACTCGCTGCGGCTCGCGATCGTCTGCCTGATCCTCGCCGGAATGCTGTCGGGCCTCGTGTTCCTCGGCGGCACCACCATTGCGCAACAGGCGACGGTGCTGAGCAACACCATCAAATCGCAATTGGTCAACGTCAAAGCGTTCCTCGAAAAAAATGGCGTCGATACCAGCTTTTTCGACTTCTCAAGCCTGACGGCTGCGCCGGCGGATTCTTCCGCACCGGCCACGCCGGCCGCGGCCCACAACCTGCCCAGTGCCGGTACGATTGCCTCCAGCGGCGGCGCGATCTTCAGCCAGAGCCTGAAATTGATTCTGGGAACCGTGAGCGCGGTCGGGAACTTCTTCATCGTCCTGTTCCTGGGCCTGGCCTTCGCCGCCCAGCCCGGCGTCTACCGCGCGGGACTGTTGTTCATGGCGCCCGCCAGACACCGCGCACGCGCGACCGTGATCATCGACCGCATCGGCTATACGCTGGAGCGCTGGCTGATCGCGCAGATCGTTACCATGGCCGCGGTGTTCTTCGTGACCTGGATCGGCCTTGCCGTAATCGGCATCCAGAGCTCGTTCATCCTGGGTATCCAGGCCGGCCTGCTCGCGTTCATCCCGACCGTCGGCGCCATCCTCGCCGGAATGATCGTGGTTCTCGCCAGCCTCGCCTCGGGATGGGTCGCCGCACTCAGCGCCTTCATCCTGTTCCTCGGCGTGCACGCCATGGAAAGCTACGTGCTGACGCCGATCATCCAGCGGCAGGCGCTCGACATTCCGCCTGCCACGCTGTTTGCATTCCAGATCCTGCTCGGCGTCGTCTTCGGCATTTGGGGCCTCGCGCTCGCGCTGCCCCTGATGGCGATCGCCAAGGTCATGATCGACCATTTCAAGGCCGAAGGTGTTTCGGCCGAGGTCACGACGGCCTGACAGGCCTGAGTGGTCAGGTCGCCAGCACCGTCTCGGTGTGCTCGACCTCGGGCGGTGCGGCAAAATACTGCCCGACCAATCCGCGCCATGCGGTGAAATCTTCCGAGCCGCGGAAATCGACGGTGTGGTTTTCCAGCGTCTCCCACTTTGCCATCAGCCGATAGCGCTGCGGCTTCTCGATCGACTTGTGCAGTTCAAACCCCTTGCCGCCCTTGGCGCGCATGAACAGCGGGCGCGCCTTGGCGACGGCCGCCTCAAAATCCTTCTCGGTGCCGGGCTTGACGTCGATCTGTGCGATTTCGGTGATCATGTGGGTTACGCCTTTTGTTGAGAATGGGCGTGTCTAACCCGGCCGGCGCAAAAGAAAAAGGCGCCTCACGGCACCCTGGCATCAACCTGTCACCGGCAGCTAGCGGAACAGCAGCACGGTGCCGACCACCATCATCGCGCAGCCGGCGAACATGACGGCGGGCCAGCGCGTCCTGCGCTGATCGTAACGCCCCTGCGCGCGGCGCTGGGTGATCAGCGCCGTCTCGAATTCTTCCGAGGTCGAGAACAGGCAGGCGAAGCCGCCGCGCGCCGTGGCTTCAGCCGCTTCGAGCGACATCAGGGCGGCCTGCGGGTTTCGTCTGCGTATCGAGTCCATGGCGAAGATAATATGGACGGAATGGTAAACGCGGAGTTACCGCGGTTCCATCAGATCGTCGCCGGCACCGGCTTTGCCACCGGCGCGGTGCCGCTGGCGGTCTTGCGCCGCCAGTGTTCCAGTGACAGCGGCACTTCCGCGGCAACCTCGACCTTGTTGCGGCCGGTGCGCTTGGCCTGATAGAGCGCGGTGTCGGCCGATGCCAGCAGCACCTCGAGCTCGGTGCCGGCCGGTCCGCCGGCGACACCGACGCTGACGGTGGTATCGACCGGCCCGCTCTCGATCACGATTCCGGAAGCCGCGAACGCCGAGCGCACGCGTTCGGCTGCGATCACCGCCTCCTCCAGCGAGCAGGGCAACAACGCCGCGAACTCCTCGCCGCCGATTCGTCCCGACAGGTCGCTGATCCTCAGCGTATTGACCACCACGGTGGCGAACAGGATCAGAACCTCGTCACCCGCCGGATGCCCGAAGCGGTCGTTGATCGACTTGAAATGATCGATATCGAAGATCAGCACGGCCACGGGGCGGCCGGCGGTGGCTTCGCGTTCGATCACGCGCGACGTCGCCTCGACGAAGCCGCGCCGGTTCAACAGACGGGTCAGCGGATCCATCGAAGCCGCGTGCTTGTGCAGGGTCACCGCGCGCTCGGAGACCAGCATGAAGATGATGAAGACGGTGCCTACCGCGTAGAGCACGAGTTCGATGGCAAAACCCGTGATCCAGATATTGCCGGACAGCTTCTCGTTATACGGCCGCATCAGATGGCCGAGCAGGATAGGCAGCATCAGCACAAAGCCATGCAGCACCGGCACGATCAGCGCCGGCCAGCGCTTCTGCATCGGCCTGCGGCGCTCGGTCCACAGTTCGCCCGCGGTCAGCGCCGCGTAGAAGGCGACGATGCCGGCACCGATGGTGACGCGCGTCGCGAGGGCCCCGGCCGGAAATATCACGGCGACGACGATCCAGGCGATCGCGCCGACAACCATCCCGGGAAGATTGGCTTTACGGCCGTGGAACAGGCGCGAGGCATTCCAGACCATGCCGCAGGCGACGAAACCGACGGCATTGAGTGCTATCGAAAGCGGCGTGCTGAACGCATCGCCGGCGATCGTCCACAAGCCAACCGACGCGGCCCCGAGCAGATAGGCCGTGCCCCACCATTCCAACGCCGGAATGTTCTCCTGCTTGCCGAACAGCAGCAACATGCCCCCCAGCATTGCCGCAATCATCGTGGCAACGAGATAGAGCGTGGAGGTATCGAGCGACATGAGCTCTCCCGCGTGTGATGCAACTTGCGTCCGGCGCACGCAACAAATGCGAGTTCTGCGCCATCCACTCGCGCACTCTAGCGGGCGCCGAGTTCGAATCCGGTTTGCACGGGTGACCAAGTTTTCACGAAAACCTGCGGTAATTGATAAGTAAATAGAAAGCAAAAAGGGCGCCAACCGGCGCCCTTTCCTTCGTTTGATGAATGCAGCATTCGCTGCAAATTTTACCGAAGCAATTAACGCTTCGAGAACTGGAACGACTTGCGCGCCTTGGCACGGCCGTACTTCTTGCGCTCCACGACACGGGAGTCGCGGGTCAGGAAGCCACCCTTCTTCAGAACGCCGCGCAGATCGGGCTCGAAGCTCGTCAGAGCCTTCGAGATGCCGTGACGCACGGCACCCGCCTGGCCCGACAGACCGCCACCGGCGACCGTGCAGATGACGTCGTACTGGCCGGCACGGGCTGCGGCAACCAGCGGCTGCTGAATCAGCATCCGCAGCACCGGACGGGCAAAATAGACCTCGACGTCGCGGGTGTTGACGGTGACCTTGCCGGCGCCGGGCTTGATCCAGACGCGGGCAACCGCGTCCTTGCGTTTGCCGGTGGCATAGGCGCGGCCGTACTTGTCGACCTTCTTGATGTACTTCGGCGCATCGGGTGCGGCGACCTTCAGCGACGACAGCTGATCGAGAGACTGCATGGTGTCGGACATCTTATGCGGCCCTCATGTTCTTGCGATTCATCGAAGCGACATCAACCGTCACGGGCTGCTGGGCTTCATGCGGATGTTCAGCGCCCGGGTAAACGCGCAGATTGCCCATCTGCACGCGACCAAGCGGACCGCGCGGGATCATGCGCTCGATGGCCTTCTCGACCACGCGCTCGGGGAAGCGACCCTCGAGGATCGACTTCGCGCTGCGCTCCTTGATGCCACCGATGAAGCCGGTGTGCTTGTAATACATCTTGTTTTCGCGTTTGCGACCGGTCAGCACGACGTGCGCCGCGTTGATGATGACGACGTGGTCGCCGCAATCGACGTGAGGGGTATAGATCGGGAGGTGTTTGCCGCGCAGGCGCATCGCAACAATCGTAGCGAGACGACCGACGACCAGACCCTTGGCGTCGATCAGCACCCACTTCTTCGTCACCTCGGCCGGCTTTGCCGAAAAGGTTTTCATGTGAGGGAATCCGTAAAAATGGAAATCGGCGCCAAGCGCGCCGAACTGTGCGGGTTTCTAGAGAACCGGACGTCACACGTCAACGCCAAAACATGTAAATTAAATCAACAAAAACAATAACTTATAAATATGGTGCTATATTACCGTACAAAAGCTTATTTGTTTGGAATGGAATAGGTCGCCGTCACGTGCGCGATCGGGTCGGGCGACGTTCCCGACAGCAGATTGACCTCGCCGACCGCGAGCCGCTTGCCGAGCTTCAACAGCTTCGCGGCAGCCAGCACGTCCTGGCCGGGCTGGCCCTTGCGCAGGAAATTGATGTTGAGGTTGGTCGTTACCGCCAAGCCTACCGGCCCGATCGCCGACAGCAGCACCACATACATCGCGAAATCAGCCATCGCCATCAGTGTCGGCCCAGATACCGTGCCGCCCGGCCGCAGCATGCGATCATCAAAACGTTGACGCAGCAGACAGGTCTCGCCGTCGGCGCTTTCGATGGTGATGTCGCCGTCGCTGAAGGCCTGGGGGAATTCCTCGTGAAGGAACCGTTCCAGTTCAGCCACGCTCATTTTCGCTGCCGCCATGCCGTCCCCTGCCCTCGCTAAAGCCCGGTTCTAAAACCGGGCTTTAGTTTACTGCTTTGACGCGTTTTCTTGACACGAACCGGTATCCACTTCGCTTCAAAACGCTATAGGGTTGCCTGTTACATTAGGTTGTCACCAAAGCCCAAATGGAAATTCCGAATGCCCGCCCAGACCGCCCGTGCGCCAGCGCCGCAACCGCCAATCCTCTTGCGTGAAAAGGTCGGCAGTATCGCCGTCCTCACGCTGAACCGGCCCGCGGCGCGCAACAGCCTGTCGGAAGGCCTGATTGCCGCACTCCACGGCGCGCTGAAGGAAATTCACGACGACAAGGCGGTTCGTGCGGTCGTGATATCAGCCAACGGCCCGGCGTTTTCCGCCGGCCACGACATGAAGGAACTGACTTCGCGTCGCTCTGATGCCGACCGCGGCCGTGCTTATTTCGCCGAGATCATGAACGCCTGCAGCGCGATGATGCAGGCGGTCGTGCAACTGCCAAAACCCGTGGTCGCCGCCGTGCAGGGCATCGCGACCGCCGCGGGTTGCCAGCTGGTCGCAAGCTGCGATCTGGCGGTTGCCTCCGAGGCCGCAGGATTCGCGACCCCCGGCGTCGACATCGGCCTGTTCTGCTCGACGCCGATGGTGGCGCTGTCGCGCAACATTCCGCGCAAGCAGGCGATGGAGATGCTTTTGACCGGCGAGCCTGTATCAGCCGCAACGGCAAAGGACATCGGCCTCGTCAACCGCGTCGTCCCTGCCGGCACCGAACGCGATGCCGCGATCGCGCTGGCGCAAAAGGTCGCGGTGAAATCCGCCTACACCGTCAAGCTCGGCAAGGAAGCATTCTACCGCCAGGCCGAGATGAGCCTTGCCGACGCCTATCGCTTTGCGGCAGAGGTGATGACCGAAAACATGATGGCGCGCGACGCCGAAGAAGGCATCGGCGCCTTCATCGAGAAGCGCGAGCCGAAGTGGCAGGATAAGTGACGACGCTACCTCAGCGTCGTCATTCCGGAGCGATGCGAAGCATCGAGTTACGATGTGCAATTGCACATCGGAGAATCTCGGGATTCCGGGTTCGGCTCTGCGAGCCGCCCCGGAATGACGGATGAAAGAGTACAATGAACCACGACACCTATGACGACAATTACATTCGCGGCATCCTCAACGGCGTGAAGTCGATCGCGATGGTCGGTGCGTCGCCGGTCAATGTGCGACCGAGCTATTTTGCCTTCAAATATCTGGCACAGCGCGGCTACGACATGATTCCGGTCAATCCCGGTCATGTCGGCAAGGAGCTGATGGGCAAACCCTTTGTCGCCTCGCTGGCCGATATCGGCCGCCCCATCGACATGATCGACATCTTCCGCAACTCCAGTCACATCATGCCGGCGGTCGAGGAAGCCTTGAAACTGTCGCCGCGGCCGAAGGTGGTCTGGATGCAGCTTGGCGCGCGCGACGATGCGGCCGCGGCGAAAGCCGAAGCCGCCGGCCTTCAGGTGGTGATGAACCGCTGCCCGAAGATCGAGTATGGCCGGCTGTCCTCGGAGATTTCGTGGATGGGGGTCAATTCGCGAACGCTGAGCTCGAAGCGCGCGCCGATCCCGACCCAGGGCATGCGGCTGTCGCTCAATCGAATGAGCGTCAGCGGTGGCCAGACCGCGGCCTCGGATCGCGCCGCGAAGAACAAGAGCGACCAGTCGTGACGCAAATGCGAAGCAATTATTTCCAGAACGCGACATAACGAAGCGCGTTCGTTCCAATTCGCGATATCTGCCCCCCTCGCCTTGACGGCGGACGCGCCTGCGATCAGCATGCCGCGCGTTTTCGAACAAAACAGGACGTAAAAAATGACCGACCGTGTCCCGGGATTTGCGACCCTTGCCGTGCATGCCGGCGCGCAGCCCGATCCCACCACCGGCGCGCGGGTGACGCCGATCTATCAGACCACGTCGTTCGTGTTCAACGACGCCGATCACGCCGCCTCGCTGTTCGGGCTGCAGGCGTTCGGCAACATCTATACCCGCATCGGCAATCCGACCACCGCTGTACTGGAAGAGCGCGTGGCGGCATTGGAAGGCGGCACTGCGGCGGTCGCGGTCGCCTCCGGTCACGCCGCCCAGGTCGTCGCGCTGCAACAGTTATTGATGCCGGGCGACGAATTCATTGCCGCGCGAAAACTCTATGGCGGTTCGATCAACCAGTTCACCCATGCGTTCAAGAGCTTTGGCTGGAACGTGGCGTGGGCCGATCCGGATGATGTCTCGAGCTTCGAGCGCGCGGTGACACCGCACACCAAGGCGATCTTCATCGAGTCGATCGCCAATCCCGCCGGCAGCATCACCGATATCGAGGCCATCGCCGAAGTCGCGCGCAAGGCCGGCGTGCCGCTGATCGTCGACAACACGCTGGCGACGCCCTACCTGATCCGCCCGATCGATCACGGCGCCGACATCGTGCTGCATTCGCTGACCAAGTTCCTCGGCGGTCACGGCAATTCGATCGGCGGCATCATCGTCGACGCCGGCACCTTCGACTGGTCAAAGGACAACAAATATCCGATGCTCAACGAGCCGCGCCCGGAATATCACGGCATCAAGATCCAGGAGACCTTTGGTAATTTCGCTTTCGCCATCGCCTGCCGCGTGCTCGGCCTGCGCGATCTCGGTCCCGCAATCTCGCCGTTCAATTCGTTCATGATCCTGACCGGCATCGAGACGCTGCCGCTGCGGATGCAGAAGCATTGCGAGAATGCCAAGGCGGTCGCGGAGTTTCTTTCCACGCACCCCGCGGTGGCGTCGGTGAACTACTCCGGCCTGGCTGGTAACCCGTACAACAGCCTCGCCCGCAAATACGCGCCGAAGGGCGCCGGCGCGGTGTTCACCTTCAGCCTCAAGGGCGGCTACGACGCCGGCGTCAGCCTGGTGTCGAACCTGAAACTGTTTTCGCATCTGGCCAATGTCGGCGACACCCGCTCGCTGGTGATCCACCCGGCTTCCACCACGCACAGCCAGCTCGACGATGCCGCCAAGGTGAAGTCGGGCGCCGCCCCCGACGTGGTGCGGCTGTCGATCGGCATCGAGGACAAGGAAGATCTGATCGCGGATCTGGAGCAGGCGCTGACGGCGTAGTCGACACCAACACGCACGTCATTCCGGGATGGTCCGAAGGACCAGACCTCAGATGCGCAATTGCGCATCGGGGAATCTCGAGATTCCGGGTTCGATGCTTCGCATCGCCCCGGAATGACGACGTTAGCACCTCACCGCTTCGCCGGCGGAAACCCATACTTCTCCGGGTTGGCCAGCGTCGTATCCGTCGAACAGGCCGCCTGTTTCGCGGTCAGATCGGTGGCCATCAGGATCTCGATCATTTTGGCCCGATTACCGCCGATAACCGCCTCGTCCCAGGCCGTGATCAGTCCAGCAATCACAAGTCTCTCGTTAACGGTCATTCCGGCATACAGTGACATGGAATAGCTCCGGATGATTCGGGAGACGAACGATGCTGCGCTGGACAATGCCATTTCTCGTCGCGGTTTTCACGGTCGGAACCGCCGCCGCCGATGAGCCCCTCGCGACCAAGCCGGCCGACCAGCCTGTCGCCGCCAAGCCCGCAGACGTTCCGGTCGCCACCAAACCCGCGGACGCTCCGGTTACCACCAAACGCGCCGACGGCCCCGCCGCGACCAAGCGCGCCACGGTTCGCGCCGCCAGCAAATTGCCGCCGGGGCTTCCCCGCGCCCACTACAACTATCCCACCACGGTCGCCCCCAACGCCGCGCCAAAATATGTGCGGCGCGGCCGCCAGTTGGTCGTGGTCGAGGAAGAGGATCCCGACGTGCTGTTCACGCCGGTCGGCGTGGTGCCCTATGCGCCGCGCGTGTTCGGGACGCCGGTGCTGCCGGGGTCGTCGACGCTGCCCGGCTATTACGGTACCGGTCACTCCTACAGCTATGACGGCGCCTATTACGGCGGCCCGCAAAACGGCCCTTACTGGTCGCGCCTGCCCTACGCCTGCGGCGTGTTCGGATATTGCTAGGCCCCGCGCAGTTACAAACGGAGACGGATCTACGACGTGGCAACGGCACCGCGAAAACCTAAGGGATTGGGCACCGCCCACGTCATCACCGCCGATCTCGTCGCCGTGCTTGTCGCCGTGACCGAAGGCGAGCCGAAGATCATGACCATCGCCAAGGCCGACGCACTGCCGAGCGGTCCGTTTGAATTCAAACATCGCTCGCTGCAAACGGGTTTGCGGGCCTGGGTCGAGGCGCAGACCGGCCACCCGCTCGGCTATGTCGAACAGCTCTACACTTTCGCCGATCGCGGACGGACGGGAGATGCCAAGTCACCGCATACGATCTCGATCAGCTATCTCGGCCTGACCCGCGAGGACCAGGTTGGCGCAGGCTTTGAGGCCCACTGGTCCGGCTGGTACGACTATTTTCCGTGGGAAGATCACCGGGCGGGTGCACCCGCTTTGATCGCCAAATTGCTGACGCCCCGGCTGCGGGCGTGGGCGAAATCGGCGCCATCACCCATCCTGCAGCGCGAGCGCTGGCAGCGTGCCGCCATCACCTTCGGTCTCGACGACCGCGAGTGGAACGAGGAACTGGTGCTGCAGCGTTATGAACTGCTCTACGAGGTCGCGTTGATCCCGGAAGCCGTGCGTGGCGCCGCCGCCGCAGCGACGCTCGTCCCCGGCCGGGCCATGACCGGCGATCACCGCCGCATTCTCGCCACCGGAATTGCCCGGCTGCGCGCCAAGATCAAATACCGTCCGGTGGTGTTCGAGCTGATGCCGGCCGAATTCACCCTGCTGCAATTGCAACGCAGTGTTGAAGCCCTTGCAGGCCGGCTGGTGCACAAGCAGAATTTTCGCCGCTTGATCGAGCAGCAGCAACTCGTTGAGGAAACTGGCGCAATCGCCGCTGAGACGGTCGGGCGGCCGGCAAAACTGTTCCGGTTCCGCCATGCCGTGCTGGCCGAGCGGGCGGTCGTCGGAACGAAACTCCCGCTTTCACGCACTTGACTTTTATTATGCTCAGGCTAAGTATAAGCCATAATATGCTCACGGAGAGTATAAATGGCCGACCTTCACGAAGCCGCCCTCGCCCGCACCGATCAGCTCTATGAACGGGTCAAACGCGTCATTCCCCGGCCCGAATGGGCCACCTTCGCCGGGGATGTCGACGCCATCCTGGCGCTGAAGCGAAAGCACAACGCCGTCATCCTGGCGCACAACTACCAGACGCCGGAAATTTTTCACGGCGTCGCCGATATCGTCGGTGATAGTCTCTTGCTCGCGCGCGAAGCCACCAAGGTCGACGCCGACATCATCGTGCTCGCCGGCGTACACTTCATGGCCGAGACGGCGAAGTTGCTGAACCCGCAAAAGACCGTGCTGATTCCGGACCTTGCAGCCGGTTGTTCACTCGCGGATTCAATCACCGCGCAGGATGTGCGGCTGATGCGCCAGCGTTATCCCGGCGTGCCCATCGTCACCTATGTCAACACCTCAAGCGCGGTGAAGGCGGAGTCCGATATCTGCTGCACCTCGGGCAACGCGCTCAAGGTCGTGGAATCGCTCGGCGTCAACAGCGTCATCATGCTGCCAGACGAATACCTGGCGCAGAACATTGCCGCACAAACCAGCGTGAAGATCATCGCATGGAAGGGCCATTGCGAGGTGCACGAGCTGTTCACGCCTGACGACATCAGGCAGATCCGCGACAACCATCCCGGCGTCACCGTACTCGCCCATCCGGAATGCCCGCCCGAGGTGGTGGCGGAGGCCGATTTCGCAGGCTCGACGGCGGCGATGTCGGATTTCGTCGGCCAGAAGAAGCCAGCCCGCGTCGTGCTGCTGACGGAGTGTTCGATGAGCGACAACGTCTCGGTGCTGCATCCCGATGTCGAGTTCATCCGGCCCTGCAATCTGTGCCCGCACATGAAGCGGATCACGCTGAAGAATATCCGGCACACGCTGGAGACCGGCCAGCACGAGGTGACGATCGATCCCGCGATCGCGGCGCCCGCGCGGCGCGCCGTCGAAAGGATGCTGGCGCTATGAGCACGGACCTTTCAGCACTGTCGAACCGTCCCGTCATCATCGGCGGCGGCGCCGCCGGATTGATGACGGCGCTGCAGCTCGCGCCGGAACCGGTGCTGCTGCTGTCCAAGGCGCCGCTCGGAGCCGAGGCATCCAGCCTTTGGGCGCAAGGCGGACTGGCCGCCGCCATGGACGACGATGATGCCCCAGCCTTGCATCTGGCCGACACCCTCGCCGCCGGCGCCGGGCTTTGCGACGAAGCTATCGCGAGCCGGATCGTCGGCGCGGCGCCTGCGGCCGTCGAACATCTGGCACGGCTTGGCGTCGCCTTTGACCGCCGGGCAGATGGCGGATGGCGGCTCGGGTTGGAGGCCGCGCACGGCCGCAACCGGATCGTGCACGCCACCGGCGACGGCACCGGCCGCGAGATCATGCGCGCGCTGATCGCAAGCGCGCGTCGTTGTCCGTCGATTACCTTGCTCGAGGGTGTCGAGGCGCGCAGTCTCATTGTCGAGGACAACGCCATCAAGGGCGTGCTTGCGCAGAACGCGGATGGCCCGCTGGTGATCGATACCGGCCGCGTCGTGCTGGCGACCGGCGGCATCGGCGGCTTGTTTCTGGACAGTACGAACCCGGAGGGCTGTTTCGGCCAGGGTCTCGCGCTGGCCGCACGCGCGGGCGCAAAACTTTCGGATCTCGAATTCGTCCAGTTCCATCCGACCGCTTTCGACGGGCCTTCGCGCCCGATGCCGCTGGTGACCGAGGCCGTGCGCGGCGACGGCGCCACGCTGATCGACGACACTGGACTGCGCTTCATGGCGGACCAGCCCGGAGCGGAGCTGGCACCCCGCGACATCGTCGCGCGGGCGGTCTGGCACCGCCGCGCCGAGGGACATCGCGTCTTCCTCGATGCGCGGACGCATCCGGGCGCGGAATTTGCAAAACGCTATCCGGTAATATCAGCGTTCTGCAAAATGGCCGGCATCGATCCCGCCAGCGATCCGATTCCGGTGCGGCCGGCCGTGCACTACCACATGGGCGGAATTGCCGTGGATATCGAAGGCCGCAGCAGCGTGAACGGATTGTGGGCCTGCGGCGAAGTCAGCCGCACTGGATTGCACGGCGCCAATCGGCTCGCCAGCAATTCGCTGATGGAAGCAATCGTGTGCGCATCGTGGGTTGCGGACAGCGTCAAGACTGCGAGCCGCGGACCATTGAAAGCGCGTGCGGCTGCGATCGCGCCGCCCGCATCCGAACCGTCGGCGGTGCGGCCGATCCTGTCGCAAGGCCTCGGCGTGCTGCGCGACCGGCACGGCATCGAACGCGCCATCCGCGGCCTCTATCCGCTCGCCAACGGCACCAGCGCGGCCTACGATCCCGCGCTGGTCGGATTGATGATCGCAGTCGCCGCCTTCCAGCGCGAGGAAAGCCGCGGCGGCCACTACCGGACCGATTTTCCGGATACCCTGCCCGCGGCGGTACCTTCGTCGCTCACCCTCGCGGACGCGCTAACCTCCGCGCGAGACATCCTGGAAACCACATCTCTGTCCGTTGGGAGTGCCCGGCCATGACGCTTACGCCTCTTCTGCCCCTCCTGTACGAACCGCTGGTGCGGACCGCCTTGCTGGAAGATCTCGGCCGCGCCGGCGACATCACCGCGGATGCGATCGTGCCGGCCGACAGGCAGGCCTCGCTGGTGCTGCGGGCGCGCCAGCCGGGCGTCGTCGCCGGGCTGGATATCGCACGCACCGCATTTCAACTGGTTTCGCCCGCCATCACACTCACCGCCGCGCGGCCCGACGGCAGCGTTGTTGTACCGGGCGACGTCATCGCAACCATCGACGGACCTGCGCGCAGCCTGTTGACCGGCGAACGGACGGCGCTGAATTTTCTCTGCCATCTGAGCGGCGTTGCCACCGCGACGGCGTCGCTGGTGTCGGCGGCGCAAGGCACCAAAGCGCGCATCGTCTGCACCCGCAAGACGACGCCGGGATTACGCGCGCTGGAAAAATACGCGGTCCGCGCCGGTGGCGGCAGCAACCATCGTTTCGGCCTCGACGACGCCGTGCTGATCAAGGACAACCATATTGCGCTGGCCGGCGGCATCCGTCCCGCGATCGAACGCGCCAAAGCCCATGCGGGCCATCTCGTCAAGATCGAGATCGAGGTCGACACGCTGTCGCAGCTCGAACAGGTGCTGGCGCTGGGCGTGGATGCGGTGCTGCTCGACAACATGACGGTCGAGCAGCTCCGCCAAGCGGTGGCGCTGACCTGCGGCCGCGCGATCACGGAAGCCTCCGGCCGCATCACGGAGGCGACAGCCAAAGCCATCGCCGCCACCGGCGTCGATCTGATTTCGGCAGGCTGGCTGACCCACAGTTCGGCCGCGCTCGATATCGGGCTGGATTACCTGGAGCTCAATCAACAGGCGGCTTAGCGGGAACTCACGGCCTGGCTGCGCGCATCTTGTCTTCGCGGGCCAGGCGGCTGTTGCGCTGGAACACCGAATAGGTCGCCAGCGCGAACAGGATCACCAGCCCCTGGATCGACAACGCTTCCATCGACGGGTTGAGTCCAACGGCGCTCAGGAACGCCGAGCCCTTCACTTCGGTGACCGAAATGATGGCCTGCTCCTGGAATTCCTGCACGGCCTCGCCGATGAATTTTATCGCCATCGCGAACAGGAAGGCCGAGGTAACGATGAACAACGGCCGCAGCGGCAGTTTCTGCGCGATCAGGTTGATGAAGTAGAACAGCACCGCGAGCCCCAGCGTCGCGGCGCCGAGGCCCGCGAACAGGCCCGCGCTCCAGCCGCCTTCGGTGGTCGCCAGCGCGTTGATGAACAACACGGTTTCGGCGCCCTCACGAAACACCGCAAGGAACGCCAGCGCGCCGACCGCCCAGACGGTGTCCTGCGCCAGCGCGGTATCGGCCCGGTGCGCGAGATAATCCTTCCAGCCTTTCGGATCCTGTTTCACCATCAGCCAGCCGCTGACATAGAGCATCAAGGCCGCCGCGAACAGAATGATGACGCCTTCGAGGACGTCGCTGTGTTCGCCGGAATTCAGCACCGCGAACAGCCAGGCGGCAACGATGCTGGCGCCGACTGCTGCGAACGCGCCGCCATACAGCGCCTGAATGCGATGACCGGCGCCTGCCTTGGTGAGATAGCCGGCCAATGCTGCGATCACCAGCATGGCTTCGAGCCCCTCGCGGAGCAGGATGATGGCGGCCTGGATGAATGCTGAAGACATGAACGACACCGGATTTGGCTCGTTTTATCGTCCGGACGATTCAAGTAAAGCGGCCTGAACAGCACAAACCCGTCAACCGGGTTCCAAGGTGAGGAAAGCTCACGCAAACCCGGCATTTCCAACGATCAAGACGGATTAGAATAGCTCTCAGCCGGGCTGCCCGGCCGGCACGACCAGCTTCGGCTGGCCTTGCTCGACGCGGCGCGTCGCCAGCCGTTCGGCCTGGAACACCGCCAGCGTCAGCACTGCGATCGCGACCGCCTGATGCGTCAATGCGAGATCGATCGGTACCTGACGCAGCAGCGTCAGAATACCGAGCGTCGCCTGCAAGGTGATCGCCGCCACCAGCCACCAGGCGC
This sequence comes from Hyphomicrobiales bacterium, assembly GCA_038244925.1. Lineage (GTDB taxonomy): Bacteria > Pseudomonadota > Alphaproteobacteria > Rhizobiales > Xanthobacteraceae > Bradyrhizobium. Next base: position 29,131 of record JBBRSX010000029.1, on the reverse strand, counting down.
CAGCGATGACGACGGCACCGGCCCGCGACCTGATGGCGTCAATGGCGTGCACGAGCGCCAGAGCCAACAGCGCATAGGCGGTCATGCGATGTTCGAATTGCACCGTCAGCGTATTGTCGAACAGATTGCGCCACCACGGTTCCTCGAACCACAACCTTGCTGCGGACGGAATCAAGCTGCCGTCGATATCGGGCCAGGTGTTGAACACCCTGCCCGCGCGCAGGCCCGCGACCAGCGCCCCGAAATAGAGCTGCACGAAGGTCAACGCCAGCAGCGCCGTGGCCGTGATTTTCAGGCGCGATGGCACGACTGGCTGCGGCCGGTCGGTCAATCGCCGCAATGTCCAGGCGATCGCGGCAAAGATCAGCAGCGCCAGCACCAGATGCGTCGCCAGCCGATATTGCGAAACCTCGACCCGCTGCGACAGCCCCGAGGCCACCATCCACCAGCCGACCGCGCCCTGCAGCCCGCCGAGGCCGAAGATCAGCCACAGCCGCCGCTTCAACTCAGCGCCCAAGACACCGCGCCAGAGGAAGAACAGGAACGGCAGCAGGTAAACCGCGCCGATCACACGGCCGAGCAGCCGATGGCTCCATTCCCACCAGAAGATGGTCTTGAACTCGGACAGGCTCATGCCGGCGTTGAGCTCGCGATATTGCGGGATCGCCCTGTAGCCCTCGAACGCCTGTTCCCATTGCGCGTCGTTGAGCGGCGGCAGCGCGCCGGTGACCGGCTTCCACTCCACGATCGACAATCCGGATTCCGTCAGTCGGGTGGCGCCACCGACCAGCACCATGATCGCGATCAGGGCGGCGACCGAAACCAGCCACCATCTGACAGCGCCAAGTTGCGGCCCCGGCTGTGCGGAATTACCTGCCATAAACCCGTCTGGAACCCTGCTTGATTGAATTGGTGCGCCCCTTATAGTCCGCCCCTTCCCGTGCGCAAGCCGCGCCAACGGCAACGAGTTTCACATATCCGCCATGACGTTACGCAAATGACGATGCGCACGCGCAAACTGTTCGGAACCATCGCCCTGCTGGTGCTCGTGGTGGTGTGGTCGCTGATGGGCATGACGATCGCCCAGACGCCGTGGCTGGCCAATTCGGGCCTGCTGCAGGCGATCTTCTACGTCGTGGCGGGCCTTGGATGGGTGCTACCGGCAATGCCGATCGTGAGCTGGATGTCGCGGCCGGATCGCCAAACCTGAGCCAGGTTATGCCAGGTTATCCCGTGTCGGCCTCACCGCTGGGAATGTAATTCCGGACAGCAGGACGCGCATCATTCGCAGCGAACGCTGCCGTCCATCCCAGGCGACGCGCGGCAGCGCGTAGAGGTTGGTGTACCCTTTCGGCTCGACAACGCCCGGAATCGACGATACCGCGCTGGCAAAACCGGCCTCCTGCACCATCTCCAGATGCTGCCGCCGCCAGGCTGCGCGGTCGCCGAAGGGATAGGCGAAATGCCGGAGGTCGCGGTGAAAGGCGGTCTGTGCGACCGCCTTGCCCATCGCGATTTCCCGCCTGGCGTCGGCCTCGCCGAGGTTCGACAGCACGGGGTAATTCACCGTCGCGCTGCCGATCGTCACCAGCGGATCAGCCGCCAATTTGGTCAGGTCGTCCCAGTCCATCGGCGCACTGCGCGACAACGCCGCGAGATCGACCGAGTAGCGCTTGCACAGATCGTTGATGGCGAATGAGAGATCCGGCGGCGGCAGCGTTCGCATCCAGCTCACGAGAAATTCGAAAGCCTCGTATTTTTCTTCGGTCTGCCGGGTGTTGAAGTGCCGCTCCTTGCGATCGATCACCAGGCTGATGCGGCTTTCGCGCGCGATCATTTCTTCCAGCGCCAGCCACCACATTTCGCCAAGCCCGTCGGGAAACGCGGTCGGCAGGTAAACGGTGAAGGGAACGCGGTGTTTCGCCAGCAACGGATAGGCCGACGTGACGAGGTCCTTGTAGCCGCCGTCGAATGTGAGACAGACAAACGGCCTTGGTTTCGGCAGCGTCACCGCGCGCCGGCACACCTCGTCCATCGTGATGATATCGAACTTCCAGCGCTTCAGCGCCCGGATGCTCCGGTCGAGAAACCGCGGCGTGATTTCGCTGCCTTGATGCGGCTGAAACCCGACAGAGCGGCGCGGACGCACGCGTTCGAACCGCAGGATCACGCCGGCGCCACCGCTCTGCCGCTGCTTCAACCGCGCGTAGCCGCTGAAATAAGCGAGCTCCATCAGGGCCCGCTGCAAGATACTGATGTCCGACGCCAACGTCCGTCCCCGATTGCGGTCGCGCGAGCCTCCGCCGCAGCCGCATTGTATTACTCTTTGTTGACATTTCCCTGCGAAGGTCGGCCAAAGCCGCAAATTGTAAACAATTTCATATAACACGGGTTCCGCGATGACCATGGCTGCCGCGATTGAAAACGCTACGGCGGAAACGAACGCGTGGTCGAAGCCCGGCCGCATCGCCAGCATCGATATCGTCCACGATCTCGCCTCCACTGAGGCCGTCTGGCGCAGCCTGGAAGACCCGCAAGGATCCTGCACGCCGTATCAGCGCTTCGATTTCGTTGCCGCCTGGCAGCGGCAGGTCGGCGAGCGCGAGGGCCTTACTCCCTTCATTGTCATCGCCTACGACGCCGAACGCCGGCCGCTGCTGCTGCTGCCTCTTGCGCTCAGGCACGCCTATGGCGCGCGTTGCGCCGGTTTCATGGGCGGCAAGCATTCGACCTTCAACATGGCGCTGTGGGACCGGGATTTTGCCGCAACCGCGACACAAGCCGACCTCGAAGGCCTGATCTCGGCGATCTCGCAACGATCCGAAGCCGACGTGTTCGCGCTGCACCAGCAGCCGCTGCGCTGGCGCGACCTGCCCAATCCGCTTGCGCTGCTGCCGCACCAGCCTTCGGCGAATGACTGCCCGGTGCTGAAGATGGAACCGGGTGCACCGCCGGCGACGCTGGTCAGCAATTCGTTCCGGCGGCGCCTGAAGGGCAAGGAGCGCAAGCTGCAACTGCCCGGCTATCGCTATCATGTCGCCGCAACCGAGGCCGACGTCACACGGCTGCTCGACTGGTTCTTCCGCATCAAGCCGCTGCGGATGGCCGAACAGAAGCTGCCCAACGTTTTTGCCGACCCCGGCATCGAGGACTTCATTCGCCTCGCCTGCACCACGCCGCTCGCCAACGGCAAGCACGTCATCGATATCCACGCGCTGGAATGCGACGAGGAAGTGATCGCGATCTTCGCCGGCGTCGCCGACGGTCATCGCTACTCGATGATGTTCAACACCTACACGATGTCGGCCAGCTCGAAATACAGCCCCGGCCTGATCCTGATGCGCGACATCATCGACCACTACGCCGCGCAGGGCTATCGCGCCTTCGATCTCGGAATCGGATCGGATGACTACAAGCGGCTGTTCTGCAAGGACGACGAACCGATGTTCGACAGTTTTATAGCGCTGAGCCAGCGCGGCAAGCTCGCCGCCAGCGTCATGTCGGGTCTCAACCGCACCAAGCGCATGGTGAAGCACAATCCGGCGCTGTTCGAGATGGCGCAAAAGCTGCGCAATGCTTTCAGCTAGATAGATCAGAGAAAACGTAGGTGGGCAAAGGCGCGGTAGCGCCGTGCCCACCATTGGCAACATCATCCGGAATGCTGGGCACGCTTGCGCTTTGCCCGCTCCACGAAGCGACTGAGCGACCTTTACGCTGCCACCACGTGCACGGGCTCGACGGCATCCGACGGCTCGCACGGCCCGCTCAGCAGCATCACCTCGGCAAAGCCGACCGCCCCAAGCTGATCGCACATCAACGCGCGGTCATCGGCCGGCATCGAGGCTTCCGGCACCACCACCGCGCGCGCCTGCGAGGTCAGCAGTTCCGCCGGCAGATCTGAGGCCGCACCGGCGTCCAGCAGCACATGATCATAGACCCGCGTCAGCGCGTCGATCGTCAGCATCAGCCGCGGCGACTGCAGTTGTGCGCGATCGAAACCCGCACGTCCGGCACTGACGAGATGGAGGCGCGATCGCCTGTCCTTGGTGATGATTTGCGCGAATGACGCCTCGCCCTGCATCAATTCCGCAAGCCCGGGCGCCGTCTGATCGGCCGATGCCGCAGGAATCGTCGGCAAGGCGCCGGAGAGATCGACGAGGACGATTTTCGCCTGTCGCGCCATCAGCCGCGCCAGCGTCAGCGCGGTCAGCGTGATGCCCTCGCCCGACGCCGTGCCCAGTACGGTCACCTTGCGCAAGGCTCCGGCGGAGCCGGCAAGAGTGTGGGCCAATGTCTCGATCTCACTCGGCATCGCCGCGACATCCGTTTGGGGGACATCCACACGGGTTTCGCTCAGCATGGGCTCGGGGATTTCGACGGCTTCGGCAGGAGACTCCGGAAGCTCCGGCACCAGCGACGGCGCCCGTACCGCTGCCGGCCATACCGCGAGAGCGGAAACCCGCGGCGCGGTCATGCGCAGCAGTTCGCCGGTCGCGATCGCACCGCTGGTGAGCAGCAGGGTCGCCAGTGTCGCGATCAGCACGATCGGCAGCTTCTTCGGATAGGCCGGGGTGTTGGATACGCTGGCGCGGGAAATGATGCGGCCGTCGGCCGGAGCCGCCTCGATGTTCTCGCGGGTGGTCGCCTCGCGGTATTTGGCGAGATAGGATTCGAGCAGATCGCGCTGCGCCTTGGCTTCACGCTCGAGTGCACGGAGTTGCACGTCCTGGCCGTTGTTCGAGGAGGCCTGTTTCTTCATCTGGTCGAGGCTGGCGGTCAGACCTTCGACCCGGCCGTTGGCGATGCGGGAGTCATTCTCCAGCGAGCGGGAAACCTTGCCCGCCTCGTCGCGCAACTGGTGGTCGAGATCGGCGAGCTGGGCCTTCAATTCCTTGATGCGCGGATGCATATCCAGCAGCGTCGAGGACTGTTCGGCGAGCTGCGCACGCAGCGTCACCCGCTGTTCGGACAGGCGGCGGATCAGTTCGGAATTCAGCACCTCCGAAGCCTCGATCGGCTTGCCGCTCTGGAGCATTTCCTTGATCAGCCGCGCCTTGGACTCCGCATCCGATTTCAGCGCGCGGGCGTTGTTCAACTGGGTGTTGATCTCGCCCATCTGCTGGTTGGACAGCGTGGTGTTGTTGGTGCCGACGAACAGGCTCGACTTCGAGCGGAAATCCTCGACGCGCGATTCGGACTCGGCGACCTTCTTGCGCAGGTTCTCGATTTCGCCCGACAACCACTGGCTGGCTGACTTGGCCTGTTCCTGCCGGGCGTTCTGCTGCAGCACCAGGTAGCCTTCGGCGATCGAATTGGCGACGCGTGCGGCAAGCTCGGGATCATGCGACTGGAATTCCACGACGATGACGCGGGATTTGTCGACCGCATAGGCCGTGAAGCGCTCGTAATAGGCATCGAGTACGCGCTCTTCCAGCGTCAGCGAGAACGGATCGCGTCCGATACCGAACAAGGCAAGTGCGGACTTCAGCGGCGAAGCCCCCTGCAGTACCGGATTGAATTCCGGCAGCCCGGCCAGCTTGTTCTTCTGGATGATCTCGCGGGCCAGATCGCGCGACTGCAGCAACTGGACCTGGCTGGTCACGGCTTCGGCGTCGAGCGAGGTGCGCTCCTCGCTGCGTTCGCCGCTCGGACGCAGGAAGACGTTCTCGCGCCCATCGACCAGGATACGGGCTTCGGATTTATATCGGGGCGTGATCATATTGACGGCGGTGACCGACAGGATCGCCGCCAGCGCCGTCGGGAGGATGATCCAGCCCCGCTTCCGCTTCAGCGTTTGACCAAGCGCATGCAGGTCGAGATCGCCGGTTTCGGACGATGCGACGGGGCTGGAGATCGCCGGCGCGGGCTTCGGGATCGCCCGCTGCACCACCGCATTGTCCTTGCCTGCACGCCAGAACGCTAAACGCATCGCACACTCCCGCGAACGCAACTGCTCTACTTCAACGCGCCGATTACACTCCATTAAGGTTGCTGCGGGGTTAATTCGCCCGTTTGCAGGCCGGAAAGGGCTGGCCGCGCGCGTCCGATCATGTTTTGTTAACCATGGACGCCCTTAATCGGGCAGATACTTTTGTCAGGATTCTCGTGATGCGAGGCGCGCTCGCCCCAATTCCATGCCCGGTTGCCGCGCCCGCTCTCACGGGCCGCGTGGAACGCTGGCTCTGATCATGCCTGTTGTCGAAGGCCAGCCGCTTCGTATCCTGCACGCCACGCGCGCTCCGGTGGGCGGAATCTTTCGCCATATCCTCGATCTGGCCAACGGCCAGGCCGAGCGCGGCCATCATGTCGGGATCATCGCCGACAGTCTCACTGGCGGCGAACGCGCCGAGCAGGCGTTCGCTGAAATCGCCCCTCGCCTCAAGCTTGGCGTCCACCGCGTCGCCATTCGTCGCGAGCCGCTCCCGACCGATCTCCTGGTATGGTCGCGTTTCAGGCGCCTGATCGGCGAGCTGAAGCCGGACGTCCTGCACGGCCACGGCGCCAAGGCCGGCGCCCTCCTTCGGCTGAACAAGGCCTTGAGCGACACGATCAGGGTCTACACGCCGCATGGCGGTTCGCTGCACTTTCCGCTGTCGACGCTGAAGGGAAACCTTTACGCCCGCGTCGAGCGCGCACTGATGGACAAGACCGACCTGTTCCTGTTTGAGAGCGCGTTTGCGCGCGACACCTACCAGCGCACGATCGGTACCCCCAAAGGGCTGGTGCGCTGCGTGTTCAACGGCGTCACCGCCAATGAATTCGATCCGGTCGTGAAGGCCGAGGACGCCACCGACGTGGTCTATGTCGGCGAGTTCCGGCACATCAAGGGCGCCGACCTCTTGATCGACGCGGTGGCGCGGCTACGCGCCGACGGCCGGCCGGTGACGCTGACGCTCGCCGGCGACGGCGAGGAAACCGCAAACCTGAATGCGCAGGTGCAGCAGCTCGGCCTCGGCGAAGCCGTGCGGTTCATCGGTCACGTCAAGGCGCGCTACGGCTTTTCCAAGGGCTCGCTGCTGGTGGTTCCCTCCCGCGGCGATTCCATGCCCTATGTCGTGATCGAGGCCGCGGCGGCGGGCATGCCGATGGTCGCTGCCAATGTCGGCGGCATCCCCGAGATCTTCGGTTCCGACCATACCGATGCGTTGTTTGCGCCCAGCCTGGCGTCGGCGATGGCCGATGCCATCGAGGGCGCGCTCGACGACCCCGATGCCGCACAGAAACGCGCCAGATTGCTGCGCGAGCGGATCTTCGTCCACTTCTCGCAGAAGGCGATGGTCGAGGGCGTGCTGGCCGGCTACCACGACGCGTTTGCAAACCGTTAACCGTTCTTTACCAACGTAACTGTTTCTTCCGATTTGTCCCGTAATTCCTGATGCGGGGAATTCCGCAGTGGCTGGCGCGTTCCTATCTGCCTGCGCAAGAACGGACGTGGACACGTGGAACCAATCAACGCTCGCTCGATGTTAAACGCCGCGGCGACCGCCGCGATGGACGGCACCGCCGATCGACCGCCGGTCGAACGGCGCCGCAGGTTGACGACCGCAGCACTTGCCGTCGCCAATCAGAAAGTCGGCCGCGCCTATTCACCGATCGTGATCGCGGGCGTGGTTCGCCTCGTCGATTTCGTCATGCTGAGCTTGATCGGCATCGCGCTCTATTTCGGCTATGTCGTCCGCCTCGGCGGCTTTCACTGGGAATACGCCGCCGCCATCGTCGCCATGACCGCGAGCGCCGTGGTCTGCTTCCAGGCCGCCGACATCTACGAAATCGACGTGTTCCGCGGCCAGCTCCGGCAGATGACCCGGATGATTTCGTCCTGGGCGTTCGTGTTCCTGCTGTTCATCGGTGCCTCGTTCCTGGTCAAGCTCGGCAGCGAGATTTCACGGCTCTGGCTGGCGTCGTTTTTCTTCGTCGGTCTCGCCGCCCTGGTGACCGAGCGCGTGGTGCTGCGCTCGCTGGTGCGCAACTGGGCCCGCCATGGCCGGCTCGATCGCCGCACCATCGTGGTGGGCGCGGACGACAACGGCGAGAAGCTGGTCGAGGCGCTCAAGGTCCAGGAAGATTCCGACATTCACATGCTCGGCGTGTTCGACGACCGCAACGATGACCGTGCGATGGATACCTGTGGCGGCAGCCCGAAGCTCGGCAAGGTCGACGACATCGTCGAGTTCGCCCGCCGCACCCGCGTCGATCTCGTGCTGTTCGCGCTGCCGATTTCGGCGGAGACGCGGATTCTGGAGATGCTGAAGAAGCTGTGGGTGCTGCCGGTCGACATTCGCCTCTCGGCCCATACCAACAAGCTGCGCTTCCGTCCCCGCTCCTATTCCTATCTCGGCGAGGTGCCGACGCTCGACGTGTTCGAGGCACCGATCACCGACTGGGACCTGGTGATGAAGTGGCTGTTCGACCACGTCGTCGGCTTCCTGATCCTGCTCGCGGCACTGCCTGTGATGGGACTGGTCGCGCTCGCGATCAAGCTCGACAGCCCGGGTCCGGTGCTGTTCCGCCAGAAGCGGTTCGGTTTCAACAACGAACGCATCGACGTCTTCAAGTTCCGCTCGCTCTATCACCATCAGGCCGACCCGACCGCTTCGAAGGTCGTGACCAAGAATGACACGCGCGTCACCCGCGTCGGACGCTTCATCCGCAAGTCGAGCCTCGACGAATTGCCGCAGCTGTTCAACGTCGTGTTCAAGAGCAACCTCTCGCTGGTCGGCCCCCGGCCGCATGCTGTGCAGGGAAAATTGCAGAGCCGGCTGTTCGACGAGGCCGTCGACGGCTACTTCGCGCGCCACCGCGTCAAGCCCGGGATCACCGGCTGGGCTCAGATCAACGGCTGGCGCGGCGAGGTCGACACCGACGAGAAGATCCAGAAGCGGGTGGAGTTCGACCTTTATTACATCGAGAACTGGTCGGTGCTGTTCGACCTGTTCATCCTGCTCAAGACGCCGCTGGCGCTGATGACCAAGAACGAGAACGCGTACTGATTTGTGACGTCATTGCGAGCGAAGCGAAGCAATCCATAGCGCAACGCGAAGATAGATGGAGTGCTTCGTCGCATTCGCTCCTCGCAATGACGAGAAGCACGATTTGCTGGCGTAACGAGTTGCGTGTGTTTGTGAGTGTGTGATGGCGTATGCGGCGGCAGCCGGCGGCTCCCTATCCTTGACGACGGCGGCGCCCGGCGTGCTGGCGCTTCAGCGTGCGCTGGTGTGGCTGGTCGGCGCGTCCGGCGCCATCGTCTTCATCGAGCCGAGCCCCTACGAACTGTCTACGCTCGGCGCCTCGCTGATCTTCTTTGCCACCGGCTTGCGGATGCGGCTGGTGTTCGTGCCGCTGCTGCTGGCCCTGTTCCTGCTCAATGTCGGCTACACCATCGGTGCCATTCCGTTTCTGGACAAAAGCGAGGTCGCCAACTGGATCGCGACCTCCTGGTACATGGCCGTCACCGTGGTCTTTTTCGCGATGGTGATCTCCGAGGATACCGAAGCCCGGCTCGACATGCTCCGGCGTGGGCTGGTCGTGGGCGCGATGATTGCATCGCTGGCAGCCCTCGGCGGCTATTTCAACCTGGTTCCGGGCGGCCATGACCTACTGACGCTGTATGAGCGCGCGCGCGGCACCTTCAAGGACCCGAACGTGCTCGGCGCGTTCCTGGTCCTGCCGGCGCTGTTCTGCCTGCAAAGCATCGTCTCCGACAAATTCGGAAAATCGTTCCGCAGCACCATCGCCTTCGGCATCATGTCGCTCGCCATCCTGCTGGCGTTTTCGCGCGCGGCCTGGGGCGGACTTGTCATCACCTCGGGCTTCATGCTGGCGCTGATGGTGGTAACCAGCCGCTCGCAGGCGCAGCGCTCGCGGATCATCGTGATGGCGCTGGTCGCCGTGATCCTGGCGACCGCGCTGGTCGCGGTGCTGCTGTCGTTCGACTCGATCGCGGAAATGTTCAAGCAGCGCGCCAGCTTCGACCAGAGCTATGACGAGGGCCGGTTCGGCCGGTTCGGCCGCCACATCCTCGGCGCCGACATGGCGCTCGATTTGCCGTTCGGCATCGGGCCGCTCCAGTTCCACAACTACTTTCCCGAAGACACCCACAATTCCTATCTCAACGCCTTCATGTCGGGCGGCTGGCTTTCCGGCATCTGCTATCCGGCGCTGGTGTTCGTCACGGCGCTGACCGGCTTCCGCTACATCTCTGTCCGTACGCCCTGGCAGCGGACTTATCTGGCGATCTTCGCGGCCTTTCTCGGCACCGTCGGCGAGAGCTTCATCATCGATACCGACCACTGGCGGCATTTCTGGATGATGCTGGGCACGATGTGGGGCATATATGTCGGCACCGAGCGCTGGAAGGCTAGCGCCAACGCCGCGTCCCCGGCGACGGTGAGGGCTTCATAAGCCCCCACGCCCGCAGCAAATTACTTCTCCACCCCAAACGTAAGGCCGGCATGGTCGACCAGACGCTTGATCAGCGGATGCCCCATCGCGGCGCCGGGCGTCCAGATTCCGGCGGGAACGTCCGGCGTGTCGCGCAGCAGGCAGATCGCGCATTCGGAGATCATCTTCGACGTCGAACCATAGCCGGGATCGCGATCGCCCTTGACCGCCGCACGCACTTGGCGGCCGTCGGCTGCAATCGCGACGAACAGCAGATCGTAGGAGCCGTTTTCCCGCTCCTCTTTCGATGGCCCTTCGCCCGGCTTCGGTCCGGTGGAGGTCATCTTCTCCGAGGTGTTAGCGGCCGTCATGCGCTTGGCCCGAGCTTCACCCTGCTCGCCCGGACCTGTGAGCACCATCTCGTCGTAGACAAAATCCCGACCGTAGGGAAAGCCCATCAGCAGGTTGGAGCGGTGAACATTGCGGGTGTTGATGTTGGCCATCACGAACGGCGCGGTCCAGGAATCGAGGTCATGATCGAGCACCGGCCGGTTGCCCGGCGGCTGCTTCGGACCTTCGAAGCCCGGCGTCAGCACGAACGGATTCCGCAACAGGGCGATCAGGCTTGGGTCGTTTGCAGCCGCCGTGAAGATCGCCTTCATGCTCGCGGCGGTGCCGCCCGAAAGCGTTCCCGTCATGGCGCGGACGCGGCCTTTGACCCGGGCGGCCGGGGCGCCGAATACTTTCTTCGCCTCTTCCTGTGCGCAGAACACGCCGAGTTCGAACGGCAATGAATCATATCCGCAGGAAAACAGGATTCTGGCGCCAGTCGATTTGGCGGTAGCCTCGTGGGCGTCGATCATCTGGCGCATCCACACTGGCTCGCCGCAGAGATCGAGATAATCCGTCCCCGATGCCACGCAGGCTGCCAGCAAATCCGCGCCATAGAGCTGATACGGTCCGACCGTCGTGATCACCGACTTCGTCTGCGCCACCATCGCTTTCAGCGACGCCGGATCGCTGGCGTCGGCCACGATCAGCGGCGTGTCCTTGGGCGCGCCGATCGCATCACGGACGGTCGCGAGCTTTTCCTTGCTGCGCCCGGCCATCGCCCATTTCAGACCGGCATCGCCCTTGTACTGCGCGGCCAGATATTCGGCGACAAGCTGGCCGGTGAAGCCGGTGGCGCCATAGACGACGATGTCGAATTTCGACGAAGAGCTCATTGTGGATTCCTCTAAGACTTCCCGTCATTGCGAGCCAACGGGTCGGCGCGAAGCGCCGCCCGATGATAAACTCCGCGAAGCAATCCATCTTGCGGCGTAGACGTAAAAGAAAGAATGGATTGCTTCGTCGCTTCGCTCCTCGCAATGACGATAAAAATTACGTTTTCGCGTAGGAGACGCCCATCCCGGCGCGTACGTCGGCCTGGATACCATAGGGCGCGATCGGATAGCGCAGGCCGTTCTTGGCGAGTTGCTTCATGCCTGATATGGCCTTGGCGAGATGCGAGGGCGACAGCGCCATCAGCATCTCCTCATCGGGCACGCCGCCGTAACGGCGTTCGGCGAAGCACGGCAGCGACAGGCTGGGCTCGCCGGTCTTCAGCGCCCTGCCCCACGAATCCGCGCACGCGGTCTCGCCGACCACACCCCATTCGAACTTCTTGTAGCCGGTATATTGCAGGCCGTTGATCAGGATGATCATCTGGCCGGGCGTTGCGTAAACCAGGCAGATATCCGGCGGATCGAGCCGGCCGCTGGTCAGCGGGCTCACCGCCATCGCCTGATACTTGCCGTAAGGCACGACGTCGAGCGCCTCCTGGCGCTTGCGCGCGTCCTCGGCGGTGCCGTGCCAGACGCCGACGTAATTCGTTCCCGCGAGCCACTTGTCGTCCTGCGGCGCGAGGCCAATCACGGCGCGGCACTGCGCACCGACCAGATCCTCGCCGGTGATGCCGACGGTCCAGCCAAGCCGCGAGGCCATGCTGACGATCTGGTCGGTGGTGTGCACCGCCGACGGCCGCCGAATTTTCGGGATCGAGGTCATCTCCTCGACGGTGGCGAACATCTTGATGCCGATGACGGTCGTCTTCAGCCGAAGCAGACTGTTCAGATCTGCGACCATGCCGGCCAAATCCAGCGCTTCCGGCGGCGTTTGCTGTTGCATGGCGTAAACTCCCAAATCGGCGCTGAACGCGCGCTTGTCCTAGTAATGACACCTGCTTTTAGTTCGGGACCGGCCCGGGAAGCAACTGATCGATCTTGCCGGTGGCCCGGTACGCGATCAGACCCATCCATTCGCGCGCGGCCGTGTCAAGCCGCGCCAATCCATCAAGCGCATGGTACGAAAACTCAAGCACGTCCCTGCGTTTGCCGACGCGCCAGTCGACCGGATAGGCCTCTACCGGAAAACCCGCTTTTCGAAACAGGCCGACCGATCGCGGCATGTGGAACGCAGACGTCACCACCAGCCACCGTTCACCCTCTTTGGGCATGATCAGCGCCTTCGAAAATTCGGCATTTTCCAGCGTGTTGCGCGAAAGCCGCTCCATGATCAGCCGGGATTTGGCGACACCGAGACTTTCGAACAGTCCACCGGCGAAGTCGGCTTCCCTGGCATCGTTCGAAAGCAGATTTGCGCTACCACCGGTGAACAAGATGCGCGCGTTCGGATAGCGATGCGCCAGCGCCGCGGCGGCGATGATACGATCCGGCGCGTTGCGCACTACCGGCGTGCCGTGCGCGGCGGACAGATCGGCTTCAATCGACGCTCCGAGCACGACGATGCCGTCAGGCGCCCCGCGCGCCGGGTCCCACGGCGGAAAACGCGATTCCAGGGGATAGAGCAGCATGTTTCCGAGCGGCGAAAGACCGCAGATCACCAGCAGGAACACCGCTGTCATCACCAGCTTGCGGCCGAGCGACGCAAAGCGCGTCACCAGCAGGACAGCTCCGACGAAGCCGAGGCCGATCAGGAAATTCGTCGGCAGCAGCATGAAGCCGATCGTCTTGGAGAGTACAAAAAACAAGGGAGGCCTCTGTGTTTAAGTGAACTCGTCATACGCGGGCTTGACCCGCGTATCCATCATTCTTAGCGAAATTTTTCTCAAGAAGATGGATTCCCGGGTCAAGCCCGGCAACGACCGCACCTGGACAACGTCGACATATCGTCCAGTACGAGGCACACTCACGCGTCCCACTCAACGAAAAGCCTTCTCATGACACATCATCATCTGCATTCCAGTCCCGAAACCTGTCACTGGGGCTTCTTTGAAGCGAAATTGAAGCCGGTCCTGACCATCGCCAGCGGCGATGAGGTCACCGTCGACACCGTGACCGGCGGCCCCGACGTGGTGCCGGACCGCAGCAAATTTCACGTTCCGCCGGAGCTTGCCGATATTCACGCCAAAAACGAGCGGATGGTGCCGGGCCATATCCTGACCGGCCCGATCGCGGTCGAAGGCGCTGCGCCCGGCGACGTGCTGGAGGTTGATATTCTCGACGTCCAGCTCCGGCAGGACTGGGGCTACAATCTGATCCGCCCGCTGGCCGGCACCCTGCCCGACGATTTCCACGAGACGCGCCTCTTGAACATTCCGCTCGACCGCGAGCGAATGGTCGGCCGGATGCCATGGGGGCTCGATCTGCCGCTGGCGCCGTTCTTCGGCGTGATGGGCGTGTCGCCGCCGCCGGCCTGGGGCCGCATCACCTCGCTGATCCCGCGCGCAATGGGCGGCAATCTCGACAACAAGGAGCTTGGCGCCGGCGCCAAGCTGTATCTGCCGGTGTTCGTGCCGGGCGCGCTGTTTTCCTGCGGCGACGGCCATGGCGTGCAGGGCGACGGCGAAGTCTGCGTCACCGCGATCGAGACCGCGCTGCAGGGCCGTTTCCGGCTGACGCTGCGCAAGGACCTGCAGCTCGACTATCCCCGCGCCGAGACCGCGACGCATTACATGACGATGGCGATGGATCCGGATCTCGACCAGTGCGTGGTGCGTGCGCTGCGCGACATGATCGTGCTGCTCGGCGAAAAGCGCAACCTGTCGCGCGAGGACGCCTACACCCTCTGCAGCCTCGCCGCCGACCTGCGCGTCACGCAGACCGTCAACGGCTCCAAGGGCATTCACTGCATGATCGCAAAGACGGTCGTTCACGGCTAACGCGCGGCCCTTGTGCTGCGCTTGCCGCGATAGCTACAATAAACGAACGAAAAAAACCGGGGAAGAGACATGCTCAAGGACAGGCTATCGCCGGCCGACGAGGCGGCGCGCGAAAAGGACATGCGGGAACAGTTGACGACCTGCCCGCGTATTCTCGATCTCGTCGCGCCGGGCCGCTGGCCGATCCCGGCGCCGACGCCGTGGTCTACCTGCGCAGCCCGCTCGATCCCAACCCCGTCACCGTCTCCAACGATCACCTGATGGGCTGCGTCAAGGCGGCCGAAAACTTCTTCCGCGCCCAGGGCATCGGCAAGGACGATGCGGTCGCGATCCTGCTGCCGATCTGCCCGGCCGCGATTGTCGCGATCTGGGGTGCGGCGGCCTGCGGCATCGCCGAACCGCTCAATCTCCTGTTCACGCGCGAGGCGATCATCGCCCAGCTCAATGCGGTAAAGGCAAAACTGTTGCTGGCGCCGCCGCCGGGCATGCCGGGCGGACTTTATGAGAAGATCGAAGGCCTGCAACGGGACGTGCCCTCACTGAAGCGGATCGTGATCGCGCCGCTCGACGGGACGATCGCTTTCGACGGCGATATCCTGAAGCCGGACCCGACATGGCGCGACGATTACGGGAGATGCACCGATACAACGGAAGCCCATCGGGTGGCCGTGATGCTGCCGACTGGCGGCACCACCGGGCATCCCAAGGTGGCGCGCCTCACCAACCGTGCGATGGTCGCCTCCTCGGTTTCCTCGCGGATGGCGCTGGACTACCGCAAGGGCGACCGCGGCATGATCTCGCTGCCGCTGTTCCATGTCGGCGGCCTCTTCGTTGGTGTCGGCGCCTCGATGTCGATCGGCTCTACCATCGTCATTCCCGGCCCCGCCGGCGCGCGCGATCCGGCGCTGGTCACCAATTTCTGGCGCATCATCGAGAAATATCGCCTGACCCATGCCGGCAACGTGCCGACGACACTGGGTGCGCTGGCCGATATTCCGGTCGATGGTTGCGACATTTCGAGCCTGCGCGTGACGCCAACCGGTGCCTCGATCTGTCCACCGGAAATCGAGCGGCGCTATCTTGCGACCTGGGGCGGCCCCTGCTTGCAACAGGTCTACGGCATGACCGAATTGTCGGGCGCGATCACGCATGATTTTGCCGGCCTGAAACCGCGGCCCGAAAGCGTCGGCACCAAAAATCCGATGGTTGAGCTGGCGATCCTCGCCGGTGGCCAGTTGCACACCGGCCCGTGGCCGTCCCCGGTCGGCGAGTTGCTGACCAAGGGACCGCAGGTGTTCCCGGGCTATGTCGACAAGAAGCAAACCGAAGACGCCTTCCACGAGGGCTGGCTGCGCACCGGCGATATCTGCCGCATCGACGCCGACGGTTTTGTCTACATCATGGGCCGCGCCAAGGACGTCATCATCCGCGGCGGCCACAATATCGACCCGCGCGCGATCGAGGACGCCGCCCTCGGCTTTCCCGGCGTCGCGCTGGCCGCCGCAGTCGGACGCCCCGACGCCTATGCCGGCGAAGTGCCGATGCTGTTCGTCTCGGTGCAGCCCGGCGTCCATGTCGATCCGCTGGCGCTCTCCGCCTTCGTGCTGGAGAAGATTCTCGAGCCGCCGGCGCGACCGCGCGCGGTGTCGGTGATTGCGGAAATGCCGGTGACGCCGATCGGAAAAATCTTCAAGCCGAAATTGCGCGAGATCGCCGCCGGCGAAGCGGCGCGCGAATTGCTGGCGAGCGAAGGCCTGGCGAACGATGTCAGCGTCGAGGCGATCACCGATCCCTCGCGCGGGCTCTTTCTGCGCATCAAGGCGCCACCGGACAAGGCGGTCATGGCGCAACGGCTGCTGCAGAAATTTCCGGTCAAGATCGAGCTGGAGGCCTGAGCCGTTGGCGCCGCCGCTGTGACAGGGTGTCGCAACGGAGGCGTTGCGGTTTTTCCATTCTTGAATAATCTGCTGCCATTCGATCGCAGGGATTATTCAATTGAACACATTTCAGAAACTTTGCCTGGTTTTTCTAGGCGCCTGCTGGCTTGGCTGCGGCCCGGCATCGGCAGACAAGCGGGTGGCATTGGTCATCGGCAACGGCGCTTATGCCTACAAGGCCGGCCTGCCCAATCCACCGCACGATGCCGCTGATGTAGCGGCGGCGCTCAAGCGAAGCGATTTCGAAGTCATCTCCGGAATCGATATGAGCCAGTCCGAGATGCAAGACGCGGCGATCCGTTTTTCGCGCGCCGCGCGCAACGCTGACGTCGCCCTGTTCTATTACAGCGGCCACGCGATGCAGTTCAACGGCGTCAACTACCTGATGCCGATCGACGCCAAACTGGACGACGAGGCCGATTTGAAGCGCTTCACGCGCGTCGACGACATCATGAACGATCTGCAACAGGCAAAAAACCTGAAGATCCTGGTGCTGGATTCCTGTCGCGACAACCCGCTTGCCGAAACCCTGAAGCGGTCGATCGGGCAAACCAGAGGCGTGCTGGTTCGCCAGGGCCTGTCAAAGATGGAAGCCCCTCTCGGAACAATCGTTTCGTTCTCTACCCAGGCAGGACAGACGGCTGACGACGGCAACGGACGCAACAGCCCCTACACCGCGGCTTTCCTCAAGCGCATCGAAGAACCGCACGAAATCGGGGACATCTTTCGCCAGATCGGCTCCGACGTCTATGAGACCAGCGGCAAGGCACAGCTCCCCGAACTGTCGCTCTCGATCGTCGGCAAACTCTATTTGAACGGGCCGGTTTCCATCAATATCGCCGCCTCCCCGCCGGCCGCTCCGGTCGATCGTTGCGCGAGTGCCGAAGCGCATTGGAAGGCGGCCGATTCCATCGGTACGATCGCCGCTTACGAAGATCATGTCTCGCGATTTCCGGCCTGTTCGTTCAGCAGCCTCGCCAAGGCACGTATCGACGGCCTCAAGCAGAAAACGGCGCGCGCGATGCCTGCCGACTCGCCTTCGGCGGCGGCGAGCGGCACCGGAAGTTTTGATGGAACGTGGGATGTGACGGTCACCTGCGCAGATCAGGGATCGGTTCGCGGTTACACCAGATATCTGACCGCGGTCGTGACGGATGGCGTTCTTCGCGCCGAGGACCAATCGACTGGAAAGCCCAACTGGCTCATGATGCAGGGCGAGATCGCAAAGGACGGTAAGGCAAAGCTGAACGTGCGGGGTTTGACCGGCGACGCCAAATATTCCGTTGGCCAAATCAAGACCGGGTCGGAGTACCGCTATACGGTCGACGCCCAGTTCGAGGCCAATCGGGGCGCCGGAAAGCGCAATGAACTCCGCTCCTGCAATCTGACCTTCGCCAGGAAATAGCCGGAAGACAGACCAGTACGCCGCGTGACACCTTCACAGCGCCGATTGCAGCGCGAGCCTCGCATGAAACGATACGCTGGTCTTTCCGACCAGCGCGGTTCCCTCAACTTCCGCGCCGTCACCGGCATAGGTGCCGGTAAAGCCGCAGGTGACTTCGCGCCCGCCGAACAGCGGCAGCACGCCAACCGATTTGGTATGCTCGTTGGTGGTCAGTTCGCCGCGCCATTTACCGCGATCGGCGCTGTAGGTGCCGGTGTAATAAAAATTGGAGTCGCCGCCGGCGATGGTGCCGTCAATCAGCATGAGAACGCCGGAGGCATGGCCGTGCCCGCCATCCCTCATTTCGATCTGAATTGAGTAGAGACCGTTCGTTATCGCCATCGCGCCCGTCGTCCGCCCCACCACATCATCGCCACCGCGAACGGCGCGAAGCAATCGAGAAAATGGGCCAAGGCTGCATCGTTTCGCCGCGTCCCGATCGGGCCGATGCGGGGGTGCGCAGAGCCGTGTACGCGCCGGCGTTAATTGGCACCATTCATCCGCCGCTAAATTTCTCTTGTTTTTCCAATGGGATAATTGGCGCGATCGCACGCGGGTTGACTCCCGCCGCGATAACTTAATAGAGTCTAAATAGATACTTTTCAGTACAGCGTTTAAAAGTTAGCGTTCCCCATGGCTACAGAAAAAGCCGAAACCGACCGCGTTCCCGTCACGTTGGCGCTCTCGACCATCACCTACCTCGAAAAACTGGTCAGACAGGGCACCCACGGTACAAGCGTTCCCGGCGTTGCGAAGACTCTGATCGAGGAAGGCATCCGGCTCGCCATAAAAGATGGGCTGCTTGCGATCCGCGACAATGGCAGAACGCCTTGACGGATGAGAATGCGGCGGCTCAACGATTGGAACCGCCAACATGTTTGCAATTGGACCGACCTGGACTACCGAACGCGTCGAACGCCTGAAGAGCCATTTTGAAGCCGGCCTTTCCTGCCGCGAGATCGCCGCCGAAATCGGCGTCAGCCGCAATGCCGTGATCGGCAAGCTTTCCCGCCTCGGTCTGACGCGCGGCGAGTTCAACGCCGAACCGCGCCTGCCCAGGAAGGAGCGCGTCTCCAAATCCACACCCAGGCTGCAGTTCCAGATGCTGCGATCGGTCTACGAGAACGGCGAACCTGTTCCCGGTGCAGCGGTCGTCAGCGAGCATCGTTGCTCGCTGTTCGAGCTCAGCAAACAACGATGCCGCTGGCCGATCAGCACGCCCGGCGCGGAGGACTTTTGCTTTTGCGGCAACACGCCGCTCGAAGGCGCGCCCTATTGCGCAGGGCACACCCGCCTCGCCTATCGCGCCGGCTCACGCGCGCGCGTCGCGCGGGGATAGATCGCGTTTTCGGGCTCTGGCGGCTCAACCGAGCCGCCAGCCGACCTCTTCGGCAAAACTCTTGTAAAACTCCGGCGTGTAGGCCTGTTCCGGCGTCTTGCGCACGCGCTCGTCGAGCTTGTGGGCGTCGTCGCCGACCAGAATGCGCCATTGCCCGGCCTTGACGCCGTCGAGGATGATCTTGGCCGCAGCGGCTGCTGAGGTCGGCGCCTCGTCGCGGAAACTGCGGGCGCGATCCTGCGCGATCTTCTGGATGTCGTCGTCCGACATCGCATCGGTATCGATACCCATGCCCTTGAGACGCTGGCGTGCGCCCAGGATCTCGTTCGCGCTCAGTTCGTCGGACTCCGTTCCGCTCTGAACCTTGCGCGAATTCGACACGATCGAGGTGCCGATATGCCCGGGCATCACCACCGAGCATTTGAGGTGCGGCGCGTTGAGCTTGAGATCGTTCATCAGGGATTCCGTAAATCCCTTCACCGCGAACTTGGCGGAGGCGTAGGCGGTATGCGAGACGCCCGGGCCGACCGAGGCCCAGAAACCGTTGACGCTGGAAGTATTGACGATATGGCCCTCGTCCGCCTTCATCATCAGCGGCAGGAAGGTGCGAACGCCGAGATAGACGCCGCCCCAGCAGATGTTGAAGGTGCGCTCCCACTGCTCGCGCGTGTTGGTGAACAGGCTGCCGCCGCCGCCGATACCGGCATTGTTGAACAGCAGATGGATCTTGTCGGTCGCCTGCTGCTCGATCAGCTCATCGCGAAAACGCAGCAGATGGGCCTCGATCGAGACGTCGGCAATGTGGGTGGTGACGCGCAGCCCCTGCGGCAGCTTTTCGGCCTCGCACAGCCGCTTGGTTTCGGCCATCGCCTCCATCGAAATGTCGCACATCGCGACATTGCAGCCCTCGGCAACGAGCTGGCGCGCCAGTTCGCGGCCCATGCCCGTGCCGCCTCCGGTGATCACGGCGAATTTTCCGGCAAAATCCTTCATGGAAGCGTTGACCTCTATTTTTCAGTTTCTGGGTTTTTCAGTTTCTGGATTGGGGCCGATGCCTCATCAGCCCGTACGAAGCCGGACAGTAACAGGTGCGAACCGCCGGTAAAGCCGCCCGCGAGAGGCCCAGCGCGATTGTTCGCGTTGCGTTTTCGCGTAGCGGAATTACTCCGCCGCTTCGACGCGGCCTATCAACGCGCCCAATCCTGCCAAAGCCTTCTTGATCGCGACCTGTTGCGTTGGCGACGCTTCCGGCATAGGCGCGCGCGAACAGGTCTTTGGCAGACCCTGCAGCGATTGCGCGTAGCGCGTGCAGGCCGGCAGGTTGTCGGAGACGACAGCGTTCCACAACGTCAGCAATTTCTGGTGCAGCTCCAGCGCACGAACATGATTGCCGGCCTTGACCACGTCCCAGAGTTCGACCGACGCATGCGGTGCCGCGCTGAGGATCGCCGCGATCGATCCGTGGGCGCCGAGCGCGTAGGACGGATACATCAGCGCGTCGACCGCGCTGTAGATCAGTTTGTCCGGCGCCATCATCATGAGATCGGCGAACAGCTTGAGGTCGCCCGCGCTCTGCTTGACGCCGACCACCAGCGGCACCTCGTTCATGATGCGCGTCAGCAACGATGGCGACAGATACGACCACGGCACCACATTGTAGATGATGATCGGCATGCCGGTCTCATCGGCCATGCGGCGGAAGTGATCGACCATCGCCTGCTCGTCCGGCTTGAACAGGTAATGCACCGGGGTGACCTGAAGGGCGGCGACATTCATGTCGCGTACCAGTTTGCCGCGCCGGATCGCGTCACGCGTGGAATCGACGATAATCCCGGCAATGACCGGCGCGCGGCCTTTGGCGGCTTCCACCGTCGCCGCCATCAGGTCACGATATTCCTCGTGGTCGAGTGTATGTCCCTCGCCGGTCGATCCTCCCGCCGCCATGCCATGGCTGCCGGCGCCGATCAGCCAGTCCACCTGCGGCGCAACCTGCTTGAAGTCGATCTCGCCGTCCTTGCGGAACGGCGTGGTCATCGGCGGTATAACGCCTGCGGGACGTGCTTTCATGGCGAGCCCTCGGGTTTCCATCCATACATCGCGGGTTGCATCCCGCTTTGCCGGCCATTGTCTCGCCGGATGGTTGGAAGCCTACTCAGGGTCGGTGCGATATTCCAGTTGCGGAATTGACGCGGCAGGTGATCGGAAACGCCGTGACGTGACCAAGCGCCTGGATCAGTGGGGGATCACATCCCCGACTTCATCATCCCCATCTTCGACCCGTCCATCATCTGCTTCATCGCCACGCTGCATCCGCGGGTGCCATCCCTGGCCATCGCCGCATCAGCATCGCGAGATGCTTGTTCATCTCCGATTTGTGCGGGCCGTCTGGCATGCCTGCCATCATGACCGTCATTATTGACAGGTCCCCCGTGCACGACATCATGCGCGCGGAAGCCGCGCTGAACGTGAAGACAAGCGCGAGGACGGCAGCCGCAAATACAGCGTATTTCATCGTCAGCTCCTTCAGCACAGAGCCCACACAACGCCCATGCGAAGCAAGGCGAGCCAATATGTGTCCAAACTGGTCTTGGACCCTGGCTCGCCACTTGATCTGGCGCAATGCCGCGTCCCGCAAATAGCCCACACTGAAGCGTGCCGTCGTCGCAACCGCCACGGCGTTCGCAATCCCCGGAGGGCGCCATGACTTCAACTGTTGTACAAACCTTCCTTTTTTGCGGCGGCGTTTTCTTGCTGTCGTTCGTCGGTATTTTCGCGTTCTGGGCGTTCGAAAGGCTGCGAACAGGCGGCGCACCACGGCAGCGGTGACCACAATAAATAATCACCCGCGCGAGGTTACCCACGCGCTGTCATCTACAAATACGGATTTTTGCAATGTCTATTGATCCCGGTCGATCAGAGCGGCGCAGCGGCATGTCAGGCCGTTTTCGGATCGGTCGCCACCACCTGATCCTCATCGCGAGCCTTGTGGCGTCCCCCTCATTCGCCGCCAATCCTGACCAGGGTGAAACTCTTGCCAGGCGATGGTGCACGGGCTGCCATCTGGTCGCGGCCGATCAGAAGGCCGCCACCACCGAAGCGCCGCCGTTTGCCTCGGTCGCCAAACGGCCAGGCTTCGATCCCGCAAAGATCGAATTTCTGTTGCGCGATCCCCATCCGAAAATGCCCAACATGGCGCTCAGCCGGGACGAGGCGGCAGATATCGCGGCCTATACCCGCCTTGGAAGCGCTGTTAGTTGAGGTCGAAAGCAACATTGCCGATATCCAGACGCAAGCCGAGTGGGCCAAGCTCGCTGATGCCGGCGGATTGAGATACGTTGTGGAAAATTATTGCCAACGCATTCGCGATGCCGTGGCGAACGGCGACGCCGCGATCGCGGCATTTGCCGGATGCCAACTGGGCTCGCATCTCGCAGAAATTCGAAGACTCGGTGGCATCGTTCGTCGAATGAAGCCTTACGTCACACCAGTTGATCGCGCTCACAAGAGGGACAGAGAACGTCGCGAGGTTTATCAGGCTGCCTTGAGACGAGGATTCTCATCGCCGGCTGCAGCGAGGTTGGCGGCCAAGAAACTCGGCGTAACGCCCAAGACGATTCTTCGTGCCGTCGACGGACATTAATCGTTAGTACAAAATTAACATGTGTCTCGATTGATTGCGGAATGATTGTTGTCGGGGCTAACTGCATCTAACAGCAGGAAGCCGAGCAATGTCGACGACCGACGACACACTGATTCCCACCGCACAACTGCGCGCCCGCTACGGCGGCGTCAGTGATATGTGGGTGTGGCGTCGACTTCATGACGACCCCGAGTTTCCTAAGCCGACTTACATCGCCAAGCGCCGTTACTGGCGCTTAGGAGAACTCGTCGCTTGGGAACGTGCCGTCGCCGCTCGACACCCCGTCGCCGCATAACTCACAAGGAATCACGATGCCCGGAATTCTCGACCACCTCACCGCGCGACTCGCAAAATTTGACGGCGTTCACGGTGTGCAGCCGTTCACGGCCGCCGCCAAACGCGCGATCGAAGCATCGCGAACGGTGGAAACCAAGCGTCGCGAGATCAACGCGAATGCGAACCTTTCCGTCCAAGGCAAACAGAAAGAGATTCGGCAGTTCGTCAGCAAACAGCATGCGCACGAAGTCGTCAGAGCGCAGGGGTTCGTGAAGTCCGCCGCCGCGGCGCTCGATGCGCGTTACAAGGCGCTTGTGCCGGCACCGTCGGACAAGACGGACGTTGCGGCTGCCATGATTCGGTCCGAAGCGCGCGGGCGGCTTGCCGCGATCGACCGAACACTATCGAACTCGAATCTCATCGGCACTGACAGCCCGCCCCCGACGTTCTCCTACACTCGAAATCGCCTGGATGAAACACTGAGAAGTTTTCAACATTCTGACTTTCTACCACGCGTGACCGGGGCTGAGTGGAACGACGCGGCCGCGACGCTGTCTGACGCGCAAATCGATAGGTTCGCATCGTGACACCGAAAAAGCGGGGACTTCTCGAAAGAGCAGGGCAGCCGACCGACGAGTCGCTCGATCCGTTTGCCCTGAACGTTCTCGACGAAATGGTAGGCGGCCAAATTACGTTGGCGCCTTACGAGAACAACGATGATGCTTAGATTATTTGTGCGAAACTTGGCGAATGTTCAACGTGAATGGCGCAAACTTACCGATTTGACAACGAAAATGGCGTGTACCGACTAGATTGTGACCTTGACGAAATTGTTGCGGGATTGAAGTCGGCGCTCAAACAAGAACGCCGGTCGAACAAGGCTCTAATGCAGGCATACGGCGTGACGCCAAGCCGGCTGCAAGGCTTACTAACCCTTGGCGAGCAGCGTGACGCTGACGTCGGGTACGAATGGGCGAGAGGCCGGGAAGCTGGCTGATCGTCGTGGAAGAAGTGCCGGGCCTCGGATGTACAGGCCGGTGCGGAAGCCACTTACTCTTGCGGCGGAACCAATGTGCCAGCCAGCCCAAGATAGACGAAAAAAGTGGGCATAGCTGACAACGCCAGACCTATCCAAAAGAGGCTGAGTTCACTCCAATCGTGACCTTGAGTTTTTCGATCAGGCATTTCTTTGCTTACTATCTTCACAAAATCGACGCCCGAATTAGTGAGATTTTGAAAGATATCTTCGAACGTCTGTCTCACTCTTGATATTTTGGCATCGTGATAAAACGCTATGCCTCCACCGACCACTGCGACTGCCGTCGAAAGTATAAAGAACGCGCCCGGACTCTTGGAAAAAGATATTGATGCAGTTGCCAGTGCTAAGTTGACGGTGACGGCCCACTTAACCGCCTCCCAGCGCTGCACCTTGCCGGCAGCGAGGAGTTTCTGATTGTCTTCCAGAAAGTAAGAAACCAGCGAAAACTCGCGGTCATCCATCGTTCTACCTCCCAAATATCGCACGGCCGCTTTCATGTGCCTTGGTTGTGCCGGTGGCTTCAACCGGCCCGCCAGGCAATGAGGCCTTGCATCTTTATCACCGGGTGAATCGGCGCCTCGCTTTCAGTCTTGATTGCGAGCCATGTTTTCTCGACTTCATCGGGCTCAAGCATTCCGAATTCGAAGGCATTTGTGATGACCTTCCCAGTCATTTCGTCTTTGAACCCTGAAACGCGCGACAGCGGCAATTGGCCAAAAAAGAGTTGCTGCTCAACAAACAATGACACCGACATCTGAATCGGCACGCGAATGCCATAGCCATTGTCCATCATCACTGCACGAGTCGTAAATATATCCAGGCTCTTATGCTCTCCGGCCGCGGACGGAAATTCGCCATCATTCCAGCGGCGCATTGCGACGTCTAAGGGCGTTCCCAACTCGTTGCCGTCGGTGTCATAGGCAACAACACTCGAATAAAAATCTCCCGGCATCTTGAAGGGAAATGGTGCACTCATTGCCACCCCAAACGACATTGCTGCGGATCTAAAATCACATATCGCCGGTATTGTCGCTTTTACCTGCCATTTGTGAGCATCAGTATCGAAAGGGCTATACAAATCGATCTGAAATCCGTCCGCCCGCGTTTTCGCTGCTTTCGTAAAACCCTTGGGGCAGACTAATACGCCTTTTTGAGCGCCTACATCGTCGAGCAACCCATAGAACTCTTCAACGCCCTTAACGTTCACTGGTTTTTTGTAGTCCTTGCATTCGATGACCACGTTGATTTCATATTGACCAATCTTCTGCTTAACAAGAATGTCAATCTGACGCTTGCGCTTGCTCGCACGGCCGACCATCAGAACGTTGTGTTGCACTTGCGCGTGCGGAGCCAACTGCTTCTGTATCTTCGCTACCAGCTCTTCTAGCTCTTTAAATGACTTCTTCACTGAGAAATGCCTTTAGCTGAACAGCCCCTTCGCAATAAAACCATCAAGAGCAGGGCAAAGCCTGCTCCATCGCGATTAGGAATGTCATGCCGACAGGCCACTCGCCAGCCTCGGGACGATTAGCGACGAACCTCCGCATAATGTCGACAGACTGATCAACCGTGATGGTGACGTTCTTCGGTTCGCAGTAAAGGTACGGGCGTTTCTTGTTGTGCAGTAAGGCGTTGGCCCAACTTAACGCTTCATCCATGCCCTTAAGGTACAGCTTGACCGATGCTAGATCTTTCGAGTAGCCGGCCAACGCTTCGTTCGCTGTGAACTGCTTCTGCTCTGCAGATGCACTGCTGATTGCCAACCCCATGACGATCAGCATTGTGCCCAAGTAAACCTTCATCTGCCCCTCCCGTGGCCTTTATCGTGCAATTTCATCGCACGGGAAGGTATTTTGTATATCCACGGAATCAGATTTTCGAGCGTCACGAAAAGTCCCTTCGCAATGTCGTCCATACCCTTCGAATGATAGGCACTTGGAAAAAGGTGCCCGTACGTGTCCATGGTCATCTGCAACGTAGCATGGCCAACGAACGTTTGCACAGTTTTTGGCTGTAGGCCTGCCTCGGATCAACGGTGAAATGCGGCCACGCGCTTGGCGAATGTAACCACCGGGCGCCCCGAGGTACGTGGTAACTTTTAATTCAGTCTTTTCACGTATGTTAGAATCTATAGCAGTCCACCGCTCCGCGCTGACCTTGATTGGTCGTCGCGGAGTTTTTTGCAATTTGGAGAATGCAGATGGCTATGTCCCCCGCTCAATCTGACCGGCTGGCCTATTCGATCGAAGAATTTTGCGCGCTCGTCGGCGTGAGCCGCGCACACTTCTACAATCTTCCGGAAGAAAAGCGCCCCCGCGAGACGCGCTGCGGTCGACGTCGCCTGATCCCAGCCGCCGCCGTGGGCGATTGGCTCGGCAATACTTAAACGAAAACCGCCCGGTCGATGGTGCGACCGAGCGGCGAAATTGATTTCAATGTAGTTCGCACTCATTGATTATCACATTTCGTCGGTTTTGCAAGCACTATTCGATCGGGCTCTAACTATGGAGCCACGATGCGCAGGTCAATCAACATTAAAGATAACGCTGGCTGGGTGGCATTCGTCCAACGACGGCAACGCTATCTCGCTCTCTCGCCGGCATCCAAGGCCAAGATGGCCGAATGGGAAAAGGCACGCGACGATGCCGCGTATGCCGATTGGCTCGCGGCCGGCGCTCCGGATCCTCTTGAGGATTTAATCGCGAAACGGAAAACCGAGCGCGAGGCCGCCGAGCTGGAAATGGGCGCAATTGACCGCGCATGTCGCAAGGTGTGCATGGCCGCCAATTCCACCGATGAGGAAGTCGAGGCCGCTGAAGTCCAGCACGCCGCCGCTACCGCCGCCTGGCACGTGAAATACGATCACCTCTGGCCGGCGGCTTCGTTGGCAAAAGCGAAAAAGTGCCTCGAAGCCGATCAGCAAACCTATTTCGCAAGAATCAAGGAATTCGAAATGTCGGTACTTCCGTTCCCCACGCCCGCAGCGCCGCTACCGGACTTGCTCAAATCGTCTGCTGAGTTTGTTCGGGGGTTCGAGCCTCCGGATTATCTGGTCGACGGCATCTTGCAACGTCGATATTTCTACAGCCTGACGGCACAGACAGGCGTCGGCAAAACGGCTATTGCTATGCGTCTTTCCTGCCACGTTGCCGCGGGCCGGCCGCTCGGTGACGTATCTGTCGAGCAAGGCACTGTCCTCTATTTCGCCGGTGAAAATCCGTCAGACGTCCAAGCGCGCCACCTTGGCGTCACCCGCAACATGAGCATTGACCCCGCGACCGCCGATATTCACTTTCTGGCGGGCGCGATGGACTTGTCATTAGTCGCAGAACGCATCTCGGCTGAAGTAGCGGTCAAAGGGTTGCGGCTAGCCCTGGTCGTCGTCGACACTGCGGCAGCTTACAATTTCGGCAGTGAGGACGAGAACTCCAACACGCAGGCCGGCGCCTATGCCAGGCAGCTCCGGTCGCTCACGCTGCTACCCGGCGGGCCGGCCGTGTTGGTATTGTGTCACCCGACCAAACGCGCCGGCGAGGACGATCTAATCCCCCGCGGCGGCGGCGCCTTCCTGGCCGAAGTCGACGGCAACATTGCCGTGCAGAAAAAAGACACACTGCTTGTCGCGAGTGCGCAAGGAAAGTTCCGGGGATCCGACGCGTGGGCGCTTCGGTTCGAACTCGAAACAATGCGCGACCATCCCACCTTGAAGGACACGCGGGGCCGTTTCATTCCTACCGTGATTGCGAAGCCCGTTGGCGAAAGCGCTGCGGCCGTCATGGAACAACGCACCGACATGGATGACGAGCGCGTGCTACGTGCCGTGAGCAACGCCCAAGGGTCATCGCCGACCGATCTGGCGAGGGCACTTGGCTGGACTTACGGCGCCCGCGCGGAGCCTAACCAAACGAAGGCGGCCCGTGTGTTGCGGCGGCTACTTAAGGCTAAGTTAGTGGTCGAGCGGCTCGGCGCGTGGCGCACGACGCAGACCGGAGATCGGGAATTGAATGCGATCGATATGGCGAGGCCAGTGTTACGATAAATTGCGTACTGCGTGTTCGAATGCTGCTAGAGCGCTCAAAGCTGTCCCGCGATCACACACCTGTTGCAACCGAATTGTTTTCCCTGGGTGGATAAGATTTCTAAAATCCTTGGCAAGTTCCGCCTGCTTCACCGTATCATCGGTGATGATGCCAATGTGTCTGGCAACCTTGATATACTCCGTCAGATCCCAATCTGGTGGAGCGGGTTTTCTTGTTTTTACGCCGGGCGGGGTGCCAGTTATTCCTCGCTGCTCGATTGCCCAAAGCAACAGAGCTTCTAGCGCCGAACCGGCCAATACCGTAGCAGTTTTATACTCCCCCTGACTCAGTCCAGCTGTCGCAGCACTGATATCAAGGCGAATGCTCTCCCGCAAAAGATCATTGCCAACAATAAATTTCAATTCGTCGCTGGCCAGTGACGGGTGTTGATCGGGGCACTGACGAAGTGCATCCCGGACAAGCATCACAGGATTTTTGCCGTTGTGAGCGCGCGCGACGTGCCTATGGTCAGTGTGAGTCCACTTTTCAATTACCGATCCCATCGCTTCCAGACCAAAAATGAGATCGGTGTATGCTTCGCCGTGAATCGTTAGTAGCTCCTCAGGAATGTCATCGACTAAATTAATGATTGCGGAAAGCACAGCGGCATCGTTCGAGGGTATGTTGAAAAGAGGGTTGGCGTCGGCATCCGGGTAGCACTTTTGAATGAGATCGATCACCTGAGAAGGAACTACTCTAGCCGCTCTTATTCACGAGACGATGGATGAGAGGCTGGCGAGCGTGGTGTAAGGCGCTGATCCGGCGTAGGATTCGGTTGCGAAGCCAACCCTGTCCGCTCCAACTCTGGCCACGCCCGCCATGACCGATGATACGA
>JBBRSX010000028.1:0-50376 GCA_038244925.1 Hyphomicrobiales bacterium | reverse complement strand
TCATAGTGCGCACACGAGCATACAGGTTTGGCGGAGGCATCCGGCCTTCCCTGCGCAACGGCTTTACGGCGTATACGTAATCGTCCTGGTGACCGGCTTTCTTGCCACCATCGTCAGCTCGAAGCGTTAGCCTCTCGCCAACTTGACGCCAGCACCGGGGCGTCGGACCCAAACGATTTCACCGTACGCAAAAGCCACGCTCGTCAGTCGCGGCCCTCACGTCCATCGCATCCCACCGCACGTCGTGACGATCGCGATCGCCCCTCTTGTTGCCGCGAGACGGGCGAAGTTAGACCAATGATTTGCGCGACGCCGCAACGAAAATATTTTTGCGCGAAGGGCTGGACAGACTTTTGGTGATTTGCCCGTCGTGCCACTTTGCCGCACGCATCGCCGTTACTTTGTCGTTGCGGCAAGCCCAAATCAGTCGCCGGGATTTTTACCGGGGCGTCACGGAATCGCCTCGACGACCAACGGCGCGTTGGACTTCAGCCGTTCGGTCAGTCGCCGCGCGCCGTCCGGGCTCGCGGCGAGTATCTGACCCACGCCGCCGGTGATGGGCTCACGGATCACCGGCTGCATCACGCTGTTGCCATCGACCCGGATGTCGATTTTGTCACCGACATGTTGCGCGCTGAAATTCGCAAACGCCTTGCGGCTGGCTTCCGACAGCCGGAAGGTCACGAGCGGCTGGCTGTTGCGGGTATCATAGGCGGCCTCCGCTTCGGTGACATCCAGCGTCAGGGGCTCTGCCAACGCCGGGGCCGACACAGCTAACAGACCGAAGAGAAAGCTCGCCGCCGCCGATCGCATGTCGTGTCCTTCCGAACGACCGCTCCCGACTGCAATCCAGGCAAGAAGGCTACGCTCACCGGGACCGGCTTAGCACGGATTTTTATCTTAACTTTCGATTAACCATCCGCGCGCACGATCAACGTGTAATTGCGACAGAACCGGACGCCGGGCCGGCAGTCGCAAGGAAAAGCCGACGGCGTCACGCCCGTCGGTCTTTTTCTTTTGACAGCCTGCCAGCTAGCGCCGCGACGCCATCACGCCAAGAATGAATGCGACGGCCAGCGCCTGAAGCGGTGCCTCTCGCGTTCTCGCGCGCAACGCGTCGAGCAGCTTCTCTGCGGGCCGCGCCTCCGGCATCAATTCGCCTTCCAGTTCCCTGTAGGCTTGATCTGCGGCTTCGCGGATTTTCACTTCGTCTTTCGACAAGGGTTGCCCCACTCCAGCATCCATCATGACGTTCACCTCCGTCATGAGAAAAACCGATCATGATCAAAAAGTTCCTGCGACCGGGTCCAATCGCCGGACAGTAGCGGCCGGCCAGGCGGCGATAGCGCGCATAACAGCCCCGGCACGTTCGGCCACGCACCTAAAATGTTGCGATGCCAGCGGGAATCACCGACCGTGCTTCGATCGAATCAGAATCGGACCGCCCCGGTGCAGACCCCAACCGCTTACCTCGAAACTCTCAATCCCGAGCAGCGGCAGGCCGTCGAACACGGCAGCGCAAGCGGACTTCCCGGCGCGCCCCTTCTTGTCATCGCCGGCGCCGGTTCCGGAAAGACCAATACCCTCGCCCATCGGGTGGCCCATCTCATCGTCCGGGGCGCGGATCCGCGCCGGATCCTGCTGATGACGTTTTCGCGGCGCGCCGCGTCGGAGATGGCAAGACGGGTCGAGCGCATCGCGCGCAAGGTGCTGGGCGACAACGCCGGTATCATGACCGACGCACTGACCTGGGCCGGCACGTTCCATGGCATTGGCGCCCGCCTGCTTCGCGAATATGCCGAACAGATCGGGCTAGACCCGGCCTTCACGATTCACGATCGCGAGGACTCCGCCGATCTAATGAACCTGGTCCGGCACGAGAAGGGTTTCTCGAAGACCGAAAGCCGCTTCCCCACCAAAGGCACCTGCCTTTCGATCTATTCGCGCTGCGTCAACGCCGAGATGCCGATCGAGCAGGTCATCGGCGCGTCGTATCCGTGGTGCTCCGGATGGGCGGCGGAGCTGAAGGAACTGTTCGCGGCCTATGTCGAGGCCAAGCAGAAGCAGAACGTGCTCGATTACGACGATCTGCTGCTCTACTGGGCGCAGATGGTCAGCGACGCCGGCCTCGCCGACGACATCGGCGGACGTTTCGATCACGTCCTGGTCGACGAATACCAGGACACCAACCGTCTGCAATCCAGCATCCTGCTGGCGCTCAAACCCGGAGGCCACGGCCTCACCGTGGTCGGCGACGACGCCCAGTCGATCTACTCGTTCCGCGCGGCCACGGTTCGCAACATCCTGGATTTTCCCGGCCAGTTTTCGCCGGCGGCGCATATCATCACGCTCGACCGCAACTATCGCTCGACGCAGACCGTTCTTGCAGCGGCCAACGGTGTCATCGGTCTCGCCAAAGAGCGTTTCACGAAAAACCTCTGGACCGAGCGCGCCTCCTCGGCGAAGCCGCAACTCGTCACCGTCAGGGACGAAGCCGATCAGGCGCGTTTTATCGTCGAGCGCATTCTGGAGAATCGCGAGTCCGGTACGCGGCTCAAGGAGCAGGCCGTGCTGTTTCGGACATCCAGCCACAGCGGCCCGCTCGAAATCGAGCTGACACGCCGGAACATTCCGTTCGTCAAATTCGGCGGCCTGAAATTTCTCGACGCCAGCCACATCAAGGACATGCTGGCGCTGCTGCGGTTCGTCGAAAATCCGCGCGACCGCGTTGCCGGCTTTCGCCTGCTGCATCTGCTGCCCGGCATCGGTTCCGCCACCGCGCAACGGGTGCTTGACCGAATGGCGGAGGCCGCAGATCCCATCACCGCGCTTGCAGGTCTACCGACGCCCCCGCGCAGCGGCGACGACTGGAAGGGGTTCGTCGAGACCCTGGGAGATCTCCGGTATTCGGAATGGCCGGTCGATCTGGAGCGGGCTCGCTTGTGGTACGAACCGCATCTCGACCGCATCCACGAAGACACCGACACGCGGCGAGCGGACTTGCTCCAACTCGAGCAGATCGCTTCGGGATATCCCTCGCGCGAACGCTTCCTGACCGAACTGACGCTGGACCCGCCGGATGCGACCAGCGACCAGGCCGGCGTACCGCTGCTCGACGAAGACTATCTCATTCTGTCGACCATTCATTCCGCCAAGGGCCAGGAGTGGAAGTCGGTCTACCTGCTCAATGTCGTCGACGGCTGCATGCCTTCCGACCTCGGCGCCGGCACGTCGGCCGAGATCGAGGAGGAGCGCCGCCTGCTTTACGTCGCCATGACCCGCGCAAAGGATGACCTCCATCTCATGGTACCCCAACGTTTCTTCGTTCATGGCCAGCAAGCCCAGGGGGATCGCCATCTCTATGCCTCCAGGACGCGGTTCATTCCGGAAAAGCTGCTCGGCCTGTTCGAGCGCACGGCGTGGCCCCTCGTGGCAGCCGGCGCCGCTGCACGCCCCGCCAGCCAGGGACCCAAAGTCGATATCGGCGCACGCATGCGCGGTATGTGGCGCTAGACGAGAGATGCCCCGGTGAGGCACCTGCTCATTTTCAGCTTCGTCCTTCTTTTCTGCGACCTCGGTACGGCTTTCGGCCAGGCACCGGCAAGGGATTTGAACAGCCTCGAAATGGGGACACACGATCTCGCCGAGGTGACGACATCGAGCGGAATCACGCTCACAATCGATCCTGTAAAAATAGGCATGGTCTTTGTGCTTCCCCGTACGTCCGGTTCCGGGCGCGGCTCAACCGTCACCAATATCGTGGGGTTGGCCGGTGGTCCGCAGGAGGTGGATGAATCAGCGGATCACCTGCTCGACCGGCTGGACCTGAAGCCGTACTTCATTACGCTTACTCTCGCCGATGGCGCGCCATTATGGATCAAGATTTCGGCGATCGCTTTCTTTCGCGCAGTAGAGCCCTGGGATCACACCCGTCCCGATGCGAAGACCGTCATATATGCCGGCAACCGGCCGATCTTCGTGAAAGAAAGTCCCCCGACCGTTCGCGATGCCGTCAACGCAATCAGACGGCGGAATCGATCCTGACCGGGCGCGCCCTGCCCCCGGAGCGCCACGTTCAACCGTCACTCAAATCCCGGCCGCGGCACCAGATTCATCAGCATCCGCACGAAGCCGCCATCGACGGTGATCTCGTCGCCGTTGACATAGGATGACCGGTCGCTCGCCAGGAACAGGATGACATCGGCCATGTCCTGCGGCATGCCGATCCGCCGCATCGGCACCACCGCTTTGCGCCGCTCGGTAACTCCCGGCGTATCGTAAAAGGCCTGGCTCATCGGCGTGATGACGAGGCCGGGGCTGACGACGTTGCTGCGGATGCCGTGCGGACCCCACTCGTTGGCAAGTTGCTGTGACAGCATGATCACGCCGGCCTTGCTAACGCTGTAGGCGCCGCTCTGGCCCTGGGCGTGGCTGCCGGCGATTGACGAGACGTGAACCAGACTGCCGTTGCCGTGGTTACGCATCTGCCGGCCAAAAATCTGCGCGCAGAGGAAGTAGCCGGTCAGGTTGACCGACAAAACCGCGTTCCATTCGGCCAGCGAAAGCGTATCGAGCCCGCCGGGACGCAACACCGCCGCGGTGTTGACGAGAACGTGGCACGGCCCCAGCGCCTTCTCGATCTTCAGGGACGCAGCGGTGATGCTCTCGATATCGGAGGTATCGCAGGGCGACACGACATGGTCGCGGCCAAGCTTGAGCAGTTCCGCATGCGTGACCTCAAGGCCACGCTCGTCACGATCGATCGCGGCAACACGGGCGCCGGCCCCGGCGAAACTGAGTGCGACCGCGCGGCCGATGCCGCCGCCGCCGCCCGTCACCACGCAGGCGCGGCCCGACAGGCCGAGCCAATCAGAAGAATCCTGCCCGGCCATCTCGATCTCCCCGATTGTTTTGCCGGCCAGCATAGCTGATAGGCAACCGGGGGCAATTGCGCCTATGCGGCCGGGACCGTTCCCCCTACCACCTCGCCGAACGACGCGAAGAATTGCCCGGCGAGTTTCCTGGCGGTGGAATCGATCAGGCGGGAGCCGAGCTGCGCCAGCTTGCCGCCGATCTGGGCATCGACGTCGTAATGCAGCACAGTCGTGTCAGCGCCTTCGGCTTCCAGCCGCACGGTCGCACCGCCCTTGGCGAAACCGGCGACGCCGCCGGAGCCCTCGCCTGATATCCGGTAGCTGGTGGGCGGATCGAGATCGGACAAGGTCACCTTGCCGCCAAAGGTCGCCTTCACCGGCCCAACCCTGAACACGACGGTCGCGGTCATCTCGGTCGGCGACGACATGTCGAGCGCCTCGCAGCCGGGAATGCACTGTTTCAGGATCGCGGGATCGTTGAGCGCCGCCCAGACCTTTTCCTTCGAGGCCGGGATACGCTGGCTGTCACTCATCTGCATGGTCGGGATTCCGTACTTTGCATGGGGTTGAATTGCCATTTTTGGTCCGTCACGTCACACGGGGTTGCTGGCGCGCTGCCCTCTTCGCCGTTCGACGGTGATCTCGGCCAAAATCGACATCGCGATTTCTTCCGGCGTGATGGCGCCGAGATCGAGCCCGGCCGGCGCCTTGACGCGGTCGAGCGCTTCCCGCGATACGCCGGCGGCAACGAGTTTCTCGCGCAGCGCCGTCATCTTGCGGCGGCTGCCCACGAAGGCGTGATAGGCGGCGTCGGTGGCGACTGCCGCGCGCAACGCTGCCTCGTCGCCCTTGCCTTGCGTCGATACGACGATGAACCGGCGTGCCTGGTTGAGTTCACCAAGTTCAAAGCCGTCGACCAGCGTGTCGGCTTCGGGCACGACGGTGAGATCGCCTGCGGGCGCTGCCAGCGTAACGTGGTAACCAAGTTGTCTTGCCTGCGCGGCCAGCGACATCGCCACCGGACTGGCGCCGAACACCAGCAGCGACGGATGCGGCAGCACCGGCTCGACAAAGATATCCATGGTTCCCTTGCTCGGGCACATATTGCTGGCGAAGCGGACGCCGTCGCGGTTCTCGCCAGGCTTGACGCCGAGTTCGGCCAGCATGTCTTCCGGCTGCACCGACACCATGCGCGGCTCGCCGTCGGCCAGCGCCTCGCGCGCCGCCTTCAGCACCGCACCACGCGCGCAGCCACCGCCGATCCACCCGGCGACGATGGTGCCGTCGGGGCGGATGATGGCCTTGGCGCCGGCCTTCGCCGCCGTCACCGACACGGTGCGGACGACGGTGGCCAGCACGAACGCCTGTTCGGCCGCCTTCATCTGCGCGACCAGATCCATCACTTCGACATGCGCGGTCATCGGTCGACTCATCAAAGTTTCGCCAGATAGGGTTCGAGCGCGGTCAGGCTTTTCAACGTATTGGCCGGCGCGTAGAGATCGACATGCGGCAGCGCCGCCTTGATGCCCGCGGCCTCCGGCGTATAGCCGTCCCACGCCATCATCGGATTGAGCCAGACGATGCGGCGGCAGCGGCGGCCGAGGGCTGCCATCTCGCGGCCGAGCAGCGCGGCGTCGCCGGTCTCGTAGCCGTCGGAAACAATCATCACCACGGTACGCGAATGGATCACGCGCGCGGCGTGCCAGCGGTTGAATGTCTGCAAGCTTTCGCCGATTTTGGTTCCGCCGCCGGCGCCCTGCGCCATGATCGAGAGCCGGTCGAGCGCACGGGCGGCGTCCCTCTCCTTCATGGCGTCGGAAACATGCGCCAATCTCGTGTGGAACAGAAACGCTTCGGCTTCGCGAAACTCATCCAGTACGCCGTGGATAAAGCGCAGGAACACGCCGGTATACATGCTCATCGAGCCGGAAGCATCGAGCAGCATCACGAGCCGCAGCGGCTTCTCCTTGCGCTGGCGCTTGACCAGCGAGATCGGCACGCCGCCATGGCTGATATTGCCGTGAATGGTCCGGCGCAGATCGAGGCGATAGCCGCGCCGCCGCGCCAGATCGCGCCGCGTCAACCGCGTTCGCATGGTCTGAGCCAACCGGGCCGCGGCGGCGTGCGCCTCCTCGATCTGCTCTGGGTCGGCCATCTTCCGGAAATCGACCTCCGAAAGATGATCGGCGCGCGACGCGCCTTCCATGCGGCCCTCGCCGGAACGGTCAATGTCGTCGGCGCCATCTGCGGACGGCACCTGATCCATCGCGCTGTCGCCGCCGGCACGCTGCTCCGGCCGGGCGTTCGGCAAGCTCTTCAGCGA
Organism: Hyphomicrobiales bacterium; assembly: GCA_038244925.1. Taxonomy (GTDB): domain Bacteria; phylum Pseudomonadota; class Alphaproteobacteria; order Rhizobiales; family Xanthobacteraceae; genus Bradyrhizobium. The sequence goes on along the minus strand of JBBRSX010000028.1, from coordinate 43,179 downwards.
CGGATTGTTGGCTGATTTGGCCGAGCCCATCGTGGTCGACCGTGACCGCACCCGCTTGCCGAGCCAGAACGCGTCAAAGATTCCGTCGAACCTTTCCCAATCGGATCGGCGCGCCGAGAACAGGTGTTTGAACGCCGAGCGCAACACGCCGGGTTTTGCGACATAACCCGCCGTCATCAGCGACGCCGCGTCCTGGCCTTCGGCGAGACCCACGGCATACCCGTTGTCCCGCAGAGTCTTGAGAAAAGCCGCAAGCTTTCCAGCGACGAGACGAGAGACCTCATCGACTTCGCCAAAATCCGGTGCGGCGCCACAGCAGCTCATGCGACCTTCCCCAGCAGCCGTTCGGTGACTTCGCGGCTCATCCGCGCCTTGTCTTCATGGGTCTTGAGCAGGCACATCAGGGTTTCGTGCACAGTTTCGGGCACGTCTTGCAGGTCGCGCACATCGAGCCCGACCAAGGCCGCCGCCCAGTCCAGCGTCTCGGCTACACCCGGCACCTTGCGCAGCTCTTCTTTGCGGATGCTTTCGACCATCCGCGCGATCTGCAGCGACAGCGAAGCCCCTGCACCGTCGATCCGCGCCATGATGATGCGCGCCTCGCGGTCGGCGTCGGGATAGTCGACATAATGATAGAGACAGCGGCGGCGCAGCGCGTCGGAGAGTTCTCGCGTCCCGTTCGAGGTCAACACCACATGCGGGATCGAGGTGGCCTTGATGGTGCCGAGTTCGGGGATTGAGACCTGGAAGTCGGAGAGCAGTTCCAGCAGGAACGCCTCGAACTCGTCATCGGCGCGGTCGATCTCGTCGATCAGCAGCACCGGCGGCTTGTCGCGGCGGATCGCTGATAGCAGCGGCCGTTCCAGCAGGTACTTTTCCGAAAAAATCTGGTCCTCGACCGCGTCGGGGTTATCGCCGCGATGGGCCTGGATCGAGAGCAATTGGCGCTGGTAATTCCATTCGTACAGTGCCGCCGATTGATCCAGCCCCTCATAGCATTGCAGCCGGATCAGTTCAGTGGCGTGCACGGAAGCCAGCGCCTTCGCCACTTCGGTCTTGCCGACGCCCGCCTCGCCTTCCAGCAGCAACGGGCGCTTCAGCATTTGCATCAGCGAGATCGCGGTCGCGAGTTCGCTGTCGGCGATATAGCCGGCAGCGGCCAGTGCTTGCGCGATCTCTTCGCGGTTTTTCATGTTTCAGTTTCCGTCATTCCGGGATGGTCCGAAGGACCAGACCTCAGGTGCGCAATTGCGCACCGGGGAATCTCGAGATTCCGGGTTCGATGCTTCGCATCGCCCCGGAATGACGAGCGTCACCAATGACACTACGCAAACACTCCCAAATTCTTCGCCGCCCGCCAGTTACGCCAGAAGTCATGCGGCATCTGGATATGGGTGGAGCCGAGGAACGAGAACGCGTCGTTGACGGCGTTGGAGAAGGCCGGCACGCCGCCGACATTCGGACTCTCGCCGACGCCCTTGGCGCCGATCGGGTGATGCGGCGACGGCGTGACGGTGAAGTCAGTCTCCCAATGCGGGGTTTCGACCGCGGTCGGCATGAAGAAATCCATGAACGAACCGGTCACCACATTGCCGTCGTCGTCGTAGCGGATTTCCTGACCCATCGCGATTGCGAAAGCTTCGGTCAATCCGCCATGCACCTGGCCCTCGATGATCATCGGGTTGATGCGGGTGCCGCAATCATCCAGCGCGTAGAAGCGCCTGACCTTGTAGACCCCGGTATCGACGTCGATGTTCATCACGCAGATGTAGGCCCCGAACGGATACGTCATGTTCGGCGGATCGTAATAGCTCACCGCTTCGAGGCCCGGCTCCATGCCCGGCGGCACGGAATTATAAGCCGCCCAGCAGATGTCCTTCATCGACATCGACTTCTCGGGCAGGCCCTTGACGCGAAAACCGTCGATATCCCATTCGAGATCGCCTTCGTGCACTTCGAGCTTGTAGGCCGCGATCATCTGCGCCTTGGCCTTGATTTTTCGTGAAGCCATCGCGATCGCCGCCCCCGCCACCGGCGTCGAGCGCGAACCGTAGGTGCCGAGCCCGTAAGGCGCGGTGTCGGTATTGCCTTCCTCGATCATGATGTCGTCGGCGGGAATGCCGATTTCAGTGGCGATGATCTGGGCCCAGGTGGTCTCGTGACCCTGACCCTGGCTCTTGGAGCCGACCCGCGCAATGCCCGCGCCGGTCGGGTGCATGCGGATTTCGCAGGAGTCGAACATCGCGATTCCCAAAATGTCGCAATTCTTCGACGGGCCGGCGCCGACGATCTCGGTGAAGAACGACACGCCGAGGCCCATGATATCGCGGGTCTCGCCGCGCTTGAACGCCGCGCGCATTTCCGCCTGCTCCTTGCGCAGGCCGGCATAGTCGACCGTCTCCATCATCTTGCGCATGGCAGTATGGTAGTCGCCGGAATCGTATTCCCAGCCCAGCGCCGAGTGATACGGGAACTGCTCCGCCTTGATGAAGTTCTTCAGCCGCAGTTCCGCCGGATCCATCCCCAGTTTCTGGGCAAGGATATCCATGCCGCGCTCGATGCAGTACGCCGCCTCGGTGACACGGAACGAACAGCGATAGGCGACGCCGCCTGGTGCTTTGGTGGTGTAGACACCGTCGACCGAAAGATGCGCGGTCGGGAAATCATACGATCCGGTGACGATGTTGAAGAAGCCGGCCGGCCACTTCGACGGATCGGCGCAGGCGTCGAACGCGCCGTGATCGGCCAGCACGTGGACGCGCAGGCCCGTGACCTTGCCTTCCTTGGTCGCGGCGATTTCGGTGGTCATGTGGTAGTCGCGCGCAAAGGAAGTGGCGGTCAGGTTCTCGATGCGGTCCTCGACCCATTTCACCGGCTTGCCGGTGACGATGGAAGCGACCGCCGCGCAGATATAGCCGGGATAGGCGCCGACCTTGTTGCCAAAGCCGCCGCCGATGTCGGGCGAGATCACATGGATCTTGTGCTCGGGGATTTTCGCGATCAGCGCCACCACGGTGCGGATCACGTGCGGCGCCTGGAAGGTGCCCCAGATCGACAGCTCGCCCCTGATCTTGTCGAACGAGCAGACGCACTGGCAGGTTTCCAGCGGCGAAGGATGGGTGCGGTGATAGGAGAGCATCTCCTTGATCGTGACATCCGCCTTCTTGAACGCGGCGTCGGTCAAATCCTTGTCGCCGACGGTCCACTCGAAAATGTGGTTGTGATGCTTGCGCGGCCCGTGCGCGCCGGTCATTTTCCCCGCGAGGTCCTCGCGCAGCACCGGCGCGTCGGCGTCCATCGCCTTGAACGGATCGACCAGCGGCGGCAGCGCTTCGTATTCGACCACCACCTTGTTGATGCCGTCGTCGGCGGCATAGCGGTCGGTCGCGACCACGAAGGCGACTTCCTGGTTCTGGAACAGCACCTTGCCGTCGGCCAGCACCATCTGCACGTCGCCAGCGAGTGTCGGCATCCAGGCGAGGTTGACGGTCTTCAAGGTCTCAGCGGTGATGACGGCGAGCACGCCCGGCACCTTCAGCGCCTCTTCCGAATTGATCGACTTGACCCGCGCATGGGCGTGCGGCGAGCGGACGAAATCGCCGTGCAGCATGCCCGGCAATTTCAGATCATCGACGTAATTGCCCTTGCCTTGCGTGAATCTGATATCCTCGACCCGCTTGCGCTTGCAGCCCATGCCTTCGAGTTTGGCTTCGCGTTGTTCCCGCGTGGGAGTCATGTCGTTCATTCCGCAGCCTCCTGGAATTCAACGCCATTGATCTTGGCGGCGGCGTACTGGATCGCCTTGACGATGTTCTGGTAGCCGGTGCAGCGGCAGAAATTACCGGATATGCCCATCCGGATTTCGGCCTCGGTCGGTGACGGATTTTCCTTCAACAGACGCTGCGCGCGAAGGATCATGCCGGGGGTGCAGAAACCGCATTGCAGGCCGTGCATCATCCGGAAACCTTCCTGCAAGGCCGACAGCGAACCGTCGGCATTGGCGACGCCTTCGATGGTCATGATGTCGGACCCTTGCGCCTGCACCGCGAACATGGTGCAGGATTTCACCGACATGCCGTCGATATCGATGGTGCAGGCACCGCAATGGGTGGTCTCGCAGCCGATATGGGTGCCGGTGAGCGCGAGGTTTTCGCGGATGAAATGCACCAGCAGCGTGCGCGGTTCGACGAGGCCTTCGACCTCGGCGCCGTTCACCTTCATGGTGACGTGGGTTTTTGCCATTTGTTTTCTCCCTTAACCGGCGCGGCCGGCGGCACGCTGCAGCGCGCGCGCGACCATGATGCCGCCGACATGTTTGCGGTATTCGACCGGGCCGCGAGCGTCCGCGGCCGGCGCCATGATGGCTTCCGCCGCAGCGGCAGCCTTCTTCAGCGTCGCCGGATCGAGGCTGGTGCCGATGACCGCCGCGGCGGCGGCGTCGGCGAGCAGCGGCGTTTCAGAGAGATTGGTGAGACCGATCGTGCAGGCGGCGACCTTGCCGCCCGCCATCGTCAGCACGACCGCGGCAGCCGCGGTGGCGTAATCGCCGACCTTGCGCTTCAGTTTTTCATAGGCGTAGCCGTGACCGGCGGCAGGCACGGGGACGGAGATCGAGGTCAGCAGTTCGCCGGGCTCCAGGGCCGTGAAGTAGGCGCCCTGATAGAATTCGGTTGCCGCGAGGTCGCGGGCGCCCGACTTGCCTTCGAGCCGGTAGCTCGCGCCGAGCGTCATCATCAGCGCCGGCATGTCGTTGCCGGGATCGCCATTGGCGACGTTGCCGCCGATAGTGCCGCGGTAGCGCACCTGCGGATCGGCGATCAACAACGCGGTTTCATGCAGGATCGGCAGCGACTTGCCGATCTCGTCGGACGCCAGCAATTCGTGCTGGGTGACCATGGCGCCGATCACAATATTATTGCCGTTGCGAGAGATGCCCTTGAGCGCGGCGAGGCCGTGCAGGTCGACCAGATGCTCTGGCGTGGCGAGCCGCAGTTTCATCATCGGGACCAGGCTGTGGCCGCCGGCCAAGGCCCGGGCCTCGTCGCCTAATGTCGAGAGCAGTTTGACCGCGTCGGCCACCGTCGCCGGCCGGTAATAGCTGAATGGGCCAGGGATCATGGGTCTCCTCCATTCGTCCTTTGGGGGCCCTTACGGGGCGCGGACGTTGGTGGAAAACTCTCCCCCGGCGTTTGGCCGCGCAAGGCGGAGGTCACAAATGGAGAGAATTCGCACGAGATGCGGAGTTTCGCGCACGAAATGCGTCAGCGTGGGCGACCTAAGCGTCGACCGTCACCCTGAGGAGCGAGCGCAAGCGAGCCTCGAAGGGTGAGACATACGGGCTGTCGCCTTCGAGGCGCGCACACGTGCGCGCTCCTCCAGCGACAACGGCTTCGCCGTTGCGCGGGGGTGACGGTCATGGAGTGGAAGCTGAGCTTTAAGCGTGCCGCCGAGCCAATCCGAGCCTCGCCTTGACCTCGGCGATCTTGGCGCGGCTCACCGGGACCCGATGCGGCGACGGGCCGTCGAGCTCCACGATCGCGCCGTCGCCTTCCTTGCGGACCAGCGTGACGTGCGGGATCGCCACGATGTGGCTGCGGTGCACCCGGACGAACAGGCCAGGGTCGAGCTGGGCTTCGGCCTCCGAGATCGACCACGGGCACATCCGCTCCCGGGTGCCGTCGTGCACCTTGGTATAGTGAGCGTCGGCTCGCACGCTTCTGACCTCGGCGCTGTCGATAAAGTGGGTGCCGTCAGCACCTTCGACCGGTAGCCGAGGCGCCGGGGCCGCACGCGGCGGCTGGCCAATGCCGCCGAGCGGGGTCGGCCGCAGCCGCGGACTGGTGGGAGCTGCATTGGCATCGGCCGGCGGGATTTCAGCCGCAAGTCCGGCCGCCTGGGGAATGGCTGCGACCGCCTCGGTCACGACCGTGGCTTTCCTGCGCGGGTCCGGCACCAGCGACAACAGGAAGCCGGCGGCGATCACGAAGCAGAGCAGCGCCACCACCAGCGACAACATTTGCGACGACGCCGCCAGCCCCTCGATGTGGTGATGCATCGCTTCCGACGGCGGCACCAGATGCATGCCGGCCATCGCGGTGTAGTGCATGCCCGATACCGCGACGCCGAACGCCACCGCGCTCAGCGCCAGTTGCACGCCGCCCTGCCGCGCCAGGAACGCGCGCAAGCCGCCATAGGCCGTCGCGATCGCGATCGCGACCGACAGCGCGATCATGGCGGCATCGTGGGTCATGGCGAAATCGCCCGACAGTCCGTGCATGCCGACATAATGCATGCTGGCGATCCCGACCCCGAGCAGCACCGCCGAGGACAGCACGCGGGACACCGGGGGATCGCCGACGCTGACAAAAAACAGGGAAATGCCGACCACCAGCGCGCAGATCAAAAACGAGATGATTGTCGGCAGCACCAGATAGACCGTGCCCGGCGGCAAGGGTGCGGCCAGCATGCCGACGAAGTGCATGGTCCAGATGCCGATGGCGAGAAAGAACGCCGCGCCGGCCAACAGCAGGCGATGACCAGCGTCCGGCGTCCCGCGGATGCGCGCGGTGAGGCCGAAACCGGTGTAACCTCCCAGAATCGCGATCACCACCGAGAGCGCGACGAGATAGGGATCGTGTCCTTCGAACATGATCGTCTCGGCCGCCCGTCTCCACGGGCTGGCCTCCTCCCGCCGCGACCTTACAGGTGCGGCATCGGAAATGACAATCGGTCGATTGATCGCTCTTATTATCAGGTCTGCCTTCCCCGCAGGCGAACACCCGCCCCGCTATTTCCATGCGGGGCGGGTTTTTCGTTCGAAAACAAGCTGAGAGCTACACGATCCCCGCCGCGACCTGGCCCTTCAGCCGTTCCAGGCTGTGCAGCGTATTGGCGCAGGCTTCGGCGACCTCGACGCCCTTGATGACGAAATGTTTACGGAAGAAGTCGTGGTGCACCGAGCTCTCGTGAAACTGCTGCGGCGTCAGCACCGCCGAGAAGATCGGCACCTCGGTCTTGAGCTGCACGTCCATCAGCGCCTTGATCACGGTGTCGGCGACGAATTCGTGGCGGTAGATGCCGCCATCGACCACGAGGCCTGCGGCCACGATCGCGGTATAGCGCCGCGTCTTGGCCAGCAGTTGCGCATGCAGCGGGATTTCGAACGAACCCGGCACCTCGAACAGATCGACCTGCGCGCGTGAAATGTGGCGCGCCTCGATTTCGTCCAGGAAGGCGATGCGGCATTCCTCGACCACGTCGCGATGCCAGGACGCCTGCACGAAGGCGACCCGTTGCGGCTTGACGAAACGCGGATGGCTGGGTGCGGGCGGGCGTACAGGCGTATCCGGCGCGTGACCGGCTTCCGAGGTCTGGACTTGGGAAGGCTGGGTTTGGGATTTGACTTCAGGCTCTTGCAACATCTGATTCATGGCTTTCCTCTTTCAGGACCAGAATCAGGGCACACGGAACGACTTTGACCACGCGCAAACGCGCGAGGCCGCCGCAACCGTTCTCTTTCATCCGGACTATAACCGTCGGCTTCGGAATCACACCGAATCTGCTGACCCTTTTTCTTCTCCCGGAAAGAATTTCCCCCGGAGAGAAGAAGGCGCTCGCGGGCTTGGGCTACGTCACCCTTACCGCCGGTGGGGATTTTCACCCCGCCCTGAGAACATCGGCCGCCCGGAATGGGCGACCTGTGGGTGAATATGACGAAACGCACCCGGGCGGGCAAGCACCTTTGGCATGGGGAAACGGCATGTCCCCATGCCCCCGGGACAGGGCGGGCCTTTACTCGGGTCCCGGCAACTGGGATAGCCATTGAAAATGGCCTTATCGAAAATGGTTTGGGCCAACAGGGGCGCGTCCGCATGAAACTTCTCCGCCGCAATTTCCTTGAACTCGCCGGCAGCGCGCTCGCCGCGGCAGCTTTGCCGAAATTCGCGTTCGCGCTGGATTATCCGACGCGGCCGACACGCATCATCGCCGGCTTCGCCGCCGGCGGCGGCGTCGACATCACCGCGCGCCTGATCGGCCAGTGGCTGGCCGACCATCTCGGCCAAGCCTTCGTGGTCGAGAACCGTACCGGCGCCGGTGGCAATATCGGCACCGAGGCCGTCGTCAAGGCCGAGGCCGACGGCTACACGCTGCTGCTCGCCACCGTGCCGAACGCGGTCAACGCCTCGCTCTACGAAAAACTCAATTTCAATTTCATCCGCGACATCGCGCCGGTGGCCGGCGTGATCCGAGTGCCGATGGTGGTGCTGGTCCACCCGGACGTCCCGGCGAAGACGATTGCCGAGTTCATCTCGTATGCGAAAGCCAATCCGGGCAAGGTCAACATGGCCTCGGCCGGCAGTGGCAGCGCACCGCATATGGCCGGCGAACTGTTCAAAATGATGACCGGCGTCGACATGGTCCACGTTCCCTATCGCGGCCAGGGTCCGGCGATGACGGATCTGATCGGCGGCCAGGTCCAGATCCTGTTTGCCGCAGCACCCGGCACCGCCGACTACGTCAAGACCGGCAAGCTGCGTGCGCTCGCGGTGACGACGACCGCGCGGATGCCCGAGCTGCCGGATGTTCCGACGGTGGCGGATTCCGTGCCGGGCTATGAAGCCAGCCAGTGGTACGGTTTCGCGGCGCCGAAAAGCACGCCCGCCGAGATCGTCGACAAGCTCAACAAGGAAATCAACACGGCGATCGCCGATCCCGGCATGAAAGCGAAGCTTGCCGCCCTCGGCGGCGATCCGATCCCGGGCTCGCCGGCCGACTTCGGCAAGTTGATCGCGGACGAGACCGAGAAGTGGGGCAAGGTGGTCCGCACCGCCGGCATCAAGCCGGAGTAAGGCCCGCCACGCACCTCATGCCACCTGCTGGGCGGCTTTCAAGAGCGCAAGGATCGTCTCCAGCCGCGTCACGACATCGGTTGTTTCCAGAATTGTCTGCCGCTGCTCGATGCCGACCGACAGCAACGGCGCAACCACGTCGGCCAGTATGCCGGGGTCTTCGATATCAGGGAGAAACAGACGGGCCCGAGGTCCCTCCGGCAAAGCGGAGAAATCGACTTTTGCCCAGACCTGATAGGCTTCGAGAACGGCGCCGAACAGGACCACGGCCTCGGCCGTCTGGCCGCGCGTCTCTTCAACCGGCGCGATCTCGGCCGCCAAAAATTCTTCCTCGACGGATCTCACGATCGCAGCGCGCGCGATGCCGGATACGAAAAGCTTGAGGGTTCCGTCCAGCATCGTCACGTTGTGAATCACGTTGGCGGTAACACCGACCGAATACAGCGCGTCCAGCGCGGGATCATCGTCGGCGGCGCGCTTCTGCGTGACCACGAGAAGGCGGCCGTCCGTAGCCGCGGCGCGCGCGATCGCACGCTTCGTTTTCTCACGGCCGACAAAGACCGGCGCGACCATCTGTGGAAACATGACGAGATCCCGCATAGCCAGGATCGGGATGGCGGCTCCGGCGGGCACCGGTCGAGCGGTTGAATGCACCGCCGGCGCCTTGAACGGCGCAGTCGACTGGCTCGCCTGAATCTCGCGGCCCGGAAATTCCAGTCGGGAAGACCGAAAGTTCTGGCGACCAGTTCCAGGCTCTCGCTGTGGGTCAGGGAAACGGATTTGGCCTTGAGGGCTTCGCGCAGGGTTTGCGCCATGGCTTTGGCATCGCGGAAGTCGCGCATCGGATCATCCTCTGCATTGGCGAACGAGAAATGTCAGGCGCTTGCGTTACTGACTCGTTCGCTCGGGCAAAGGGTGCCGGAAGCGGCGCGATACGTTCACCATACCCCTCAAAGGGCGCAAGCAGCGGGTCGTATCCACCCGGCGCAAAATATGCGCGCCGGCGAAACCGGCTGTCAATCGCGGTTAAGGAAAAATTAACCTTTGTGGCAGGCGGCGCACCGGACGAAGGCAAAGCCACACGCGGGACTCAATTCGCGCGACTCCGATTCCGGTTTGTTCCAAAAGTTAACGCGCGTGACGATCATCAGCTGTGGACGACGCCGCTTTGGCCTGTGGACGGACTCTTGGGTGAGTTGCGCGGATTCCGCAAATCACATCACTTGAGCCCGGCAGACCCCGGCACGATCAAGGCGATCAGGGGATTGCAGCCGGCCGCGACGTATCAGTTCAACGCGTGCCGCTCTCCGCTTGCGTATCAAAAGAATTCAAAGAACAAGGTCGAGACGGAAATGTCCCTCCTCGAAGGCACTATCGATTCACGGAACAACCCGCTCACGGTGGTCGAGGATATCGCCGCCGATAACAACTGGGCGTTCGAGCGTTCCGGCGAAGACGAAGTCACGATCGTCTCCAAGGGCAGCTGGACCGACTACCAGCTCTCTTTCACCTGGATGCCCGAGATCGAGGCGCTCCACCTGGCCTGCGCCTTCGACATGAAGATTCCGCCGGCGCGGCGCGGCGAAGTGCAGCGGCTGATCGCGGCGATCAACGAACAATTATGGGTCGGCCATTTCGACATCTGGACCCATACCGGCATGGTGATGTACCGGCAGGCGCTGCTGTTGCCGGGTGGACTCACCGCCTCGTCCGCGCAATGCGAGGCGATGCTGGTCGGCGCCATTCACGGCTCCGAACGCTATTATCCAGCGCTGCAATTCGTGGTCTGGGCCGGCAAGACCGCCGCGGAGGCGATGAGTGCCGCGATGTTCGATACCGAGGGTGAGGCGTAGGGGCTTCCAACTGTCGTCCCTGCGAACGCAGGGACCCATACGCCGTGCCTTCCGAGCTCAAGCAAACTGCTTGTAGCCGCTCCCTCGCTTTACTAGAACCGCCTGTGGTTATGGGTCCCCGCGTTCGCGGGGACGACGAGAGAGTATTCCGCATGTCGTCTCCAGTCGCTGCCGCACAAGCTCTTAAAACCGTCCACGGCACCATCGCTCTTGCCGGCGCCGGCAAGATGGGCGGCGCGATGCTGACCGGGTGGCTGGCTGGGGGCCTCGACGCCAGGCGCGTCGTGGTGATCGAGCCGCATCCTTCCGCCGAGATCAACGCGCTGACCGGACAAGGCATCCGCCTCAATCCGTCGGCCAAGGACGCCGGCGAGATCGACACGCTGGTGGTCGCCGTAAAACCGCAATCGTTCCGCGAAGCCGGCGGTTTGCTGAAGCCATTCGTTGGGCCGTCGACGCTGGTGGTTTCGATCATGGCGGGCACGCCGATCGCCTTGCTGGAGACGGTCTGCGGCGGCAGCGTGGTTCGCGCCATGCCGAACACGCCGGCGGCGATCGGCCGCGGCATCACGGTCGCGGTCGCGGCGAAGAACGTCAGCGCTGCGCAGCGCGGCATCGCGGATGCCCTGCTGCGCGCCACCGGTTCGGTGGAATGGGTCGATCAGGAAAGCCTGATGGACGCGGTCACGGCCGTGTCCGGCTCGGGACCGGCCTATGTGTTCCTGCTCGCTGAGGACCTCGCGCGCGCCGGCGTCGCGGCCGGCCTGCCCGTTGAGCTCGCGACCAAACTGGCACGCGAGACCGTCGCCGGTTCCGGCGAGTTGCTGCATCGCTCGGAACTGACTTCCACCACTTTGCGCCAGAACGTCACCTCCCCCGGCGGCACCACCGCTGCCGCGCTGGAAGTGCTGATGGGGCCGAACGGCCTGCAACCGCTGCTGACCCGCGCGGTGGCCGCGGCGACGCAGCGCTCGAAGGATCTGGCGAAGTAATTACTTTGCGCCCAGCCGCCTGTTGAAATGCTCGACATTGACGAGGCCGCGGGCGTGGCGGCCGTCGCCGATCTTGCGCTCACCCTCGAAGGCCTCGACCTCGAAGCGGATCACGCGGCGTTCGACCGCTACGACTTTTGCGGTGGTCCGTACCGTCGACTCCACAAGCGACGCGCCGAGATGGCGGATGTCGACCTCGGTACCAACCGTGACCCAGCCCGGCTGTAGATGGCCGCGAATGGCGTCGCCCGACGCCAGCTCCATTTCCAGGATCATCATCGGCGTCGCATAGACCATCGGCATGCCGGGCACGAAGTGCCCGACCGTGCGCTCGACCGGCCCCACCAGCGTGCGCTCGGCGCTCATGCCGATCTTGATGATGTCGCGTGCGTCCATGGGGATTCCGGAACGTCGTTCCGGGGCGTCGCAAAGCGACGAACCCGGAACCTCGAGATTCCGGGTTCGAGGCTTCGCCTCGCCCCGGAATGACGGAAGGAAACTACTTCTTCGCCTCGGCCGCGCGTTCGACGAACGTCTTGCCGCCCTTCATCTTGTGGGCCAGCGGCGCTTCGTTGATCTGGATCACGACCGCGTCGGCAACGACGCCGAGGTTCTTCACCAGCGCTTGCGTGATGTCGCGCATCATGCCGGCCTTCTGTTCGTCGGTGCGGCCGGCAGCCATGCTTATGGTAATCTCAGGCATTATCGTCTCTCCCTTTGCTTTTTGCTACAGTTTAAACTTTCGGACATAAAGAACATAAATTCCGTCGTCATTCCCCGGTGCGCAATTGCGCACCTGAGGATGCGCCCTCTTGGGCGCAGGCCCGGAATGCCGAACTATCTATTTCCCCAATTCACGTCATGGCGCGCGAGGACTTTTCGCACCTCGTCGACGATATCGGTTTCATCAACCAGGTACTGCGCCTCGGTCTGCCTTTTCAGATATTCCTCGCGGTCCTTGATCTCGGTCAGGCCGGCTCCCAAAATCAGGTCCTTGATCTGGATTTTGCCGGTGGCCTTTTCGTCGCTGCCCTGAATGATGGCGCAGGGCGAATTGCGCCGGTCGGCGTATTTCATCTGCTGGCCAAGGCTGTGCTTGGGGTTGCCGAGATAAAGCTCAGCGCGAATGCCCGCGCTGCGCAGCGTCGACACCATTTTCTGATAACCTGATATCTCGCCGCCAAACACGGTGACCACCACCGGCCCGGCCTCGGGTTTGGTATCGAGCTTGCCCAGCATGGTCAGCGCGGCCTGCAACCGCGACACGCCGATGGAGAAACCGGTCGCCGGCACCGGCTCGCCGCGAAAGCGTGAGACCAGGCCATCGTAACGTCCACCGCCGCCAACCGAGCCGAAACGGACCGGGCGGCCCTTTTCGTCCTTGGTTTCGAGCGTGAGTTCGACCTCGTAGACCGGACCGGTGTAATATTCGAGGCCGCGGACAACGGTTTGATCAATAAATATTTGATCGGAGCCATACCCAGCATGCTCGAACAGCAGGCGAATTTCGTTCAGCTCTTTTTGGCCTTCTCTAAATTTTTCATTGATCGAAATTTCAACGCCATCGTCCGGCATCGCCGTCAGAATATCGCCCTTGTGATCACCATCTGAAGCGATTTGGAGCGTCGGCTGCTTTGGCGAAACATACTGAAGTATAGCAGTTGCCGCTCGATCACTTAGTCCAGCGCCTTTGGTGAAATCGCCCTTGCCTTCTTCGCCACCGTCCCATCTTCCGGGACCGAGCAACTTGCGAACCTCGTCGGCGGAAAATTTGTCGAGCTTGTCGATCGCGCGCAGCACGGTGAGCCGGCGTCCCGCATTCTCCTCGCCGGCAAGGCCGATCGCCTCCAGCACGCCGTCGAGCACCTTGCGGTTATTCACCTTCACCAGATAGCTGCCGCGGGGGATGCCCAGCGCTTCCATCGTGTCGGCCGCCATCATGCACATCTCGGCGTCGGCCGCGGGTGACGCTGAGCCCACCGTGTCGGCATCGAACTGCATGAACTGACGGAAGCGGCCGGGGCCGGGCTTTTCGTTGCGATAGACGTAGCCGGCGCGGTAGCTGCGATAGGGTTTCGGCAAGCTATCGAAATTCTCGGCGACATAACGCGCCAACGGCGCGGTCAGGTCGTAGCGCAGGCTGATCCACTGCTCGTCGTCGTCCTGGAACGAGAACACGCCTTCGTTCGGGCGGTCCTGGTCGGGCAGGAATTTGCCGAGCGCGTCGGTGAATTCCATCGCCGGGGTTTCCACCGGCTCGAAACCGTAGCGCTCGTAGACTTCGCGGATTTTCTCGACCATCTGGCGCGTGGCCGCGATCGCGGCCGGGCCACGATCTTCCAGCCCGCGCGGCAGGCGGGCGCGGAGTTTCTGGGGTTTTTTGGGTTTTTCAGCCATGGGCGGCGTTGGTACCAGCCGGGGCCCGGCCGGGCAACCGTGTCGCAAGGCAAACAGCTGAGTTCGTCATGGCCGGGCATGACGGGAAAACGGCGGTCAAGCCGCCGCGGCCTATGCCGCCGCGGCCCTGTCGCCCTTCGGTTGCACTTCGGCGGCGTAATCGGCCATCAGTTGTTCGCAGATCCTGCCCGGTGTGAACTTCCACTGCGCGATCTCGGACACCGGAGTCACTTCTGCTGCGGTACCGGTCATGAAGCACTCGGTGAAACCGGAAAGTTCCTCCGGCATGATGCGGCGCTCGATCACCTCGATGCCGCGGCGTCGCGCGAGGTCGATTGCAGTGGCGCGGGTGATGCCGGCGAGGAAGCAATCGGCGATCGGCGTGTGAATCTTGCCGTCCCCGATGAAGAAGATGTTGGCGCCGGTGCATTCGGCGACCCGGCCCTGCCAGTCCAGCATCATGGCGTCGGCATAGCCGGCGCGCTCCGCTTTGTGCTTGCTGATGGTGCAGATCATGTAGAGGCCGGACGCCTTGGCCATCGCCGGAATCGTCGCCGGATCCGGCCTTCGATATTCGGCCATGCCGATCCGGACGCCCTTCAGCTTCTCGGCCGGATTGAAATAGCTCGGCCATTGCCACGCAGCGATGGCGAGATGGATGGTGTTGGCAGGCGCCGACACGCCCATCATTTCCGAGCCGCGCCAGGCGATCGGGCGGACATAGCCATTGGGCAGGTTGTTGCTGTCGATCACGAGCTGCTTGGCGGCGTCGATCTCGGCAACCGAATACGGAATCTCGAAATCCAGAATATTCGCCGAGTTCTTCAGCCGCTCCGAATGTTCCTTGCTCCTGAACACCTGGCCGCCATAGGCGCGCTCGCCCTCAAACACGGCGCTCGCATAATGCAGGCCATGGGTCAGCACATGGACGTTGGCATCGGCCCACGGCACCAGCCGGCCATCAACCCAGATGACGCCGTCGGCTTGATCGAACGAAACTCCCATGGCCTCTCTCCCGGATTGATGCAGTCTCAAATGGCCGCGCTCAGCCGTCGCGCGTCCCGGCGGGACGCGCGCAACCCGGCGCGTGAGATGATGTGTCGTGGAAGCGGCGGAAAGATTCCGCCGCCGGTTACAGGACCTTCTTGATCCAGTTATGCGGATCGGCCGCGCGGCCGTACTGGATGTCGACCAGCTTCTTGCGCATTCCCATCGCGACCGGGCCGGCAGCGCCGCCGCTGATGAGGAAGTCGCCGCTTGCCGAACAGACTTTTCCGATCGGCGAGATCACGGCCGCGGTGCCGCAGGCGAACGCCTCTTTCAACTTGCCGCTGGCGGCGTCGGCGCGCCACTGCTCGATGGTGTAGGGCTCCTCGCGCACGCGGGTGCCGGAATCCTTTGCCAGCGCGATGATGGAATCACGGGTGATGCCGGGCAGGATGGTGCCGAGCGGCGGTGTCAGCAGCGAGCCATCGTCGAACACGAAGAACACGTTCATGCCGCCGAGTTCCTCGATGTAGCGGCGCTCGACCGCATCGAGGAAGACCACCTGATCGCAGCCGTGCTCGATCGCTTCGGCTTGCGCGCGCAGGCTGGCGGCATAGTTGCCGCCGCATTTGACGGCGCCGGTGCCGCCGATCGCAGCGCGGGTGAAATTCTCCGACACCCAGATCGACACCGGCGCGGGTCCGCCCTTGAAATAGGAGCCGACCGGCGAGGCGATGACGGCGAAGATGTATTCGGCTGACGGTTTGACGCCGAGGAAGATCTCGCTCGCGATCATGAAGGGGCGCAAATAGAGGCTGCCTTCGCCGCCCGGTATCCAGGCGCGGTCGATGCGCACGAGCTGCTCGACCGCTTCGGTGAACACCGCCTCCGGCACCTGCGCCATCGCCATGCGATCAGCCGAATTGTGGAAGCGTTTTGCATTGGCATCGGGACGAAACAGGTTCACGCCGCCGTCGTCGCGCTTGTAGGCCTTGAGGCCTTCAAAGATCTCCTGCGCATAGTGCAGCACGGCCGCGGCCGGATCGAGCGGGAAATTGGCGCGGGATTCGACTCGCGCGCCATGCCAGCCCTTGGCCTGATTGTAGCGGACGATCGACATGTGATCGGTGAAAACCCGGCCAAAACCCGGATCCGTCAATTTTGCCGCGCGGTCTTTCTCGGACGTCGGCGCAGGCGTCGGCTGAATGTCGAATTTCACGCTCATGGCCGTGCTTCCTGCTGCCGATGCGATTTCTGGCGTCGGCCGTTCTTTGAGGGCCTGCTGGGCCGATTTATCGAACGACATGGGCTCTCTCCCGGATTGGCGCGGAACGCGCGCCTGGCGTCTTGGCGCCGTTGAATTAGGGCCTGGACCTCGCCTGCACCAGCAGCCTTGACCTTTAAGAGCCTTGCAGCCGGTGTCCATCGCCATCATGTCGGTTGAGGACATGCTTTTGCGAAATGCCGAAGTCCAGTATGTTTGCCGAAATGCCGCTCGACAATCGTACGGTAGTCAAATTTGCGGCCGTTGCCGCCATTGCTGGCTTTTTCCGGCTGCCTCAAACGTTGCCAGGATCGAAACGATTTAAAGTTTCGTCGTGGCTGGCAGTTTTGTAACATTGAACCCAAGATATGTCAACATGACTGACATAAATTTCTCAAAGCCCGCCAATGACCCTGATTCGAAGGGGGCGGAGGGCGCGTCCCCTGCCCCGCGGACGGGCGAATTACGCTGGGATATCATCGAGCTGTTGTTCTTCGCCTATCGCGACTTTGTGGGTGACGCCGACCATGAGCTCGAGGTGTTCGGCTTCGGCCGCGCCCATCACCGGGTCATGCATTTCGTCTATCGCTATCCCGGCCTGAAGGTCGCCGATTTGCTGGACGTCCTGCGCATCACCAAACAGTCGCTCGGGCGTGTACTGAAACAGTTGCTCGACGAGGGCTATATCATCCAGAAGACCGGCAATAACGACCGCCGCCAGCGCCTTCTTTACGCCACGCCGAAGGGCGAGGCCCTGGTGGGCAAGCTGGCCGGTCTGCAGACCGACCGCATCACCCGCGCGCTCGGCGAGATCGATCCCGCCGGCGTCGCGGCGATCAGCCAGTTCCTGCGCGCGATGATCGACCGCGACGATCCCGACAAGGTGCTGGAAGCGATCTTCGGAACCAGCGGCAAGAAGCCCTAAGGAGTGATCGTGGTGCAAGGAGCAACCATCGCCGCAGCCACCGCGCGCAGACCGCTAAAACCGGCCGACGATGCGCCGCATCTGCTGCTGGTCGACGACGACCGCCGTATCCGCGATCTGCTGTCGCGCTTTCTTTCCGGTGAGGGCTACCGCGTCACGACGGCGGCAAGCGCCAGCGACGCCCGCGCCAAGCTGCTCGGCCTGCACTTCGACCTGCTGATCCTCGACGTCATGATGCCCGGCGAAACCGGCTTCGATCTGGCCCGCTTCATTCGCACCTCCTCCTCGGTGCCGATCATCATGCTGACGGCGCGCCATGAAGCCGAAGCCCGGATCGAGGGCCTTCAAATCGGCGCCGACGACTATGTGGCAAAACCGTTCGAGCCGCGCGAACTGGTGTTGAGGATCGGCAATATTCTCAAACGCAGCGCGCCGCCGCCGGTGGAAACGCTGGAGCAGATCGCCTTCGGGCCCTATGTCTATCATCTCGAACGCGGCGAACTGCGCCAGGGCGAGGAGATCATCCACCTGACCGACCGCGAGCGCGAAATGCTGCGCATTCTCGCGGTAATTCCCGGCGAGACCGTGCCGCGCGGAGCGCTGACCGGCGGCGGCACCGTCAACGAGCGCGCGGTCGACGTCCAGATCAACCGCCTGCGGCGCAAGATCGAGAGGGATCCCGCCAATCCGCTGTTCCTGCAGGCGGTGCGCGGCATCGGCTATCGCCTGGTCGCGTCACCATAATGCGTTTGTAAAATCCCAGTAGAATCGCATGAGCACGCTCGACACCGGCCTGAGCCTGATCCGCAACGCGTCGCAGCGCGTCTCCGCGGCCAATGGCCGGATGGGCAACGCGTTCAAGGGCTGGATGCCGACCGGCCTCTACGCCCGCGCGCTCTTGATCATGATCGTGCCGATGGTGGTGCTGCAAACTGTCGTCGCGTTCGTCTTCATGGAGCGGCACTGGAACACGGTGACGCGGCGGTTGTCGGCGGCCGTGGTGCAGGACATTGCCGGCCTGATCGACGTCTACAAGTTCTATCCGCAGGACAAGGACCGAACGCAGCTTCGGCGGATCGGACAGCGGCTGCAGCTGGTGGTCGATTTTCTGCCGGTCGGCGACATGCCGCCGCCGGGTCCAAAGCCGTTCTTCTCGCTGCTCGACCAGACGCTGTCGGTGCAGCTTGGGCGCCAGATCGGCAAGCCATTCTGGATCGATACCGTCGGCAATTCCAACCTGGTCGAAATCCGCATCCAGCTCGACGACTCCGTGATGCGCGTGTTCGCGCAGCGCAGCGCCGCCTACGCCTCGAATTCGGAAATCTTCATCTTCTGGATGCTGGGAACGTCCTCGATCCTGCTGATCGTCGCGGTGCTGTTCCTGCGCAACCAGATCAAGCCTATCCTGCGGCTGGCGGATGCCGCCGAAAGCTTCGGCAAGGGCCGCGAGGCGCCGAACTTCCGGCCCCGCGGCGCGCGGGAAGTGCGGCGCGCGGCGCAGGCGTTCCTGGAAATGAAGGCGCGCATCGAGCGCTCGATCGAGCAGCGCACCGCGATGCTGGCCGGCGTCTCGCATGATCTGCGCACCATCCTGACCCGCTTCAAGCTCGAACTCGCACTGATCGGCGACAGCCCCGAAGTCGACGGCATGCGCAAGGACATCGACGAAATGTCGGCGATGCTGGAGGCCTATCTGTCGTTTGCGCGCGGCGACTCCGGCGAAGTCGCGCAGCCGACCGACATGGCGATGGCGCTGGAGGAATTGCGCAACGACGCCGAGCGCAATGGCCACACCGCGACGGTTACGTTCCACGGCCTGCCGGTCGTGATCGTTAAGCCGGCCTCGTTCAAGCGCTGTCTCGGCAATCTCGTTTCCAACGCGGCGCGGCACGCCAACGCGATTTCGATTACCGGCCACCGCGATCACCGTTATCTGACGGTGACGATCGACGACGACGGGCCGGGAATTCCCGTCAAAATGCGCGAGGAAGTGTTCAAGCCGTTCCTGCGCCTCGACGACGCCCGCAACCAGGACGAGGGCGGTACTGGCCTCGGCCTCGCGATCGCGCGCGACATCGCCCGCTCGCATGGCGGCGACATCACCCTCGGCGACAGCCCGATGGGCGGTTTGCGCGCGGCGGTACGGGTGCCGGTGTAAGTGACTCTCGTTCTCGGGCCCATCCTTCGAGACGCGCGAAGACGCGCTCCTCAGGATGAGGGCTCCAGCTCCTCATGGTGAGGAGCGCAGCGAAGCTGCGCGTCTCGAACCATGCGGCCGCGAAATTATGGGGCGTTACTTCGGCAGTTGCTTCGGGATCATGGCTTTCAGCTTTTCCATGTCCTTGATGTTCATCTTCATGCCGCCGGGCATCATGATGTCGCCGGCTTTCTGGTCGGCCTTGCAGGCGCCGAGCCACTTCGCCTCGATGGTCGTGGCCGAGTCGCGCGTTGCGCCGGTGCCACCGCGTTCCGAGTGCGAGGTCGACTTCACGGTATAGGCGGAATTGAAGTCGCCGTTGATCTCGGAATGCGAGGTGATCGACATCCCTGCGATGCCGCAGACGGAATCGGTGACATAGCCGGTCGCGGTCTTCTGGATGTCCTGCTTGGAGCACATCTCCTTGGCCATCGGCGAGAACGACGTACTCATTTCCTTATCGGTGGTCTCGTCGGTGCAATGCTGCATCGTCATATCGGGCACCGGTGAACCGGTATGCAGCACCTTCATTTCCCACAGCCCGGCCTTGCGCACCGGCAGTTCGACCGCGCTGGCCGCGTTCGCTGATAACAGCGCCAGCAGGCAAAGCGCCGAACCGAATGACAGAAGCTGTCGCGTCATGTCCGCGCTCCCGACTTGTCTTAAGTGTGGACCGGCGGTCGCACTCAGTATTTCGCGCTAAGCGGCCGTTCATTGGCGCCGTAGGGCACCCAGCGGCAGGCGAACGAGATGTATCCGCCATCCTGCGGCTCGACCGCGAGGAATTTCACCACCTTGCCGTAATAGGCGCAGTGTTCGACCGCGCGCTGCCGGACATCGATGTCGTGCGCCACCGAGTAAGCGATGATGCCGCCGGTGTCGTTGCCCTTGAACGGCGGCACCCAATCGGCCTGCGCCGGCGCGCCCGCCAGCATTCCGGATATGGCAACCAGGCACGCGGCCCCAATCATTCGCATCACAGACGACTCCATTTCGCTTGGGCCCACCATAGAGCGCGCCGGTGACCGTGAAAAGAATGGCGTGGGTCTGGAAACAGACTTGCCTGCCGAGTGTTGCCGCATTGCACTTGACGTTATCCGGGCTTCGCGGCACCGTCCCGCACGTTGGATCACCCGGCGGAATCCCCATGCGCAACCTGTTCACATCCCTGAAATCACTCGGTCTTGTGGCGGCGTTCGGCCTGCTGGTATCCGGCACCCTTTTGGTATCCGGATCGCCGGCCCAGGCCGCCAATCCCCTGGAATTGAATTTCGGCCTGTTCGGCCCGCGCTATGAAGGCCGTGTGGCGGAATGTGAGCGGGCGCTGCCGACCATCAGTTCGCAGTTCCAGGAAAAGGAAAGCACCTTCTGGAATTCGCCGCTGACGATCACCGGTTATGGCCGGATCCAGGAAACCGCGTTCAGGCCCTGGCAGTCCGACAATATTCCGCGCCGTTATTGCTCGGCCGACGTCATGACCAGCGACGGTAAGGTGCGCACCGTGCATTTTGCCATCGTCGAGGACGGCGGCTTTGCCGGCTTCGGCCAGGGCGTCGAATGGTGCGTCACCGGGCTCGATCGCAACTGGGCCTATAACCCGAGCTGCAAGGCCGCCCGGCCCTGATTCCGGGCTGATCTCTTTCTGATCCTTGCCTGTTCTGATCCTTGTCCTGATCCTTGCCTGAATTTTGCCGACGGAAGCGGCCGGCCCGGTTGATTTCGGGCCCGACGCTATTTTGTTCTTGAAATGTTCTCACGCCCTGCTACGCTCCATACAGGTGGATAGAGGCTGTGAGTAGAGGGGCGTTTGATGTTTCGATCGGTCATTTTTTCGCGACTTCTGATTTCGCTGGTTCTCATGTCGCTGGTTCTTCTGGTCGCCGCCGGCGTGGCGTCCGCGCAGGACCGCCGGCAGAACGCCCCGGGCGAGTTCGATTTCTACGTGCTGTCGCTGTCATGGTCGCCGTCCTTCTGTGAGGCGGCCTCCGAACGCGGCAATAGCGGGCGGTCCGGGGCCCAATGCGGCGACCGGCCGTTCTCTTTCGTAGTGCACGGTCTGTGGCCGCAATATGAGCGCGGCTTTCCCGAATATTGCCAGCGGTCGGCCGAATGGCTCGATCGCAACATCATGACCTCGATGCTGGACCTGATGCCGGCACCCGGGCTGATCTTCAATGAATGGAAGAAGCACGGCACCTGCTCAGGCCTCGGCGGGCGGGCCTATTTCGAGACCATCCGCAAGGCTCGCGCCGCCGTAAAAATCCCCGAGGAATTCCTGCAATTGGCGGAGCCCAAATCCATCGCCCCCGGCGAGCTCGAGGAGGCCTTTATCAAGGTCAATCCCGGCCTGAGCGCTTCGGCGATTTCGGTGACCTGCGATTCCAAACGCCTCAGCGAAGTGCGGGTCTGCCTGAGCAAGGACCTGCAATTCCGCGCCTGCGAGGAACTCGACCGCCGCGCCTGCCGGCGCGACCAGGTGCTGATGCCGCCGGTGCGCGGCGGGTAAGCTGCCTCCCCGGTCATTCCGGGATGGTCCGAAGGACCAGACCTCAGGGGAGCAATTGCACCCGGGGAATCCTTGGATTCCGGGTCCGATGCTTCGCATCGCCCCGGAATGACGGTTACTTTTTCGATTTGATGTCGTAACCCCTTCCCATGAACTACCGACACGCCTTTCACGCTGGCGGCTTTGCCGACGTCATCAAGCATATCGTGCTGGCGCGGATGCTGGCCTATCTGCAGGAGAAACCGGCGCCGTTTCGCGTCATCGACACCCATGCCGGCGCGGGGCGTTACGATCTCACCGGCGACGAGGCGCGGCGTGGCGGCGAATGGCTGACCGGGATTGCCCGGATGATGCAGGCGAGGTTCTCCGAAGCAGCCCTGCCGCTGGTCGCGCCCTATCTCGACATCGTCAGGGCCTTCAACCCTCCGGGCGAGCTCAAGGCCTATCCGGGATCGCCGCTGATCGCCCGCGCGCTGCTGCGGCCGCAGGACCGCCTTACCGCCTGCGAAATCGAACCGAATGCCCGCAAGCAGTTGATCGATGCGCTGCGCCGCGACACCCAGGCCCGGGTGGTCGACCTCGACGGCTGGACGGCTTTGCCGGCGTTCGTGCCGCCGAACGAGCGGCGCGGCCTGGTGCTGATCGATCCGTCGTTCGAACAAAAGGACGAGTTCGAAACTTTGGCCGACGGTTTTGCCGAGGCCTACGCGAAATGGCCGACCGGCAGCTTTCTGATCTGGTACCCGGTGAAGAGCCGGCGCATCACCGACGGCCTGGCGCGCCATGTCGCCGCGGTGACGGCCGAGAGCAAGCCGGCGGGAAAATGCCTGCGGCTCGAATTCAGTGTCGCGCCGCAGCAAGCGAGCGGCCCCCTCACCTCCTCCGGACTTCTGATCGTCAATCCGCCATGGACGCTGGCGGGTGAGCTGAAGACCATTCTACCCGAGCTGGAGAAACCCCTCGGCCAGGGTGGCGCCGCCCGGTTCAGGCTCGAAACGCCCAAGCCTTGACTCCCAGGCCGTAGTCATACGGTTCCGACGAAAACTGCGATTGAACCGTAGGCAACTTGCGCGGAACCGTATTATGCTCCGCCTATTAGGACTGGCTTTACGTTCCGCTTCCGCGAATGGTTGCGGCGGAGTGATCAAGGCCTAAGAAAAATCCAGGCCGATCGGTGGCGTGACACGATCGGTTCAGGTGGCCAAGCTTCCGGCAGCGAATGTCCGGTCGGCCGATACGCGAATTGCGCGTAGCGGCGGAGCAATACGGGGGAGGAGTTTCCCGATGGCCATGACCGGGACAGTCAAGTTCTTCAATGGAGAGCGCGGCTACGGCTTCATCAAGCCTGATGACGGCGGCCGCGATGTGTTCGTTCACATCACCGCCGTCGAGCGGGCCGGATTGAAGGATCTGACGGAAGGACAGCGCATCACGTTCGAGGTCGAACCGGACAAAAAGGGCAAAGGCCCCAAGGCAGTCAACCTGGTGATTTCATAACGAGCTAGCGGCTCGCGCCCGGACCGAGTTCAGGTCAGCGGAAGTTCGACCGGGCGCGCGGCATCGTCGCTCGGATCGTGGTGTGCAGGGTGTGCCCACCCGGCATCGACGCGGTTCGTCCGGTTTCCGCGAACAAGCGCGTTGCCATTTTCAAGCAAGCTGGGCTGTCGCAAGACAAAAAAATCCCGGCGACTTGCTGCCGCCGGGAGGTTGCAATCGATAGTTTTCTTGTTCTCAGAAGTGATAGTTCACGCCGGCTCTTATCAACCCGAACCGGTAGCCGTTTGACGCGCCTGTAACGACGAAGTTGCTGTTGGCCAGATCGACATAGAGATATTCGACCTTGGCGCTCCAGTTCGGGGCAAAGCCCATCTCGGCGCCGACGCCGAGGGTCCAGCCCGCATTGGTGTTGGATTCCGTCAGGCCGAAGGTGGTGGCGCGCAGTTCGCCGAAAGCAAGACCGCCGGTGCCGTAGAACAGCACGTTGTTGAGCGCGTAGCCGGCGCGGCCGCGCAGCGTGCCGAACCAGGGATTGGAAAATTTCCACGGCGCAAAAGTCTGTTCGGCGCCGCTGGCCTGGATGTCGCCTTCGATGCCGAACACCCACGGACCGGTCTGAAAATTGTAGCCGGCCTGAACGCCGCCCGCGAAACCCGACGGCTTGGTCGGATTGTTGTCGACCGAACCCCAGGCATAGCCGAGGTTGCCGCCGAGATAGGGACCGGCCCAGCTATAGGCATTGAGCGGCTGATTGACGGTATAGGGCGCGCGGGATCCGTAATTGATGTCAGCCGCCTCGGCCGACATGGTCCAGCCCGCGGCGACCAGCGCCAGCGCACGCAAAACAGATTTGCTCATCACGCAACTCCACGCCACTACCGTCACCTCCGGTCCGACAGACCGGCCTGGTTACGGAATTCCACTGTTTTCCCGTAAGATTTATCGAGAGTTTTAAGTTAAAGGGTTGTTAAGCCGGGTTACCGGCCGCTCATCATTCTTAAGAATGTCTTACCGGCGCGGTTTCCGTGCCACCGCGAGCGCTGGCGATGCCGCCCTGCAGCGCTTAATTTAGGCCCATGGATCACGATTCTACCGACCATCCGAAAGCCCCGCGCAAGCCACGCCGGGGTTCCGATCCGGATTTGCCGCCCGAGGGCCTGACTTCCGCCGCCGACGTCGATCCCGCGACCTCGGCCGCCGAGGAAGACGACGAGGCGCGCTTGCCGGAAGCCCCGGAGGATACCGCCGAGGCCGTCGCCGACGGCACGCTCGCGGTCGGCCATGCCGCGATCGAAAATGCAGTACGGCTGGCGCCGACCTCGCCCGGCGTCTACCGCATGCTCAATGCCGGACACGACGTGCTCTACGTCGGCAAGGCCAAGAACGTCCGCAAGCGGCTGTCTTCCTATGCCCGCGTCAACGCGCCGTTGCCGGCGCGGATCCTGCGCATGATCGCAGCGACCGTCACGGTCGAGATCATCTCGACCACGACCGAGACCGAAGCGCTGCTGCTGGAAGCCAACCTGATCAAGCAGCTGCGGCCGCGCTTCAACGTGCAACTGCGCGACGACAAGTCGTTTCCCTATATCCTGATCACCGGCGACCACTGGGCGCCGCAAATCCTCAAGCATCGCGGCGCGCAATCCCGACCCGGACGCTATTTCGGCCCGTTCGCTTCCGCCGGCGCGGTCAATCGCACCATCACGGCATTGCAGCGCGCGTTTTTGATCCGCTCCTGCACCGACGGCTTTTTCGAGAGCCGCACCCGGCCCTGCCTGCTCTATCAAATCCGCCGCTGCTCAGGCCCCTGTACCCGCGAGATCGATTTCCCCGGCTATACCGAACTGGTACGGGAAGCCGGCGACTTCCTGTCCGGCCGCAGCCATGTGGTGAAGAAGCAACTCGCCGGCGAAATGGAGAAAGCTTCCGCCGAGCTCGAATTCGAGACCGCTGCACTCTACCGCGATCGTCTTGCCGCACTTTCGGCGATCCAGTCGCAGCAGGGCATCAATCCACGCACCGTGGAAGAAGCTGACGTGTTCGCCATCCATCAGGAGGGCGGCTATTCCTGTGTCGAGGTGTTCTTCTTCCGCACCGGCCAGAACTGGGGCAACCGCGCTTATTTCCCGCGCGCGGAGAAGTCGTTCACCCCGGAGGAAGTGCTGGCCTCGTTCCTCGCGCAATTCTACGACGACAAGCCGCCGCCGAAACTCATCCTGCTGTCGCATGAGATCGAGGAGAGCGAATTGCTGGCCGACGCGCTTGGCGTCAAGGCCGGCAACAAGGTGGAAGTCTCGACGCCGAAGCGCGGCGAAAAGAAAGAGCTGGTCGCGCACGCGCTGACCAATGCGCGCGAAGCGCTCGGCCGCAAGCTGAGCGACACCGCAACCCAGGGCCGGCTGCTGCAGGGCATGGCGACCACGCTTCAGTTGCCGGAGCCGCCGAAGCGGATCGAGGTCTACGACAACAGCCACATCCAGGGCACCAACGCGGTCGGCGCCATGATCGTGGCGGGACCGGACGGGTTCATCAAAAACCAGTACCGCAAGTTCAACATCAAGTCCGAGGGCCTGACGCCGGGCGACGACTACGGGATGATGCGCGAGGTGCTGGAACGGCGTTTCAAGCGGCTGTTGAAGCCGCCGGAGGGTGACGCGGCAAAAGCCAAAGCCGACGACGAGTCGTTTCCGCAATGGCCGGACCTCGTCATCATCGACGGTGGCCGCGGCCAGCTCAACGCCGTCCGGGAGATTTTCGAAGGCCTGGGTCTGACCCAGGTCCAGCTGATGGCGGTGGCCAAGGGGCCGGACCGCGACGCCGGCCGCGAAACCCTGTTCATGCCGGGCCGCGAGGCGATCAAGCTCGAGCCACGCGACCCCGTGCTGTATTTCATCCAGCGGCTGCGCGACGAGGCCCATCGTTTCGTGATCGGATCGCACCGCAAACTGCGCAAAAAGGACATCCGGGAGGCCGGCCTGCAGGAGATCCCGGGGATCGGCCCGTCACGCAAGCGTGCCTTGCTGCATCACTTTGGAACATTGAAGGAAATCGAGCGGGCCTCGATCGCCGACCTGGGCAAGGTTCCCGGCGTCAGCGCCGAAAGCGCCCGCAAGATTTTCGAGTTTTTCCATGCCCAACCGGGGTAAACCGGGGGCCGATTCACATGCGCGTCGCCTGCGACACATCATCTGGTGCCCGCACGGTTGACCTTCACGCTTGAGCGGTATTGGTAAGACGTATGAACATCGCGACCTCCACCAAGGGGCCGGCCAAACAGTCGAAAAGCCTGTCCCTGCCGAACATCCTGACCTATTCCCGTATCGCCGCCATCCCGGTCGTGGTCGGCTGCGTCTATGGCCAATCCATCATGGACGGCCCGCTGTGGCTGCGCTGGGTGGCGCTGGCGGTCTTCATCGCCGCAGGCGTGACCGACTATCTGGACGGCTACTATGCCCGCATCTGGGACCAGCAGTCCGCCTTTGGCCGGATGCTGGATCCGATCGCCGACAAGCTTTTGGTGGCGTCCTGCCTGCTGATCCTGGCGGCGGACAACAGCATTCACGGCTGGACGCTGTGGGCCGGCATCGTGATCCTGTGCCGCGAAATCCTGGTCTCGGGCCTGCGCGAATATCTCGCCGCATTGCGGGTCAGCGTACCCGTGACCAAGCTGGCGAAGTGGAAGACCACGGTCCAGCTGGTCGCGATCGGCTTTTTGATCGCCGGCGAAGCGGGCGAGCAGATCCTGCCTGCGACCACCATGATCGGAATCGCCCTGTTGTGGATGTCGGCGATCTTCACCATCTACACCGGCTGGGACTATTTCCGTTCCGGCATCCATCACCTCATCAAGGAGGATGAGGCGTGAAGGTCAAATATTTCGCCTGGGTCCGCGAACGGATCGGCATCGCGGAAGAAACCGTCGAGCCGCCGGCCAGCGTACGCACGGTGGACGATTTGATCGGCTGGCTGTCCGGGCGCGGCGAGACCTATGCTTATGCCTTCGAGACCCCGAAGGTGATCCGCGCCGCAATCGACCACGCCCACGTCAAGCCGGACGCTGTTATCGCAGGCGCCCGCGAGATTGCGTTCTTCCCGCCGATGACCGGGGGATAGCGTTTTCAAGCGAAGTGGATTCCACTTCGCGTGAAGAAAACGCGTCAAACAAATAAGATCTTTTCCTATGACCGCCGCCGTCACCATCCGCATCCAGCAAGCCGATTTCGATATCGCGCAGGAGATCGCGGCGCTGACCAAAGACCGGACCGATATCGGCGCGGTCGTCTCGTTCAGCGGCATCTGCCGCGGCAGCGAGAATGGCGAAGCGATCGCAGCGCTGACGCTCGAGCATTACCCAGGAATGGCCGAGGCCGAGATCCAGCGCCACACCGATGAAGCAATGGCGCGCTGGCCGCTGACCGGCCTCACCGTGGTGCATCGCGTCGGCCGTATCACGCCCGGTGAAAATATCGTCGTGGTGCTGACAGCGTCGCAGCACCGGCAAGCGGCATTTCAGGCGGCGGAGTTTTTGATGGATTATCTCAAGGCCAACGCGCCGTTCTGGAAGCGCGAGGAAAGTCCCAAAGGCACCAACTGGATCGAAGCGCGCGGCCACGATGAAACCGCTGCGGCGCGCTGGACTAAATCCTGATGGCCAAGCGCACCAAGCCGGCGGCCAAGCGAAGCGCGCCCACCGTGAAATTCCCAAGAGTGAAGTTTCCAAGAGTCGGCGCGGGTGAATTGCTGACGCTGCTCGATTTTGCGCGTTTTGGGGTCAGCCGCTTTATCGAAGCCAGGCTGGTATTCGCGCACGGCACCACCGATCCGCTGGCCGAAGCCGCTTTCCTGGTCTGCGAAGCGCTGCATCTTGATCCCGACCAGTTCGAAACCTTTTCCACCGCGCGCGTCACGGTGGCCGAGGGCAAAAAAATCCTCGGCCTGATCGAACGCCGCGTCGTCACCCGAAAACCCGCCGCCTATCTCGTCAACAAGATCTACATGCGCGGCCTGCCGTTCTATGTCGACGAGCGCACCATCGTACCGCGCTCCTTCATCGGCGAATTGCTGGATTCGCATTTCGGTCAGGAAAACGAAGGCGACGGTGACGAGGAAGACGGCTCGTTGATCTCCGATCCCGCCTCCGTGGAAAGCGTGCTCGACCTCTGTACCGGCTCGGGCTGCCTTGCCATTCTGGCCGCCCGCCATTTTCCGAACGCCGAAATCGACGCCGTGGACATTTCAAAGGATGCGCTTGGCGTCGCCGCGCGCAATGTCGGCGATTACGGGCTTGAAGACCGCCTCACGCTTCACCGCGGCGACCTGTTCAAGCCGCTGGGTGACAAGCGCTACGACCTCATCATTTCCAATCCGCCCTACGTCGATACGCAAGGGATGGCCGAGCTGCCGCGCGAATGCCGCGCCGAACCAAAACTCGCTTTCGACGGCGGCGCCGACGGGCTGGATATCGTCCGCCGCATCCTCGACGAAGCGCGCGGGCATTTGACGCCGCAGGGCGGACTTCTCTGCGAGATCGGCCGCTGCCGTCCGCAACTGGAAGACGCTTATCCGCACCTGCCGCTGCTCTGGCTCGATACCGAGGATTCCGCAGGCGAAGTATTCTGGATCGCCGCCGCCGATCTTTAGGCCTCCGGCAACATTGAACCCGGGAGCCGTCAGGAACATTCGAAACCACGCGGCGTTCAATCCCGGAGCGCAGACGATCGTGTCTTCGCGGCAGGAGGAATGCCAGTCATGCTTGCGCCTTCGAGCGGCTTGCTGCAGGCCGGGGTCGGATTAAAACTCAACCAGATCAAGCTGGCGACACGGTCGTATCTGCGCGACCGGTCCAATCAGGCCAGCGGCGCCGTCGCCTCCTATGCCGTCGCGGCCGGGCTGTTCGCGGCCGCAGGAATCTTCCTGATCGCTGCCAGCTTCGTCGGTGCGATCGCGCTGTTTCGCTGGATTGAAATTCATTACGGACAATTTTGGGCCTTTGGCGCGATAGGCGCGTTGCTGGCCGTGATTGCTGCGATCTGCGGCGGGATGGCCGCCGCCAAACTCAGGCAACCCTCGCCGCACTTTCCCTCTCTCACCAGTCGCCTGCGCGTGGCGATCAAGACCAATCCGCTCCAGCCGAACCAGATCGAAGCCGCGCGCGACACGGCGGCCTCGATCCTGCTGGCGCCCTCGGTGCCGCCGAGGGCTCGCCGGCCACGGGCGGCAGTCGACAGCCGCCAAATGCAGGCCGGCCTGATCGTGATGGCAACGCTGCTGGGTTGGGCCGCGACGCGGCGGCGGCGACAGGCAAGACGTGCGGAAATCTGATGCCCGACCTGCGATCCGAGCGAGACAATCTGCTTCTGATCGCGGCGACCGCGGTCCTTGTCCTGAGTGCGCAACACTATTTCCAGGTCCACGATTTCCAGGTCCAAGTCAAAACCGAAGCCGTGCCCGCGCAGGGCAGTATCGGTCCTCGCGGATCCGGCGAGCCGGTTCGGAGGTCGTGGAAGGATATTTTGCAGCGCACCTATCAGCGGTTCAACAATGACCGTTTGCTCGCCACCGCCGCGGGCGTCGTATTCTTCGGGCTGCTCGCGGTGTTTCCGGCGGTGACGGCGCTGGTGTCGTTCTATGGGTTGTTCGCCGATCCCTCGACCATCGGCGCCAACCTGCAGTCGCTGGCGCTGATGTTGCCGGAAGGTTCGTTCCAGATCGTGCAGGACCAGATTGCCCGGGTGCTGGAAAAGGGGAGTACCTCGCTGGGCTGGACGTTTCTGTTTGGCCTCGTGTTCGCACTCTGGAGCGCCAATGCCGGCGTCAAGGCCATCATCGACGCGCTTAATGTGGTCTATGAGGAGTACGAGAAGCGCAGCTTCGTGAGGTTGAATCTGCTTTCGCTGGCGTTCACCACCGGCGGGATTGCGGCCCTGCTGCTGATGGTCAGTGCGGTCGTGGCGTTTCCGCTGGCGCTCAATCACCTCGGCCTGTCGCCGGACGGCCGGTTAGTCGTCAGCCTGTCACGCTGGCCCCTGATGTTCGCCGTTTTGCTGGTCGCCCTCAGCGTGCTCTATCGGTTCGGACCGAGTAGGCCTGCAGCCCGGTGGGAGTGGTTTGGCGTGGGGACATGGGCCGCCGCTACGCTCTGGATCACAGGCTCCGTGGCGCTGTCCTGGTACCTGTCGAATTTCGGCGACTACAATGCGACCTACGGCTCGCTCGGCGCCGCGATCGGCCTGATGACCTGGATGTGGATGTCGGCGACGATCGTGCTGTTCGGGGCCGAGTTGAACTCCGAAACCGATCAACAGCCTCGATCCGGACGGACGGTGGCGCGATCCTGACCGCCGCCGCGCCGAAACCGCCAGTTCCAACCGTGTCAAAAGAACACTAGCCTTCCGAATCAACATTGATGTTAAGCTCGCAACGCTTGGGAGAGCGCGAACCGGATCATGCCTGCAGACTTCCGTGTTTTCCCGGGTGGTGGCCGTTCGGACCTGAGGGCGTAGCGCGCGACATGATTCGCATTTCGACGATTTTCATCGCCATCTGCATGGTGCTGGTCGCAGCGTCCCTTGGCCTTGTCCTGCATTCGGTGGCGGGCATCAGCGGATCGGAATCCGCGATCGTGGCGCTGACCGCGCTGACCTTCCTGATCCTCTACAACGCCGTATCGATGCGGCTGCGCGACCGTTCCGACGTCGGCAGCCAGATCGCCGATCTGTCGCGCGGCACCGCCGACCTCGCCCGCCAGGTCGCCGAATTCGGCCGGCGTCTGGCCGCGGTCGAGGGCCGGGTGGTGTCGGCGAACTCTGCGGGCGCCGATCGCATCCAGGCCGTGGTCGGCGAGATCAACGAACTCGGCGGACTGGTCAAGCAACTCGCCGCATCGGTCGCCAGCCATGACGATCTGCTGGCCTCCGGCATCATTGCCGCGGGCGCCGCACCCACAGGCAGGCAGGATTCCGAGGCGCAGAACGAACTGCCGTTCGTCGAGGACCTTGCAGCCCCGGCCGGCGGCAAGCCGGCGCCGGTTGCCGCGTCAACTCCGGCACCGGTTGCCGTCACCGCATCGGCGCCAAAGCCGGCTTCGGCCGCCGAGCCCTCGCGCGCGCAGCCGCAGATCCTCGCTTCGATCAAGAGCGCCATCGAGGAAAACCGGCTCGATATCTATCTGCAACCGATGGTGACGCTGCCGCAGCGCAAGGTTCGGTTTTATGAGGCGGTGACACGGCTGCGCGACGAAAACGACGAGGTGCTCGCCGCCGACGATTTCATCGCGATCGCCGAGGCCGGCGGATTGATCGGGCGCATCGACCACATGGTGATGCTGCGCTGCGTGCAGGTGCTGCGCCGCCTGATGGTGCGCAACAAGGAAGTCGGAGTGTTCTGCAACGTCTCCGCGGCGACGCTCGGCAATCCCGTGAATTTCGCGCAATGTCTCGATTTCCTCGAGGCCAACCGCGCGCTGGCGCCGTCCTTCGTGCTTGAATTCAAGCAAGCGACGTTTCGCGACCTCGGCCCGATCGAGACCGAGCATCTCGCCGCCTTGTCGCAGCGTGGCTTCCGTTTCTCGATCGACCATGTCAGCGATCTCCGGGTCGAGCCCCGGGAGCTCGCCGACCGTGGCGTTCGTTTCATCAAGGTGCCGGCGGCGCTGCTGCTCGATCCGAAGCAGAACTCGACCTCGGACATCCACCCGTCCGACCTGTCCGATCTGCTCGGCCGTTTCGGCATCGACCTGATTGCCGAGAAGATCGAAGGCGAGCGCGCGGTGGTCGATCTGCTCGATTTCGATGTCCGGTTCGGACAGGGCTTTCTGTTTGCACCGCCCCGGCCGTTGCGGCCCGAGGGGGCATCTGCTACCGGCGGGGCCACCGCGGACCAACCCAACAGTTCCAATGGCTCCAATGTTTCCCACGGCTCCGGCCAACCCGCTCACGTCGCCGGCCCGGCCACCGAGCCGCCGCCACGCGCGACTGGCAATGCCGCGCTGGCACGCCGCGCCGCCGGACCGGGCTAACGGGCGCCCGATGTCATGACCACATTACGATTCGTCGAGCGGCTGCGCGACCTCGTCGATGGCAAAGACGTCGTGCTCTCCGATATCTGGGGCGTGGTGCATAACGGGCTGGAGGCCTTTCCCGAGGCCTGCGAGGCGCTGCACACCTATCGCCAGCGTGGCGGCACCGTCATCCTCATCACCAACGCGCCACGGCCGGCTGATTCCGTGCAGCGGCAGTTGCGCAAACTCGGCGTCGCCGACGAAACCTATGACGCGATCGTCTCCTCCGGCGACCTGACCCGGCATTTTGTCGCCGATCACCCCGGGAAAAAAGTGTTCTGGCTCGGTCCGGAGCGCGACAATTCGATCTATCGCGGCCTTGATCCCGTCCTCGGCCCGCTGGAGCAGGCTGACTACATCGTCTGCACGGGACCGTTCGACGACGAGACCGAAACGCCCGAGGACTATCGCGCGATGTTGATGCAGGCGCGCGAGCGCAAGCTGCCGTTCATCTGCGCCAATCCCGACATTGTGGTCGAACGCGGCGACCGGCTGATCTATTGCGCGGGTGCGATCGCCGAACTCTACCGCGAACTGGGCGGCGAGGTGATTTTTTACGGCAAACCGCACCGGCCGATCTACGAACGCGCGATGGCGCTGGCGGCCGAGCGCCGCGGCCATCCGGCGCCGCTCGACCGGGTGCTGGCGATCGGGGACTCCGTGCGTACCGATCTCACCGGCGCGCTCGGTTTCGGAATCGACTGCCTGTTCGTGACCCGCGGCATCCATTCCGAGGAGTTCGAGGGTCTCGACCAGCTCGATCCGGCCTCGGTCAAGGAACTGTTCGGCCACCCGCCCCGCGCACTGATGCGAGAGCTGCGGTGGTGACAAGCGCGAGCTTGACGCGCTAGCCGTCCCCAAAAACGTGGATGCCCGGGACATCTAGCGCGAAGACGCGCTTCGCGCTTTTGCCCGGGTCTGACGAAGATTATTGCAAGTCGTTTGAAGAACTGAGAGGCCTACGCCGGCGCCATGTCCGGGAAGACGGCCTCGATCTTGGTCTTCAGCGTCGCCGCGTTGAACGGCTTGACGATATAGTTGTTCACGCCGGCCTTCTTGGCCGCGATCACGTTCTCGGTCTTGGATTCGGCCGTGATCATGATGAAGGGCGTGGTGGCCAGGTTCGGATCGGCCCGGACTTCCTTGAGCAGGTCGTAACCTGTCATCGGCTCCATGTTCCAGTCGGAAATCACGAGCCCGTATTTCTTGCCGCGCATCTTTTCCAGCGCCTGCGAACCGTCGCTGGCATCATCGATGTTGTCGAAGCCGAGCTGCTTTAAAAGATTTCGGATGATGCGGATCATGGTGTTGTAGTCATCGACCACCAAAACCGACATGGACAAATCAACCGCCATCTTTTCCCCCACTCAACGCTCAGGCCATCAACATTGGAAAGGCCTGCGCGACCCGCAGTCCCCTTCCCACATGTAGCAGCCGGCCTTAAACAGCACGTTAATCCGGAACCGCCGGATTGCCTCGGTTTTGATCAGTTCCCGCCCGCTTGACTTCGAAGCGGCCGCCACGTCACGGTCCGGCCGCGTTCCCGAAAGGCCAAGAATCCTCATAATGACCACTGGTTTTACCGTCATCCGAGACACCACCCCGGCCGAGGCGATCCCGCGGGGGGCCGTGGTCGCCATGGGCAATTTCGACGGGGTCCATCTCGGCCATCGCGCTGTCATCGCCGCAGCGCTGCGGATGGGCCGGGCCCATGGAAAACCGGCCTTTGCCGTCACTTTCGAGCCGCATCCGCGCAGCTTTTTCAGCCCGAACAGCCCGCAATTCCGGCTGTCGGACGAAGCCAGCAAGCTCCGGCTCCTCGCCGGCACCGGCCTTTCCGGCGCGGTCGTGATGACGTTCGACAAATCGCGTGCCGGGACCACGGCGCAAGATTTCATTCACCATGACCTGATCCAGCGGCTCGGGATCAGCGGAATTGCGGTCGGCTACGACTTTCACTTCGGCAAAGGCCGGGTCGGCTCGCCGAGCCTGCTGGTCAGCGAGGCGCCGCGGCTCGGCATCGAGGTCGACGTCCAGGCCCATGTCGACATCGCGGAGCGGCCGGTGTCATCCAGCGCGATCCGCATGGCGCTGGCGGAGGGGCAGATCGACGACGCCACCGAGATGCTGGGCGGGCCGTGGTTCGTGACCGGCGAAGTGATCCATGGCGAGAAACGCGGCCGCGACCTCGGCTATCCCACCGCCAATATCCGCCTCGACAAGACCTGCGGGCTCAAGCACGGCATCTATGCGGTCCGGGTCGGGCGCGGAGCCGAACGCTTCAACGCGGTGGCGAGCTATGGCCGCCGCCCGACCTTCGACAACGGCGCGCCGCTGCTGGAAGTGTTCCTGTTCGACTTCAAGGGCGACCTCTATGGCAGCACGCTCGACGTCGCCTTTATCTCCTTCATCCGCGACGAACTGAAATTCGACAGCATCGAGGCCCTGATCCGGCAGATGGACGACGACAGCACCCGGGCCCGCGCGGCACTGGCCGCCGCCCCCGATGCGTTTCCAAGACTCGGAGAAATCGGCTGAGCAAGACCGAAAAACAGAAGATGCTGGCGGGCGAACTCTATCGTCCCGGCGATGCGGAGCTGCAGGCCGAGCAGGCCGCCAACAAGGCCTGGCTGGTGCGCTACAACGCAGCCCTGGGCTCGCCTGTCTCCGAACGACATGCGCTGCTGTCGAGCCATCTCGGCCGCGTCGGCAGGGATGTCGTGATCCGGCCGCCGTTTTTCTGCGATTTCGGCTACAACATTCGTCTCGGCGACGAGGTGTTCCTCAATTTCAACTGCGTCATCCTCGACGTCGTCGAGGTAACGATCGGCGACCGCACGCAGATCGGTCCGGCCACGCAGATCTATGCCGCCGACCACCCGCGCGATGCCGAGACAAGACGCTCGGGCGTCGAATTCGGCCGCCCGGTGCGGATCGGCAGCGACGTCTGGATCGGCGGCGGCGCCATTATCCTCCCCGGTGTGACCATCGGCGACGGGGCCGTGATCGGCGCCGGCAGTGTCGTCACCCGAGACGTCGGCGCGGGGCAGACGGTCACCGGCAATCCGGCACGGCCTCGCCCGCAATAGGCCAGTCTTTGTGGGCCCCTCCCGCCTTTGCGATTTCCCCGGTTGGCTGCTATGGAATGACCCCATGTTCGCGCGGCGCACCATAGGCATTAGCGGCCCGGCTTCCGCCTGAGCTTCGGCTCGGCGCAAGACCGGGATGTCCCTGCTTCATCCGCGATCCCAGTGTTTCAGCGCCGTTTACGAGCCAAATCAGAGCATCCATGTCCGAAAAACCGCAAAAGTCCGACCTCGCCGACTATTCCAAAACCTTGTTCCTGCCGCAGACGGAATTTCCGATGCGCGCTGGGCTGCCCAAGCTCGAGCCGGAAATCCTTAAATACTGGAACGAGATCGACCTCTACGGAAAGCTGCGCGAGGGCGCGAAGGGCCGCGCCAAATTCGTGCTGCATGACGGCCCGCCCTACGCCAACGGCAACATCCATATCGGCCACTCCCTGAACAAGATCCTCAAGGACGTGGTGACCAAGAGCCAGCAGATGCTCGGCTTCGATTCCAACTACGTGCCGGGCTGGGACTGTCACGGCCTGCCGATCGAATGGAAGATCGAGGAAGAGAACTACCGCTCCAAGGGCAAGCAGAAGCCAGACTTCCGCGACTCCGCGGCGATGGTCGCGTTCCGCAAGGAATGCCGCGCCTATGCCACGCACTGGCTCAACGTCCAGCGCGAGGAATTCAAGCGGCTCGGCATCATCGGCGACTGGGACCATCCCTACGCCACCATGAGCTATCCCGCCGAAGCGCAGATCGCGCGCGAGCTGATGAAGTTCGCCGCCAACGGCACGCTCTATCGCGGCTCCAAGCCGGTGATGTGGAGCGTGGTGGAAAAGACCGCGCTCGCCGAAGCCGAGGTCGAATACGAGGATTACACCTCGGATACGGTGTGGGTAAAATTCCCGGTCACCTCGCCGGCCCACGGTGCACTCGCCGATGCCTCGGTGGTGATCTGGACCACCACGCCGTGGACGCTGCCCGGCAACCGCGCCATCTCGTTCTCGCCAAAAATTGCGTATGGCTTGTTCGAGGTTACCGACGCGCCCGCCGACAACTGGGCGAAGAACGGCGACATGCTGATCCTGGCCGACGCGCTTGCTGAAGGCGTGTTCAAGCAGGCGCGCGTCACCGCCTACAAGAAGGTGCGCGATCTGCCGGCCGACACGCTCGATGCCGTCGAATGCGCCCATCCGCTGAAGGGCGTCGGCGGCGGCTACGAATTCATCGTGCCATTGCTGCCCGGCGACCACGTCACCGACGACACCGGCACCGGCTTCGTCCACACCGCGCCCGGCCACGGCCGCGAGGACTTTGACGTCTGGACCGCGAATGCGCGCGAGCTGGAAGCGCGCGGCATCAACGTCACGATCCCCTACACCGTCGACGAGAACGGCGCCCTCACCGACCATGCACCGGGCTTCACCGGCAGGCGCGTGATCAACGACAAGGGCGAAAAGGGCGACGCCAACGAGGCCGTGATCAAGGCGCTGACCGAGGCCGGCAAGCTGTTGGCGCGCGGCCGGCTCAAGCATCAATACCCGCATTCCTGGCGTTCGAAGAAGCCGGTTATTTTTCGCAATACGCCGCAATGGTTCATCGCGATGGACAAGGATATTGCGGATAACGGCAAGGCCAAGCCCGGCGACACGCTGCGCGCCCGCGCGCTGCATGCGATCTCCGTCACCCAATGGGTTCCTGAGGCGGGCCGCAACCGCATCAACGG
The DNA here is from genome assembly GCA_038244925.1 of Hyphomicrobiales bacterium. Lineage (GTDB taxonomy): Bacteria > Pseudomonadota > Alphaproteobacteria > Rhizobiales > Xanthobacteraceae > Bradyrhizobium. Next base: position 5,851 of record JBBRSX010000028.1, on the reverse strand, counting down.
CATGGTCAACAGCAAGCCCGACTGGGTGATCTCGCGCCAGCGCGCCTGGGGCGTCCCGATCGCGGTGTTCGTACGCGAGAAAGGCGACGGCTCGGCCGAGATCCTGCAGGACGCCGACGTCAACAAGCGCATCGCCGATGCTTTTGAAAAAGAAGGCGCCGACGCCTGGTACATGGACGGCGCGCGCGAACGCTTCCTCGGCTCGCATGCCAACGAGGAGTGGAAAAAAGTCGACGACATCTGCGACGTCTGGTTTGATTCCGGCTCGACCCATGCCTTCGTGCTGGAAGACCCCGTGCACTTTCCGGGGCTCGCCGGCATCAAGCGCAAGGTCGATGGCGGCCGGGATACCGTGATGTATCTCGAAGGTTCCGACCAGCATCGCGGCTGGTTCCAGTCTTCGTTGCTGGAAAGCAGCGGCACCCGCGGCCGCGCGCCGTTCGATATCGTGCTCACCCACGGCTTCACGCTCGATGAGAACGGCCGCAAGATGTCGAAATCGGTCGGCAACACCGTCGAGCCGCAAAAGGTCATGAAGGATTCCGGCGCCGATATTCTCCGGCTCTGGGTCTGCGCCACCGACTACGCCGACGACCAGCGCATCGGGCCGGAAATCCTGAAGGGCACCATCGAGACCTATCGCAAGCTGCGCAACTCGATCCGCTGGATGCTCGGCACGCTGCATCACTTCAAGCCTGACGATGCCGTCGCATATGCCGACATGCCCGAACTCGAGCGGCTGATGCTGCACGAACTCGCCGGCCGCGCCGCGATCGTGCGCCAGGCCTATGCCGAGTTCGACTACAAGACGGTGGTCGCAAGTCTCTCGGCGTTCATGAACACCGAATTGTCGGCGTTCTATTTCGACATCCGCAAGGACGCGCTCTATTGCGACGCGCCGTCGTCGCTGGCGCGCAAGGCCGCGCTGACCACCATCGACATCATCTGCGACGCGATCCTGCGCTGGCTGGCGCCGGTGTTGAGTTTCACCTGCGACGAAGCCTGGCGGATGTACAAGACGAACGCCGAGCCGTCGGTGCACCTGACGCTATTCGCGGACGGTTTTGAAAAATTCCGCGACGACGCGCTGGCGTCGAAGTGGGAAATCATCCGCAATATCAGGCGTGTCGTGACCGGCGCGCTCGAACTCGAACGCGCCGCCAAGAACATCGGCTCGTCGCTGGAGGCCTCGCCGCTGATCTATGTCTCGGACAAGGCCATCTTCAGCACGCTGTTCGATGTCGATCTGGCCGAAGTCTGCATCACCTCGAACTATGAAGTGAGAGGCGAGGAAGCACCTGCCCAGGCGTTCGGTCTGAACGATGTGCCCGGCGTCGGGGTCGTGGTCGAAAAGGCGGTCGGCATCAAATGCGCACGGTCGTGGAAGATCCTGCCGACCGTGGGTGAAGACGCCGAATATCCCGACGTCTCCCCGCGCGACGCGCAGGCGTTGCGGGAGTGGAAGGCGCTGGGAGTCGCGGTTTGAGCCCTCACCTCCGCGCCGGAGCCATCGCCGCGATCGCCGCATTGGCGATCGATCAGGCGTCAAAACTCTGGCTGCTGTACGTGTTCGACATAGCCCACCGTGGCGCGGTCCGGGTCACGCCGTTTTTCGACCTGGTGCTGGCCTGGAATGTCGGGATCAGCTTCGGCTGGTTTCAGAGCGAGAACCAGATGGCTCAGATTGCGCTGATCGCGATCAAGGCGGTGGCCGTGATCGTGCTGGGGATCTGGATGGCACGGTCACGGACCCTGCTGGCGACCCTGGCGCTCGGCCTGATCATCGGCGGCGCGGTCGGCAACGGCATCGACCGCTTCCTGCATGGCGCGGTGGTCGATTTCGCCCTGTTCCACCTCGATATCGCTGGAAATACCTACAATTGGTACGTGTTTAACCTGGCCGATGTGGCCATTGTTGCCGGGGTAGCGGCCCTATTGTATGACTCCTTCCTGGGAGTACCCGCCGCAAAAGCGCCCTGATCCCGGCCGATACGGACCCCAGCCCGCCTTTTGCGGAAACTTGAATGGGAACAGCGCGATGCGCCAGACCAAAGCCAGCTTCCGGATGTTGCAGACCACCTCGCTGACGCGAGCACTGCGGCTATCCGCCATTGTCCTCGGTATCGGCCTCGTGATGACGGCCGGCCCGGTTCGCGCCGGCGACGACGATGAAGACGACAAGACCTTCGAGGAAAAGATCATCGAGGGCATCATGGCCGGCATCGGCGGCACCAACATGGAAAACCGCGGCATCGATTATCGCGAGCGCTCGCCGCTGGTGGTCCCGCCCAAGATCGACCTGCCGCCGCCGGCCGGCACCTCGGCCGAGGTGAAGGCGCCGAACTGGCCCAAGGATCCCGACGAGCAGCGCCGCAAGGCCGCCGTCGCGGCCCGCAAGAAGGACAACAAGGATCCGGCGCTGCAGGCCCGCATCCTGACACCGGCCGAGCTCGCCGTCGGCAAGACCGCGGCACCCTCGCGCGCCAACGGCGATCCGGTGCAGCCCGGCGTCAGCAACAACAACCCGATCCTCAGCCCTTCGCAGCTCGGCTATACCGGCGGCTTCAGTGGCATGTTCGGCGGCAGCAAGACCGAGACGGCTCCGTTCAAGGGTGAGCCGACACGGGAGTCCCTGACGATGCCGCCGCCCGGCTACCAGACGCCGTCGTCGAATTTTGCCTATGGCACCGGGCCGAAGGAATCGCTCAACAAGGAATACAACCCGTCCGCCGGCAAGTATGGCGAATAGTTAAGCCGATCTCTCGCCTTCGTGACGATTCCAGGCGTCGGCCACAGTGTACGGTGGCGCAGTTCCATCCCGAACCATTGGGTTCGGGTTTGCTTCCAATAACTGCGCGAATTCCGGCCGCAAAGCCGGAAACTGCTTTTGCGGAATACGCGCCAGATAGGTCATGATGTCTTCGCACCGCTTTGCCGCTTCGCTGGTTGCCGCAGCCTTTGTCTCCACCTTTGCTTTTTCCGAAGGCCCCGCCTTCGCCCAGACCACGGTCACGTCGGAACGTCCCGCCAGCTTCACGCTTCCCAACGGCCTGCAGGTCGTCGTGATCCCCGATCACCGCACCCCTGTCGTAACCCAGATGGTCTGGTACAAGGTCGGCTCTGCCGACGAGACCGCGGGCAAATCGGGGCTGGCGCATTTTCTCGAACACCTGATGTTCAAGGGTACCAGCAAGCATCCCGCCGGAGAGTTTTCCCAGACCGTATTGCGGATCGGCGGCAACGAGAACGCCTTCACCTCGGTCGACTACACCGGCTATTTCCAGCGCGTGCCGCGCGAGCAGCTCGCCCCCATGATGGAATTCGAAGCCGACCGCATGACCGGCCTCGTCCTCAAGGACGAGAACGTGCTGCCCGAGCGCGACGTCGTGCTCGAGGAATTCAACATGCGGGTCGCCAACAATCCGGAGGCGCGGCTGGCCGAGCAGATGATGGCGGCGTTGTATCTCAACCATCCCTACGGCCGTCCGGTGATCGGCTGGCACCAGGAAATCGAGAAGCTCGACCGTGAGGACGCGCTGGCGTTCTACAAGCGCTTCTACGCGCCCAACAATGCGATCCTGGTGATCGCTGGAGACGTCGACGCCAAGGAAATCCGCCCGATGGTGGAGCACGCCTATGGCGCCATTCCCCCCCAGCCGGCGATTGCCGCGCAGCGTATCCGCCCGCAGGAACCTACGCCCGCAGCACCCCGCACCGTGACGCTGTCGGATCCGCGCGTCGAACAGCCGGGCCTGCGGCGCTACTACCTCGTCCCGTCGTCGACGACCGCCGCTGCGGGCGAAGGCCCGGCGCTCGACGTGCTTGCGCAACTGATGGGCGGCGGCTCCAATTCGTACCTCTATCGCGCACTGGTGATCGATCAACCGCTCGCGATCAGTGCCGGCGCCGGTTACCAGGGTACCTCGCTCGATCCGTCGCAGTTCTCGATCTCGGTCTCGCCGAAGTCCGGCGTCGAATTCTCGCAGATCGAGCAGGCAATCGACGGCGTGATCGCGGATGTGATCCAGAACCCCGCGCGCGCCGAGGATCTCGAACGGGTCAAGACCCAGCTGATTGCCGAAGCGATCTACGCCCAGGACAGCCAGGCGACGCTGGCCCGCTGGTACGGCGGCGCCCTGACCACCGGGCTCTCGATCGACGACATCCGAAGCTGGCCGGATCGCATCCGCGCGGTCACCGCCGCACAGGTCCGGGACGCCGCGCAAAAATGGCTCGACAAGAAGCGTTCGGTGACCGGCTATCTGATCAAGGATACCGCCGCACCGAAGCGCGAGGAGAAGCGCTCGTGACCCGTTTTCAGATTGCCGCAACGCGCTCCGGATTCCTGCTCGCAGCCTGCGTCGCACTGACCGCGCTGGCGTCGACCCCGTCGCAGGCGGCCGCGAAAATCCAGCGGCTGGTCTCGCCCGGCGGCATCGAAGCCTGGTTCGTCCAGGACGCCACCGTGCCCCTGATCGCGATGGAATATGCCTTCTCCGGCGGCGCCGCCCAGGACCCGGCCGGCAAGTCCGGCGTCGGCAACATGGTGGCGAGCCTGCTCGACGAGGGATCCGGCGATCTCGACTCCAAGACCTATCACGAGCGTCTCGACCGCCGCGCCATCGAATTGAGCTTCTCGTCGAGCCGGGATTATTTCCGCGGTTCGCTGCGGATGCTGAAAGACAACAAGGATGAAGCCTTCGATCTGCTGCAGCTGGCGCTGACCTCGCCGCATTTTGATCCGACCGATGTCGAGCGCATTCGCGGCCAGGTGATTTCCGGACTGCGGCGCGACACCACCAGTCCGAGCGCGCTGGCAAGCCGCAAGTTCCTCGAAATCGCCTTCGGCGACCATCCGTATAGCCGGCAGGCCACCGGCACGCTGGACAGCGTGGCGAAGATCGATGTCGCCGACATGAGGGATTATGTCGGCCGCGTGATCGCGAAAGATACGTTGCGGATCGCCGTGGTCGGCGATGTCGATGCCGACACGCTCGGCAAGCTGCTGGACAAGACCTTCGGCGGCTTGCCGGCCAAGTCCAACCTGACGCCGATCGCCGACGTGCAGGCCGCCAAACCGCCGCAGCGCGCCTTCATTCCGCTCGACGTGCCGCAGACCGTGGTGACGTTCGGCGGTCCCGGCATCCGCCGCCACGATCCGAATTTCATGGCGGCCTATGTCGTCAACCACATCCTCGGCGGCGGCTCGTCGTCGCGGCTCTACAAGGAAGTCCGCGAAAAGCGCGGCCTCGCTTATTCGGTGTATGACGCCCTGCTCTGGATGGAACACTCCGCGCTGTTCGCCGGCAATACCGGCACCCGCGCCGACCGCGCCGGCGAGACCGTCGATGCGATCGAAAAGGAAATCCGCCGCATCGCCGAGGACGGCCCGACCCAGAAGGAACTGGACGAGGCCAAGTCGTACCTGAAGGGCTCGCAGATGCTGGCGCTCGATACCTCCTCGAAGCTGGCGCAGGGAATGCTGCAATATCAGCTCGACAAGCTGCCGATCGACTACATCGAAAAGCGCAACGCCGTCGTCGACGCCGTGACGCTCGACGACGCCAAAAAGGCCGCGAAGCAGTTGTGGGGCCAGGGCCTGTTGACCGTGATCGTCGGCCGCGCCCCGCAAGCCGCCGCCCAGCCGGCCGCGGCGGTGCCGAAGGCGAATTGAGCTACACCGCAGGCTGCGCCCTCTCGCCCGCTTGCGGGGGAGAGTTGGAGAGGGGGCCGCCACAGGCACCGCCGTTGCCGCGTCCCCCGCACAAACCACCCCCCCCCACACCGGGGGTGGGTACCACACCGCGGACCCACCAAAAACCCCCCCCCAAAAAAAACTAAAAAGAGCGCG
>JBBRSX010000027.1:0-51017 GCA_038244925.1 Hyphomicrobiales bacterium | reverse complement strand
TTTCGCCACCTCGATGGTGGGACACTGGTACGGCGGCCTCGGGCTCGCGGGCGTGATGGCCTGCGCGCTGTTCGCCGCAGTTTCGGGATCCTCGCCCGCCACCGTGATCGCCATCGGCTCGATCATGCTGCCGGCGATGGTCAAGCAGGGATTCCCCAAACGCTTCGGCGCCGGCGTCATCACCACCTCGGGCGCGCTCGGCATCCTGATCCCGCCCTCGATCGTGATGGTGATCTATTGCGTGGCGACCGGCGGCAGCATTGCGCTCGACCCGGCCGGTCACCGCGTCTCCTCCGCGTCGGTCGGCCAGATGTTCATGGCCGGCGTCATCCCCGGCCTGATGCTGGCGACGCTGCTCGGGTTTACGACGTTCTATCGCGCCTGGAAATTCGACTATCCGCGGCTGCCGAAGGCGAGCTGGAGCGAGCGCTTCACCGCGTTCCGCAAATGCATGTGGGGCCTGCTGCTGATCCTGATCGTGCTCGGCGGCATCTATGCCGGCATGTTCACGCCGACCGAAGCCGCCGCCATTAGCGCGGTCTATGCCTTCGTGATTGCGGTATTCGTCTATCGCGACATGTCGCTAAAGGACGTGCCGAAGGTGCTGCTCGGCTCCGCCAATATGAGCGCGATGATCCTCTACATCATCACCAATGCGGTGCTGTTCTCGTTCCTGATGGCGAACGAGAATATCCCGCAGCAGATCGCGGCCTGGATCACCTCGATCGGCGTCGACTGGATCATCTTTCTGTTGATCGTCAACGTGTTGCTGCTGATCGCGGGCAATGTGATGGAGGCGTCCTCGATCGTCCTGATCATGGCGCCGATCCTGTTTCCGGTGGCGGTCAAGCTCGGCATCCATCCGGTGCATCTCGGCATCCTGATGGTCGTCAACATGGAAGTCGGCATGTGCCATCCGCCGGTCGGCCTCAATCTCTACGTCGCGTCCGGCATCGCCAAGATGGGCATCACGGAGCTCACGATCGCGGTGTGGCCGTGGCTGCTGACGATGCTGATCTTCCTCGGCGTCGTCACCTATGTGCCGGAAGTTTCGCTGTGGCTGCCGCGTGCGCTCGGGATGCTATGAGCATGATCCGGAAAAGTGCATTGCGGTGGATCAAACGGCGTCACATTACATCTTGGTAAGAGAGGCCTCTCTTTCCAATCGTTAAGTTGAACACCGGCCGATGTGGGCCCATCTTCAGGCAACCTTTACAGGAGGTTCGCATGAGAAAGTTCACCATCGCCGCCGTCGCGGTGCTCGCCATCGCCGGTTCAACCGCGGTCTATGCCCAGCACCGCCACTGGTCCTACGGTCACATGCGGATGAACCCGGAGGACCGGGCGGCGTTTGCCGACGCGCGGATCGCCGCCGTTCATGCCGGGCTGAAGCTTTCGGCGGACCAGGAAAAGCTGTGGCCGCCGGTCGAAGCCGCGGTCAAGGAATTCGCCAAATTGCGGATCGACCGCGCCAATGCGCGGATGAACCCGCCCAAGGACGACGCCAGCCAGAAACCGGACGATCCGGTGGCGCGCCTTCGCGAGCGCGCCGACAACATGGCGACATCTGCTGCGGCGATGAAGAAAATCGCCGATGCGGCCGACCCCCTCTACAAGACGCTGGACGACGGCCAGAAGCGCCGTCTTGCCGTGCTGACCCATATGGAACATCGCTTCGGCGACGGGGAGGGCTGGCGCCACCGCGGCATGGGTATGGGTGGCATGGGACCGGGCGGCATGGGCATGGACCGGGGCTCTGACCGGGATCGCGACGACGGTCCGAGGGGCCGCGATTTCGACCGGAATCGCTACGACCGGGAGGGTAGCCCGGACCGAGGCGGCCCGGAACGGCTCCGAGCCGCCGGCTCTTCCCGAGGGCTTTCCCGGCATTGGCGGAAGCCGCTGAAATCCAGCGGCTTTTTGCCGTTCCGGGGGCCCGCCAAAGGCCGGGAAAACTCGTTCCGGCTTGCTGGACATCCCGGAGTCGCTTTGCTAAACGACGCCCTCTTGCAGGGGCTTTTTCCGGACCAAGTCCGGGCGCATAGCTCAGTTGGTAGAGCAGATGACTCTTAATCATCGGGTCCCAGGTTCGAGCCCTGGTGCGCCCACCAAGCCCTTCAAGCACTTGGCAGTATAGCCGCCGCACAGAACGCGACTTGGTGCCCTAGTCGGCCTCCAATTGGTAGATCCGTTGCAAGTCACGCTGTATCGCCTCAAAGCGCCCGCGTGGTTGAGGTCGGGAACTCCCCTTTGGTTTGGGTAAAATGGCCAGCCATCCGGATTTTTGGTCTGGAATGATCGCTACGACGATCCCAGGCGGACAATCCTTGAACGCCTTCAGCCTCTCAAGAAATATCCAGGCGAGATCGGGGCTGGGAATTCTCGTCTTCCGCATATTCTGGATCTCTCTGGTGCTACCGGCAGCTGAGCTGAAAGCGAGGGAAAGAAAACGTCGCGTTCTGTCCTATACCGGCATGTCACGGACGGGTCAGCGGGCGCTTCCTCGGCAGCGGGACAGGTCCCACAATGTGTGACGCATCGGTGCGGGCGTCCGCCAGCGCATTCTCTGCCCGCCTCAGGATCGCTTCGGCGGCTTGCTGGTAGGCCGTGGCGGTCTTCCCTTCCTTGCTTTGGTGCTGATCAACACCTGGCGATGCTCCCGCGCGTCGGTCCGGACGAGATGTCGAAGAGGACATCGTGGGCCGCAATGGCGGTTCCGCCTCGACGTGCGCCGACGGGGTAACGAAATAAGTGAAGCCCGCGGCCACCGCAGCAGCAGCTAGGATTGCAGGAACGGCAAGGCGCAGATTGATCACTTTTTTGGCCTTTCCTGTCAGCGGAACCGTTGCCCAGAATCAGCAATAACGAGCGAAACACCACCTTGCGGTCGAATCATTTTGACTGTGCAAGCGCTAGCTTCTTACTTGGGTGATCGCGTGGAAAGCCAATGTTTGAAGTGATTGCAGCATTTTTTGTAGTTGTCAGCGTCGGCATCCTTGTTGCCCACGCTCTCGACGCTTTTCGGCCGTAATGTGACCAACAAGCAACTCTGCTCAACCAACTCGTGATGCTGGTCGAACTGAGCGTGGTCGTGTCCGCTACTGTCCGGGCCGGGCTGGCGTCCATAAATTGCGGCGTGCCATCCGCCGGCGAGGCACGTCGGATGGTCACTTGCTGCGCGCCCCCGGCTGAACGCTATGCCGGGCGTGCTCTGAAAATCCCTCAACGTTTCGAAACCTTCCGGCGATCCCGTCCGTAGCTGCGGGTACTGGTCAACCGGGATCGCCTGAGCGATCAAATCAAAGGACTTCGCGAGAAGGCCAGCTTACGGCTCACTCGCTCATAGCGGACCGAATGTAGCTTCTAAGTTCTTCGACGGAATAGGCTACGCCGCATGCCCCTGCCGCCGCCAGTTGCTCCGGCTCATGATATCCCCAACTGACGCCGATCGACCGCAACTGTGCTGCCCGTGCCATCTCCATGTCAAAGGTGGTATCGCCAATGAAGATCGCATCCCTGGGTGTCACCTCTGTTACTTCAAGTGCCTGAAGGAGCATCCCGGGATGCGGCTTGGATGGCGCCATGTCGGCGGCCTGAATGGTCCGAAAAAAACTGTTCCATTGCAGCGCTTCCAGCGCGGGAGCGATCGTGTCGGACCTGTGGCCGGTCGCGATCCCCAGAATGATATCTGAAGTAGAACTCAACTCATGCAGAAGGTCGCCAGCCCCGTCGAATGGCTTTTCGGCAAACGCGGGATCCGCTCTCAGATGCGGTAGCAAGAGATCGTACGCCCTGACCATCTCAAGTATGGGAGCCGTCGGGCCGGCGAGCTCAGTCAAAATTACGTTAAGTGATTTTCCGACCAGCGCGAGACTGTCGGCGGGCAATGGGGCCGGCAATCGAAATTCGGAAAATACGATTCGATGGCTCTCTAGAATCAGAGAGCGGCTGTCCACCAGCGTGCCGTCAAAATCAAAGATGATCAGTTTCAAGAGTCTCTCTCAAAATTGAGATCGCACGCGCCGCGTTCGCCATGTCGACATACTACTTTTGCGTTTTCGGTTGAACATTTTGATACAGATATTTCAAGCCGACAATCACGAGTTCATCCTCGGTAAGGTGCCGCTGTTCGGAGAGCGCTTCCAGGAGAGAGGATCGAACCTGGATCAAATCATGGTCGGGGACCATCCTGATCATTGACCAAGGGGAGCATGACTCGATCCGACGCAGCTTCAACGGGATTCTTGGCTATTAGTGGCCTCGGCATGCTCATGGAACACGACTTATCTATGTAGACACGAATAAATCCGAACCAATTCGCGGGTCTGTACTGGAACGACAAGCTCCGCATCTCTGCTTTTTGTTGCCGTACTGCAGGATAACCAGAAGTAGTTTCCGTCGGGGTCGATGACCAGCCGACTCGGCGAGAAATTGGAGAGAATGATTGAAAGATAAGGGATGGTTGAGAACCACGACAGAGGAGCGAGAGCTGGCGGAATCCGCTGCGACGAGACAAACTTCGGATTCCCAAGCGCGGGATCGGCCTCGGAACCTGTTGAAAGCGCCACGATGGCGCTGCGGTAATTGGTCCACGCCGTGACGAATTTCCCGGTTTCGACTGCGTGGATCGAAGTCACCACGACGAAGAGGGAGGCGACTGCACAGAGAGTCCGACTACTGGGTGAGATCAGGGCGTGCTGAAGGCTCACGAACCGATCGAGCGCGATCCCTTCCTTTGTCATGGCGGCGTACGCTGCCATCAGGCCAAACAAGGGAGTAACGATGACCATCGCTGTCCGCAGGTAATAGCGGCTGCTGGCATGGACGGAATGGTCAAAACGTAGCCAATAGATGAAAAGCAATCCAAGTAAAAATCCCAGAGCGCACATGCATGCCCGTTTCGGAAGCCATACCGAGAACAGCATCAGGACTGCGGCATAGGCGATCACTGCCGCCAGCAACAGCAGGACGACTTCCACCTCGAAGATTCCGACATCGAAGAAGTGCAGGGCGGCCCTCAAGAACGCGTCTGCGTAATAGGCATCGGCCGGAATAATGATCTTCGACACCGTGGCCAGCACAAAAACGATGATCAGGTTGATCATGGCTCGCAAAAAGGCTGTATTTCGCAAGCCGCGCGGCGCCAGTGTCGCCTGGACGGTGAGTAGCAACACCAGCGCTCCTTCGTGCGTAAAGGCCAGCAGGAGCCACGCAGCAAATACCAACATGGCCCCGGCGGCAGTTGGCTTCGCATAATGGCTCAGCGCCAGTGTCGGCCAGAATATCGCGTGGGCGAGCCACATCTCGGTGGGAAAGCCGAAAATCAGAGGGCAGAGCAGGGCTGTCGAGCCGCACGCATAGGTAAAGACGACGTGGTCGCGCGAGTGATCGGCCGCGTAAGTCAAGGCCAATCCTACTAGCGGAGAGACATAGAACAGGAACCCATAGGCAAAAATTCCAGCCCAGGGATTGCCCGTGATCTGGACGAGAGTTTCGGCCGGCAACAGTGTCAACAGGAAGACGGACGTTCGGCCGGAAATGTTGTGCCAGTGGAACGCCCAAACGTCCCGAACCGCGACGGCATAGGAAAACATCGCGCCGTCGCCATAGAGCTCGAGTTGGTAGAACAGCGCGATTACAACGAACGCGACGGACCAGCACAAGCCTGTGCCGACGATCAGAAGCCGAAACGAGCGGTCATCGCGACGCGGCGGGTGGTCGGGCATGTCGATAACTGTCCGGGCGAGACGCGATGCAGCTCAAGGCGAATAGAAACTTTGCCGCTTCAGGAGGTTTCTCCGGCCGAAGCCTTCAGGGTAACGATTTTATGCCCGGAGCGTACTGCTTTTGTCGTCAGGTAACGCCGGTTATGGGGATTGATCGGCGCCTCGAGCGGAGCGCGGGCGACGACTTCGATGCCGGCTTTTGCAAGCCCGTCGAGTTTTGCAGGATTATTGGTGAGTAAAACGATCCGCGTGCAGTTCAGGGTTCGCAGGATGAGCGCGGCAGCGCCATAGTCGCGTTCATCGTCCTCGAAACCCAGCATTGTATTGGCGTCACGCGTATCCAGGCCCGCGTCCTGCAATCGGTAGGCTCGCATCTTGTTCGCAAGACCAATTCCGCGGCCTTCCTGAGCCAGGTACAGAATGACGCCACCGCCCAAGTCTTCCAGGCGAGCGAGTGCAATCTGAAGTTGGTCGCCGCAGTCGCATCGCCGTGATCCGAACACGTCGCCGGTGAGGCATGACGAATGAAGCCGGACCGGAACGGGTTCGGCAAAATTGGGTTTGCCGACGATGATGGCGACCTGATCGACCCCGACCGCGTCCCGAAACACGACAAAGCGGGCCGGCTTGCCCGACGCCAGTGGAATTGAGGCGTCGCTCGCAACCGTCAACACCTTCGCCGGGCTGACCGCAAAGCACTCGACGGCGTCCGCCTCGACGGTGACGGTCGAATTTATCAAGTCGCCGATGGTATTCGTCACGCGCGCCGCAAGAACCGCCGGCAAGCCGCCGCTTAGCTTGATCAGTCGGATCGCCGCCGTGGCGGCGAGGGTTGCAGCCACCGCAGTTGCGGTGAAATGACTCTCTCTGTCGCTGGCGAGATCAAAAATGGCGCCCGCGTTGGTTGCGCGAGAGAGCGGCAATGCCATGGGAGTCGATGTCTCGATACCGATCGCGCGGGCTCGGTGCTGTGTAACGATCAGTTCGAGCTCATTCGCATCGCACAGAACCGCAAATTCGCGCAGCCGTTGGTCTTCAAGGCCCTCCACCGGCAAGGCGAACAAAACTTCACCCGGTGCGTTAACACGGATCGGCCGACGCGCCTGCAGTTCGCTGAGGGCGCGGCTGACACTGAGATGCTCCTTGTTGCCAAACAGGGCTGAGTTTGTTGGCGTTGGCACGGAGCTCATTCGCGAGACCTTCTTTTACTGGGCGCATTCGTAGAACACCGAAAGTCCAAGATCATTCCGCCAGAAATCAGATGGATTTTTCGGATCGAGTGGCCGATAGTGGCTTTGTAAACTGGCGAGAACCGAATTGTGACTTCTGCCGTGCAGCTTGGCAATTTTCCCATCCGCAAGCTTGGGTCTCCCGACACATGGGAGAGTTTTGTTGAACTTTTTCGTGGAGGACAGCAACCCCTGCCGCAAGCCTGGGCGGATTTGTTCGGCCCGTTGCGGAGCGGAGCGGTCGACGATCTCGTGATTGTAGGGCAGGTGGGCCAATCGCTCGACGGTCGGGTCGCGACGGCGACCGGTCATTCCAAGTATATCAACTGTCCGGCGGGCATCGAACATCTGCACCGCCTGCGTGCGCTGGTCGATATTGTCGTGGTGGGCGTTGGAACGGCGCTGGCCGATAACCCGCAATTGACGGTCCGACAAGTGGCCGGTCCTCAGCCCGCGCGTGCGGTGATCGATCCGAGAGGGCGCCTTGGAGCAGATGCGAGATTGTTCGCTGATGACGGTGTCCGCCGTCTTTTGATCACGACAGAAGGCGCGCGGGTCAATCCGCCCCCCGGTGTCGAGGTTATCGTTTTGCCTGCGGAAGATGGGAATATTGCGCCATCTGCGATCGCCTCGTCGCTGAGGCGGGCTGGAATGCGGCGCCTGCTGATAGAGGGCGGGGCTGACACCGTATCGCGCTTTATCGCGGCCCGATGTCTCGATCGCCTGCACGTGACCGTTGCGCCCGTCATGCTAGGCGGCGGTGGGCCTGGCATCGAATTGCCACCGCTTGAGCGGGCCGACCAGGCTCCTCGTATGCCGCTACGCGTGCATATGATTGAGGACGATGTGCTGTTCGATTGCGACCTTTCGGCTCAGCGCGTGATCCTCGGCGTGGCAAAGAAGTCGACGTGACCGACGCGCATCGTTGAAGCACGTTCGCTGACGGCCTTTTTTCGCCTGACCAGCCAATCATCGATGTCGCAGCGCGGTAGCGCTTTCATTTCAGTCGCGGCGGTGGCCCATCCGTCAAGTAATTCGACCTGGATCTCGTGGTCGACAGTTCCGATCTCCCAGTCGGAGGTGCCGTGCATAACCGAATACCCGAGCGCCTCGAACCTGGAAATCGCGGCAGCGGCAGCCAATGGGCCCAGCGCGGGTCCAAAACCCTTGTCGGTGCGCTGATGGGCATTTACGGCGGACGCGATAGCTCCATCGAGCGGATCGGCTGGGGAGAGGGCGAACCGGCCATCATAGATCAGCGCTGCGTAGACCGGGAGCGCTTGCGCGGCACTATGGTGGGCGAGACGATCCAACCAGGTTTCGGAGACGAGATCGAGCAGGGCCGACGCCGTGATCAGATCGGGTGCGCCGTCGAGCACCACATCGAAATTACCGCCAAGATCGAGTTGGATGGCATTGAGCTTGATATGGCTGACGGTGCTTCCGCTGCACGCTACCATCAGCAGACGTTGGTCGTTGTCCACGAGGTCCCATCGCTGTCTGGCCGGCAAACGCGAACTGAGCGCACGTACCGTCGAGCCGGCGCCACAGGCAAGATCGACGACGCTGATCGCGTCGAGCGACTTAAACGAGGCGGCCACGGAATCGAGCACCATCGGATTGCGCGCGCGCAAGTCATAGCTTTCCCGCAACGCCAACCATTCCGCAGAGAAACCGCTCATGCGAGCTTTTCCAGTGTGGCGGCAAAGATCGCTCCGGATTGCTGCCATGTGGGCAGCGTCCGCGCCGCTGCAGATGCGGCATCAGACAGCCGGCGATGGAGATCGGCGTCAACGATGACACGCTCCAAGGCCGTCGCCAGTGCATCCACGTCGCCGGCAGCGACCAGCAATCCCGCTTGTTGCGGAACGGTATCCGGGATAGCTCCCGCCGTTGTCCCGATCACCGGGAGGCCATACGATAGTGCCTCCGCGTAGGCCATACCATATCCCTCGAAGCGGGAGGCAAGAACGAACAGATCGGCGTCGTCATAAAGCATGGCAAGTCGTGCCGACGAGACGGCGCCAAGCGCTTCGATCCGGCCCGCAAGTCCATGCTGGCGTATGCTGGCCTGAAGTCTTGCGGCCTCATTCGGATCTCGCGTGAGGTCGCCGGCGATCGTCAGACGCCACGGAAGCTCAGCCAGCGTGGCGAGGGCGGACACAAGCACATCAAAGCCTTTGCGGGGCACGACGGCGCCGACCGACAGCAAATGCGGCACTACATTTCGATTCCTTGTGGTTCGTCCCACTGGATCGCTGCCAGGCCTTGCTACCGTAATGCGCCCTATTGGTACGCCATAGTCGGAAACGACGAGTTTTGCGGTTGTCGGGCTCGTCACGACCACTTCTCGCACTTCGGCCAGCGCGGTCTGTTCGCTGCCGCGCAAGGCGTCGGCTCGTTCGGCAGACAGCCCCCATTCCAGCGCAAGGGGGTGATGTACCAACGCGAGCAACGGGTGCCGCGTTGCGAGTTCTGCCGCTACGTCCGGCAAGACGCCCAGCGCCAGGCCGTCCACCACGATCGGTTGACCGGCCGGCACCTTGAGGAGGAGGGACCGCGCGGCCGATCTGGTCGCCTCGTCTGGCGAGGGAAATCCCTCGCCGATATCGAGATATTCGACTTCCCATCCCAATTGCCGAAGTTCGGCCATGATCCGCCGGTCGTAGGCGTAACCACCCGTTGCCGTATCGAGACTGCCTGGAACAGCGAAGGCGACGCGCCTTACCACAAGGGCGCCTCGTACTGCGCGCGCGCGACATGCGACTCCGAGAGCGTGATGCGCAGGGCCTTGAGCTCGCGTCCGGGACGGCCGAGTTCGCCGTCGCGGGCGGGTTTCGCCAAGCCGTCGAAGATATGCTTGGACAGAAATTCGGTGGTGGTGTTGCTGCCCTTGAATTCCGGCACGTCGTCGAGATTGGAGTAATTGAGCGGCGCCAAGACCACTTTCAGCGCATCGTGGGCGCGGCCGATGTCGATCACGATCCCATTGCTGTCGAGAGTCTCCGCTATGAAGGCCGCGTCGACCACGAACGTCGCCCCGTGCAGCGCTTGCGCAGGCCCGAAAACCGTGCCCCGAAAAGAATGAGCGATCATGATGTGGTCGCGAACTTCAACTGTGAACAAGGCGGCTCCTTACGAGTAGATGATGGGTTGGCAGAGTATCCCGCTTCCAGTATCGAGAATTCCCGGTAGCCGTTGCGGCAGGTCGCCAAACGTAACCGCCGGTGTCAGCAATGCATCGAGCCTGTGATCACTGAGCAACGCAATGGCGGCCGCGAGACGGCGATTGTACGTCCAGCGTGCGCGGTGCGAGGGGGCGATGCGTCCGACCTGGCTCGATACCAGCCTGAGCCGGCGGCTGTGGAAGGAGCCTCCAAGCGGGACAGTCACTGCCGCATCACCATACCAGCTCATTTCGAGCACCGTCGCTTCGTCGCCGGCCAGTTCGAGCGCCGTGCGCAGTCCATCCGGCGAACCGCTGGCGTGAACGACGAGATCGCAGTCTCCTTTTGCATTCCCGGGCTCTGCGAAGTTAACCCCGAGCTTTCCAGCTAATTCCACTCGATTTGGATTAATATCGATGAGCGTGACGTTCGTGCCGGGAAGTCGCCCGCACAGATAAGCAACAAGGGAGCCGACTACGCCGGCCCCGATAACGGCGATGCGGTCGGCTGGTCCGGGTGCGGCGTCCCACACGCCGTTGAGCGCGGTTTCCATATTGGCCGCCAGCACCGCGCGGTGTGGCGGCACTTCCTCCGGAAGCGTCACCACTGCGCTGGCCGGGATGTTAAAGGCGGTCTGGTGCGGGTAGAGCGCAAAGACGCTTTTGCCTCGCAACGCCTCGCTACCGCTCTCAACCGTTCCTACAGCGGCGTAGCCGTATTTGACGGGATAGGGAAAGTCACCCGCCATGAACGGCGCGCGCATACGCTGGAATTCGGCTACAGGTACACGCCCGCCGAACACGAGCGCTTCAGTGCCCCGGCTGATCGCACTATAGAGGGTTTTCACGCGTACTTCGCCTTCTCCGGGCGGTTCTATGGCTTCCTGTCGGAGTTCGACCTTTCCTGGTCCGCTATACCAAAGAGCCAGGGCAGTATCGGCGCTCGCACTAACAACCATTTTCTTCGATCTCGGACTGGAATTCCCGCCAGCTTGACGTGTTATAAGGTCTAATCTGCACCGCCCATGGGCGAATGAGAAGCCATAACTCCTGCCGAAAGCTCATCACCCCGCCATGACACAAGCCGACGCCGCCCGGAAGAGCATGTTCGCAAGGCGGATGACTTTCGCTGTCCTGTTTTCGGTCACCATGGCAGGATCGCTGTGGCTCGGCGTACTGGCGTTGACACCCGGCGGATTTGGAATCCTCGATCTTGCGGCGCTTGTCCTGTTCGCGGTCACCTTGCCCTGGATGGTCGCAGGGTTCTGGAATGCCGTGATCGGCTTTATCATCATGCGCTTTTCCGCCGATCCGGTGGCCGCAGTACTGCCCGCGGCCGGGCTGATCCAGAACGACGAACCCGTGACGGCGTCTATTGCGATCCTGCTTTGCATTCGCAATGAGCAGCCGCTCCGGATCATCCGCAACCTGGAGCCGATGCTCGAGGGAATCCACGCTTCCGGCTACGGCGAACGCTTCCACCTCTACCTCCTCAGCGACACCAGTGATGCCGATCTTGCGCCCGGTGAGGAGGCACGGTTTTCCGAATTGATCGCAAGCTGGTTCGATCGGATCGCCATCACTTACCGGCGACGTACCGTGAATGTCGGCTTCAAGGCCGGCAATATCCGCGAGTTTTGCGAGCGATGGGGAGGTCTCCACGAATTCGCGGTGACGCTCGATGCCGACAGCTTCATGCCGGCGGACGCCATTATCCGACTTGTCCGTATCATGCAGATTGATCCCAGGCTTGGCATCCTGCAGGGCCTGATCGTCGGGTTGCCGTCGACGAGCCTGTTTGCCCGCATCTTCCAGTTCGGCATGCGGCTCGGCATGCGCTCCTACACCATCGGAAGCGCATGGTGGCAGTCCGATTGCGGACCTTATTGGGGACACAACGCGGTCTTGCGGCTCGAGCCGTTCATCAAGCACTGCCAGCTCCCGCTATTGTCCGGGGAAGGCGAGGAGGCGCGGCATATCCTCAGTCATGACCAGATCGAGGCGGCGCTGATGCGCTCTGCCGGTTACCATGTGCGTGTGATGCCGCGGGAAGATCTCGGGTGGGAGGAAAATCCGCCGACATTGCTGGAGTTCATGCGCCGCGACCTGCGCTGGTGCCAGGGTAATATGCAGTACTGGCGGTTTCTATTATTGCCGAATCTCACGCCGGTCAGCCGCTATCAGCTGGTGCTTGCTGTCTTGATGTTCATCGGCTCGCCGGCCTGGATCGGCTTGCTCGCGCTTACGACGATCGCGCTCGTGCGATGTGACGATCCCGCGACCATCATGCGTGCCGATGCCGGCAGCGCGCTGCTGGCGTGGGTCCTCGTGATGTGGTTCGCGCCAAAAATCGCCGGGGTCCTCGACGTCTTGCTCGCGCCGGAACAGCGCCGCGCATTTGGCGGTGCGGGCCGCTTCACCGCCAGTGTCATCATCGAAACCGGCTACTCGATCGTCCTGTGTCCGATCCTCTGGATCAGCCACACGATTTTTCTCCTCGGTCTGCTGTTCAACCGCGAAATCACCTGGATGGGGCAGGTCCGCGACGACCATGCGGTGCCTTTGAAGCTGGCGTTGCATGATCTGTGGCCGCAGACCCTCGTCGGGTGCCTTGCCCTGGGGCTCGTGATGACGAGCCAGCCGTGGGCGCTGCCATACATTTTCCTGCTTGCCGGCGGGCCGGCTTTGGCCGTTCCTTTTGCGATGCTGACGGCTTCGCCCGCACTCGGCAGCCTTGCGGTTCGCATGGGCGTCGGCCGCCTTCCGGAAGAGACGGCAACCCCGGAGGACCTTCTGGAGCTGGCCTTGCCCGCGATCAAGTCGGCAAGCCGACCGCGCATGGCAAACTCGGTCTAGCCAATGCTTGGCGCCGTCCGGACCGCGCGTGCCACCCTCAGGTCACTTCGCATTTATTACGGAGACAGGAAGCGGGCCGCGGCGATGGACCGGCTCTACGGCAACTTCGTTCGGCCGGGTGATCTGGTGTTCGACGTTGGCGCACATGTCGGCGACCGTGTTGCTTCGTTCCGACGGCTGGGAGCGGACGTCGTCGCAGTCGAGCCGCAGGGGGCGATGGTCAGGGCTCTCAGGTTGCTTTACGGCCGCAGCAAATCCGTGGCGATCGAGCCGGTGGCGGTGGGGCGCGTGGCGGGCAGAGTGCCTATGCAGATCAATGCCGACAATCCGACAGTGTCGTCGGTGTCTCCGGCGTTCGTTGAAGCCGCACGCGACGCGCCCGGCTGGGAGACCCAGCGCTGGAGCGAGACGGTCGAGGTCGATGTCACAACACTGGATGCATTGATCGCCAAGCACGGAATTCCCATCTTCATCAAGCTCGACGTCGAAGGTTTTGAAGCGGAGGCGCTGCACGGCTTGTCCTGCGTCGTGCGCTCGCTTTCGTTTGAGTTCACCACCATTCAGCGCGATGTGGCGCTTGCGTGCATCGAGCGGTGCTCGGCAATGGGCTACGCGCGCTTCAACGCAGCGCTTGGGGAAAGTCAGACGCTGATCGGGGAGTGGATAGACGCAAGGGAGATCGCTCGCTGGCTGATCGAATTGCCGCAGGCAGCCAATTCGGGAGACATCTATGCCGTCGCGGCCTGAACCGGTGCCGTTGCCGCGAACGCTTATGCTATCTGTCGCAGCGCTGCATGCCGTCGGATTCGGCTTGACCTTGCTGATCTTTTATCCCGGCGTCATGACCTACGATGCCAAGTTCGTCTATGAAGATATCGCCAAGGGCGCCATGGGCGACTGGCAATCTCCGGTCATGGTCTGGCTGTGGGGGCTGATCGATCCAATCGCTCCCGGCGCGGGCAGCATGTTCATGCTGATTGCCACGACCTATTGGCTGGGTTTTGGCGTCCTGTCGCTTGCGCTCGCATCCCGCGGCAAGGCCAGCGCGTTGCTGCTCCCCTTGTTGGCGATGACGCCGCCGGCTCTGGCCTTTGCCGGGATCATCTGGCGGGATGTTTTGCTTGCAACGTGCTGGTTGCTCGCGGCGGCTGTCGTATTCGCAATATCCGAACGTCGGTCTCCGATCAGATTGACGGGCAAGGTGCTGGCGCTCGCATTGCTTATTCTAGGTGTCTTGCTGAGACCGAATGCGTTGCTCGCCGCGCCGGTACTCGCTGCATACATTTTTTGGCCTTCGCAGATGTCGATGCGTAAGGCGGTCATCGTCTACCTTCCGGCCGCGATTGGCTTGTTCGGCATCGTGCAACTCGTCTACTACGGCATGCTGGACGCGAAACGACAGCACCCGCTGCAAACGATCATGATCTTCGACCTCGGCGGCATCAGCCACTTCGCGAAGGAGAACCAGTTTCCGGTCGACTGGAGCGAAGCGGAGAGCGCGATGCTGCTCAATAGCTGTTACCAGCCGACGCAGTGGGACATTTATTGGCGGCTCGAACCCTGCGATTTCGTCATGCGCAAGATCGAACGGGAAAAAGGCCTGTTCGGCACCTCGGCGATCTCCAAGGCCTGGCTGGCAGCCGTTCTGCGCCATCCGGTCGCCTATCTGCAGCACCGCTCAGCCTTCATGTGGAATTTCCTCGCCGCTGATAACCTGACGATGTGGACCGCTGATGTCGAGCACCCAACACAGAATGTTTTTGCCGATCGCGCCGCGTTCAACGCGCTGGTCTCGGCGCATGACATGCTCAAGCCGACGCCGCTTCTTCGCGTCGGCGGCTGGCTCATCGCGTGCATCGCCCTTTGTCTGGTAAGTTGGTGGCGAAGCGGCCCGCGCGAAATGGCGTTCGTGTTCGGCGTTTGCGGATCGGCGACGGGCTATGTTTTGAGCTTTTATGCCGTGGGTGTGGCGTCGGACTTCCGCTACGGCTACTGGGCCGTGCTGGCCGCCATGGCCGGTGGCGTTGTCGTTATGTCAGGTAACATCAAAAGCACCAGGCCACCGGCGTAGACGGGGTCTATTGCTTCGGTTCGGCAGATGCGCTCCAGGACTTGTAGTCCGTCTCGGAAACGCCCGGCAGCTTCTTGACGAACGCCGCGATCGACCAGATTTCATTGTCCTGGGCACCGGCCTGCGCGAAACTCGGCATGCCGGTCATGTTGATGCCGTTCTTGATTACCCAAAACAGCTGGGCAGGGGAGAGTTCGCCGGCGACCTCCTTCAGGTCCGGTGGATCGGGATGCAGGCCTTCCGAGTACTTCATCCACTTGACGCCCGGTGCGCCGTGGCAGTTCGCGCAGCCGAAACTGGCGTAGGCTTTGGCGCCGGCCTGCACGGTTGCGGCCTCGTTGAACGAGGCAGGCGGGTTGTCTTTGGCGTGACGTTCGATGGATGCCGTCCGCACCCTCGTCAGAGCCCAAGTGACGGCGGCGGGGTCGTCAGCCGTCCCGGCGACGCTGTAAAAGCCGCCAAAGAAAAAGGCTGCACAGCCGATGCCGACTACGATTGCCAGTGCACCCATTGCCGCTAAGAACCGCATGCAATCCTCCCATCATCCGCTTGGTGCCATAGGACTTGAAAATAATGGCGCAGCTCTGGAATAATGAACATCTCAAAAGGTTGCATATGATACGACATCATAGACAACTTTCACGCGGCAACTTGCGATCAAAATTCAATGGTTGGTGATACTGAGGGCGACTGCATCATGCTGCCGGAACCAGTTTTGACTCCTGGCGCGAGCTGAAAATGTCCCGCGGTGCGTCCCGTTTCGCGGTCGCCGCTCTGCTTGTGTTGCACGCCGGTGCTTTGACTCTTCTGGCTACGACCGAGATCGACCTTATCGGCATAGTGGCTTTTCTGCTGGTATGGATCATGCTCAATTGCCTGTGGCTGGTGCTGGTGCGCAGGCCGACGGTGGCGACGCTGATATCTCTCGAAATTCTCGTCACGCTCACGATGCTGTCGCGTTTCAAATTCGACAAGCTCTGGATGACGATCGACTTCGTCGACGTCTTGATCGTCGATCGCGACACGGTGGGCTTTCTGCTGGCAATATTTCCCGACTTGCGCGGCAGGATCTTGCTCGCTGCGGTCGCGACGTTCGTCGCGATCGTCATAGCCTGGCGGCTGGACCGATATCGCGTGAGACTGCGAACGAGCCTTGCCGGAGTCTCGATATCGGCTGCCGCACTGGTTGCGGTCTCGCTGTTCTGGCCGGCTGGACTCAACGAAGATTTCGAAAACCGAAGCTACGTCTCGAAATTTGCGCGGACGGGTGTGGAAACGGTTCGCGAACTGTCTTCTCGCGGATATCTCGATGTGGCTGAGATCGCCGATGAACCCTTGACCGGGGGGCCCGACCCTGGCTGCCATCCAATCCACAAGCTTCCGCATATCATTCTGCTGCACGATGAATCGAGCTTCGACATCACCGCCGCGCCGGAAGTCATGGTCCCGGCGGGGTATCGTCGACATTTTCAGTCGTTCGATGGCAAGGCACGCAAGCTTCTTGTTGAGGGCATCGGCGGGCCTAGCTGGTTTACCGAATACAACGTACTCACCGGTCTGTCGGTTCGATCGTTCGGGCGGTTTGCTACATCGGTAACGCGGATTGCCGCACGTCACGTCTATCGAGGGCTGCCACGCACGCTGCAGGGCTGCGGTTATCGGACCTTCAGCCTGTATCCGTTCTACGGCTCTTTTCTCGGATCCCGCGCTTTTCAAACAACCGCCGGCATCGCGCATTATCTCGACATGCGCGATCTCGGCACGCGCGAGTTCGAGGCCGACAGCTTCTACTACGACCGGGCAATCGATCTGATCGGTCGCGAACGCGGGAGCGGGCCACTCTTCCTCTATGTCTACACGGTAGCCAATCATTTTCCGTGGAATGAACGCTTGCGCCCGCAACTCACGCCCGATTGGCGTGACCTCGGCAACGCACCTGACGTGGAGGAATATGTTCGGCGTCAGACGATGTCCGCGCAGGAATATCGCAATCTGCTGGAACGACTGGGTCGGGAGTTTCCGTCGGAATCCTTCCTCATCGTCCGCTACGGGGATCATCAGCCTCAGTTCGGCCCGCGCCTGATCGATCCGTCGCTCGGTAAAGAAGCCCTTGCCAGGCGTGTCGAAGTTTCGGACCCACGCTATCTGACGACATACTACGCGCTCGACTCGGTAAACTTCGCTCCGATCGATATGACACCGGCGCTCGATGGGCTCGATTCACCGTATCTGCCCCTGATTGTGTTGCAAGCCGCAGGCGTTCCACTCGATGCGAGCTTCTCAGAGCAACAGGCTATCCTGCAGCGGTGCGAGGGCGGTTTCTACAAATGCGAAGAGGGGAGGCAGGCGAGCCGCCTGAACCGATTTTTGGTCGATATTGGACTGATCAAGGGGATAGGGCGCGCCTCCGGATTAGGCATCGCGGGCAGCAAACCGACCATGGGAGCTGTTACGTATGGCCAAAATAGTGGCAGTGGCGCGGCTTGTTGTTCCGGCTTCGGACTTGATAACAGGACCGGTGATCCCCCGACGGCGGCTGGGATCAGCCTCGGGGGAGGCGGCAACCGTCAAGATTGAGAAGGCCGGGGTACACATAAGGGTAAGGCGGTATCGAGATTGATCTTACGCTTTGGTATCGGCGGGATGTGAAAGCGCTGAAAGCGTTGCAGACAAGATCAGAGCCAATGCCACGGATAATTCCGAGACAAACGGCGGCGAGGCCCCGGACGGTTTACAGATTGGATGTAACGCTTTGATACGAAGAGGCCCAAAAGTCCGCCCGTTTGAAGCTAAATATTTTATAACTTGGGCTAAAAAGCAAACTCTTAATCATCGGGTCCCAGGTTCGAGCCCTGGTGCGCCCACCGAGCCTTTCAAGAAACTGGCCGAACTAGACCAAGACGCTGCGGCGACCGCTCGTCTCACGCTACGGTCGGCAAGAAAAAGATACCCCTTTTAACGAACGACCGTGTGACGAGCGGCCAGTCCGTTCCGACCTGTGACGGAACGGAAAGCCGCTAATTGTACGGACGATGGCGCTCTTCAGAACGTTGGGCTCCCGCGAGGAGAGATCGTCTCGCCCTTGAGTATCGATTGGAGCAAGAAGATCGGTCCTGGCAGCAGTTTCAGACGATGCCAGATGAAAGCCGCCATCGCGATATTCCAAATCACGAATGTTAGCGTCGTGGACATTGCCGCGCCGGTCAGCCCAATCAGATCGACAAGACCAGCGCTGAGAAGAATGTTGATGAAGGCGCTCAGAATGAGAAGGAGAGCGGCTCCCCGCTCGCATCCAGTCATGGTCATGATCGATAGCTGGGATCCGCAACTTGCCGCGAGAACCTGGCCGACGAGAAGGATACGCAATGCGGGTACGCCGGCCTCGTAACCTCGTCCGAACCAGGCGAGAAGCGGATCGGCGATAATCGCAAGCGCAATCGCGCTGCCCGCGGCTCCGCACAACGTCCACATCGCGGTCCTGGCGATCAGGATTTGCAGTGTGTGGTGTTGCTTCCTGATAAAAAGATCCGAGATGGTGGGTGCGAGCAGGGTGTTGACCGCCGCTCTCGGCAAGGCGACCATGAACGAAATGCTGAATGCAAGGGCGTAAATGCCGGCATCCGTGGTAGAACCAATCCAACCAAGCACCAGCACGCCGCTGCGGTTCATGACGGCCTCAGTCGCCGCAATGACCACGAGGGGCAGGATGGTCTGTCGCCAGATCGGCGTTTCATAGCTGGCCGCGATGCCGTCGATTTCGCGCGGATGCAGCCATTGCATTGACAGGCTTGCCAAGGCGAGGGCGGCGGCGGTGCTCGCCAGTGTCGCAATCATCAGCAATGGCGCGTCGAGATGCCATTTCAGTCCCCAGCCCAAGAGCAGTACGATACAGATCAGACCGCCGTCCCGTACCATCCGGTCGGGGACAATGGCCGAAAGAACTCCGCCATAGGCTCGGACGATCGAAACTCGAATCCACAGCAGGGCCCACACTGGCGCCGCGCAGGCGATGACCACCGACACCGCATCGACCTTCGGCGCCGGCGACATGATGCAGGTCGTTGGTTTCGATATGGCACGCGCTGCGGCCAACAACGTGTACGAGGCGGCCGGCATCGGTCCGGAAGATCTCGACGTGATCGAACTGCACGATTGCTTCGCCCAGAACGAACTGATCACCTATGAGGCAGTGGGGCTCTGTCCGGAGGGCGGCGCCGCAAAGTTCATCGACGACGGCGACAACACCTATGGCGGCAAGTTTGTCACCAATCCCTCCGGTGGCCTGCTGTCGAAAGGACATCCGCTCGGCGCGACTGGTCTCGCCCAGTGCTACGAGCTGACGCGTCAGCTGCGGGGTACCGCGGCCACAACCCAGGTCGAGGGCGCGCGTGTAGGACTGCAGCACAATCTCGGCCTCGGCGGCGCCTGCGTGGTGACGTTGTACGAGCGCGCCTAGGAGGGAGGCGAGATCATGGTCGATCAATCCGCGGTCGGGCGTGGCTTCACGCCGGTCACCGCACGCGTCGAGCCCGGACGACTGCGCTATTTCCTGAAGACGCTCGGAGAGCAGAACCCGGTGTATTGCGACGAGCAGGTGGCGCGCGGCGAGGGCTATTCCGCCACACCTGTGCCGCCGACCTATCTGTTCTGCCTGGAGATGATGGACGCCGAGCGGCCTTTCGAATTCCTGACCGATCTGAACATTGATCTTGCCCGCGTGCTGCACGGCGAACAGCGCTTCGCCTACCACGCGCCCGTCGTGATCGGCGACACCCTGACATTCAAGTCGCGCGTCACCGATGTGGCCGACAAGAAGGGCGGAGCGATGACGATGGTCGTTATCGAAACCGAGGTCACCAACCAGCACGGCGCCCATGTCGCCGATACCGCCCGCACCATTGTCGTGCGGAATTAGGGGCAGCATGAGTGAAGCCGAAAATGGCCGGCCAGCGGTCGGCGAACGTATCGTTCACAAGACGTTCCCCCCGATCACGCGCCACACGCTGGCGCTGTATTGCGGCGCGTCGGGCGACCATAATCCGATGCATGTCGACATTGATTTCGCCAAGGCGGCGGGCTTCCCGGACGTCTTCTCGCACGGCATGCTGGTCATGGCTTTTCTGGGCCAGGCGCTGACCGATGCGATCGCGCCCGGTCGGATTCGTTCGTTCTCGACCCGCTTCGCGGCCATCACACAGCTCGGCGCGCGCTTGACTTGCGAGGGGCATGTGGCCGAGCTGATCGAAGGCAAGGGCGAGAAGCGGGGCAGGCTTGCGCTGACTACCAAAGACGAGAACGGCGAGATCAAGCTCGCCGGCGAAGCCGTCATCGCGTTTTGACGCAAGGAAACCAGATGCCCAAGCTCAAAGGAAAAGTCGCACTCATTACCGGATCGGGGCGAGGAATCGGCCGCGCCATTGCGCTCAAGCTCGCGAGCGAGGGCGCAAGGGTCGTGGTCAACGATCTCGATGTGGTGCCGGGCGACGCGGTCGCCGCCGAAATCAAGGCCGGCGGCGGCGAGGCGATTGCGATCAATGGCAGCGTTTCGGAAGCGGGCTTTGCCGATCGTTTCGTCGGCGCCGCGATGGAGACCTTCGGTGGTCTCGACATCATCGTCAACAACGCCGGCTATACTTGGGACTCGACGATCCAGAAGATGACCGACGAGCAGTTCCAGGCCATGCTCGATGTGCATCTCGTTGCCCCGTTTCGTGTTCTGCGCGCCGCGGCCGAGCCGATCCGGATCATGGCGAAGAAGGAAGCAGAAGCCGGTCGCGAAGTGTTCCGCAAGGTCGTCAATATCTCGTCGATTGCCGGGCTCTACGGCAATGCCGGGCAGGCGAGTTACTCGTCGGCCAAGGCGTCCCTCGTCGGATTGACGCGCACGATGTGCAAGGAGTGGGGACGCTACAAGGTCAATGTCAACTGCGTGGCCTTTGGTTTGATCAATACCCGGCTGACCCAGCCGATCGAGGCCCAGCAGAAGACCATCGATGTCGCCGGGCGCGACATCAAGGTCGGTGTCCAACCGCAAATGCTCGACGCCATGGCCAGGATGATCCCGCTCGGGCGCGGCGGTACGCCGGAAGAGGCGGCCGACGCGGTTTATCTGTTCTGCAGCCCGGAATCGAACTATATCAGCGGCCAGGTGATCGTCGCCGGTGGCGGTCTCATCATTTGACGCGAGGTCCGATGCAATACCGTTCATCCTGGATGACCGAGGAACTGGACGTCTTTCGCGATCAGTTTCGCAAGTTTCTCGCCAAGGATCTGGCGCCGCATGCGGAGACCTGGCGGGATCAAAAGATGGTCGATCGTTCGGCCTGGCGCGCGCTGGGCGAGATGGGCGCGCTGCTGCCAAGCGTGCCGGAAGCTTATGGCGGCCTCGGCGCCAGCTTCGCTTATGACGCTGCCGTTCTCGAGGATATCGAAAGC
Organism: Hyphomicrobiales bacterium; assembly: GCA_038244925.1. Classification (GTDB taxonomy): domain Bacteria; phylum Pseudomonadota; class Alphaproteobacteria; order Rhizobiales; family Xanthobacteraceae; genus Bradyrhizobium. The sequence continues at coordinate 29,534 of JBBRSX010000027.1, read as the reverse complement.
GTGGTACCTGAGGTCACCACCGGCGTGTCGGTGCATAGCTGCATCGTGGCGCACTACATTCTCAATTATGGCTCGGAGGAGCAAAAACTTCGCTGGTTGCCAAAAATGGCTTCGGGCGAATTCATCGGTGCCATCGCCATGACGGAGCCCGGCACCGGCTCCGATCTTCAGGCAGTGCGGACGACGGCGCAAAAGCAGGGCAATGGCTACGTTATCAACGGTCAGAAGACGTTTATCACCAACGGCCAGGCTGCCGATCTGGTGATCGTCGTGGCGAGGACCGGTGGGACGGGCGCCAAAGGCCTTTCGTTGGTCGTGGTTGAGACCGCCGGTAATGAAGGTTTCCGCCGTGGGCGCAACCTCGACAAGATCGGCCTGCACGCGTCCGATACCTCCGAACTGTTTTTCGATAATGCCTTCGCGCCAGCGGACAATTTGCTTGGCGGCGAGGAAGGCAACGGCTTCGTCCAGTTGATGCAGCAGTTGCCGCAGGAGCGGCTCTCGCTTGCCGTCGGCGCGGTGGCCTCGATGGAACGCGCGGTTCGGCTAACGACCGAGTATACGAAGGAGCGCAAGGCGTTCGGTAAGCCGCTGCTGGAATTCCAGAACACAGCTTTCAAGCTCGCCGAGCGCAAGACCGAGGCGATGATTGCGCGCGTCTTCGTCGACTGGTGCGTGGAGCAGCTCGTAGCCGGCGAACTCGACACCGTCACCGCTTCGATGGCGAAGTGGTGGTGTTCGCAGAAGCAGGTGGAGACCGCCGACGAATGCCTGCAGCTTCACGGCGGCTACGGCTACATGGAGGAATATCCGATCGCGCGGATGTTCGTCGATGCCCGTATCCAGAAAATATACGGCGGAACCAACGAGATCATGAAACTGCTGATCGCGCGGTCGCTGTAGCGCTCGTCGTACCACGGGGCGTGACCGCTACATGGTCTGACAGCCGAAACAGAAGCGCAGCCTGCCGCTGAGGCAGAAGAAGACGCAGTGCAGCATTGCGGCTTGGCATCGACGCGAAGAAAATTGCCGTTGCCACCTCCGGTCAAAAGTCGCCATAGTCAAAGAAGAAGCGTTCGGCGTTTCTTCAGGGGCCAGATTGCGATCCGCTGGTGAGATCGTAGTGGCACGCTGGCGGCGGCGTTTGCTCGAAAACAACAAAAAAGTGGAGGGAGAAAATGTTCGTGAAGACGATCGGACTGCTCACCGTCGCCATCGCTGCATTGTCGGCGCCGCCCGCACTGGCCCAGAAGCAATATGGTCCAGGCACCAGCGATACCGAGATCAAGGTCGGACAAACCATCGCCTATAGCGGCCCGGCATCGGCTTATGGCACGCTCGGCAAGGTCGAAGCCGCCTATTTCAAATGGCTGAACGACGCCAAGGGTGGCATCAACGGCCGCAAGATCATCTTCATCAGCCGCGATGACGCCTACTCGCCGCCAAAGGCGGTAGAGAATGCGCGCAGCCTGGTCGAAGGCGACGAGGTCGCGCTGATCTTCGGCGTGCTCGGCACGCCGCTGAACATGGCGATCAGGCCCTATCTCAACAAGCAGGGCGTGCCGCAGCTATTCGTCGCCGCAGGATCGTCGGCCCTGAACGATCCCGCGCATTTCCCCTGGACCATGGGCTGGCAGCCCAACCTGCGCGACGAGGCAAAATTCTACGCCAGGCACCTGCTCGCCCATAATTCGAAGCCGAAGATCGGCGTGCTCTACCAGAACGACGATTTCGGCAAGGACTTGCTGAACGGACTCAGGGAAGGTTTGGGCGAAGACGCCGACAAGATGATCGTCAGTGCGCAGAATTTTCAGTCATCCGACCCTACGATCGACAGCCAGATGGTGATCCTGCAGAATTCCGGAGCTGACGCATTGTTCCTGTTCACTTATGCCAAGCAGGCGGCGCAGGCGATTTCCAAAATGTCCGATCTGAAATGGAAACCGGAGACGTATCTGCATCTCGGCGCGGCTTCGGTCGGCGCCACCTTCAAACCGGCGGGCCTCGACAAGTCCACCGGCATCATGAGCGCGGGCTTCATAAAGGATGTTACCGACCCAAAATGGGCTGTAGATCCCGACGTCAAGACCTGGACCGAGTGGATGAAGGAGAACATGCCGGGCGCCGACCTCAACGATAGCCTGACTGCTGCCGGTTACAGCTTCGCCCAGACCTTGGAGCAAGTGTTGAGACAATGCGGCGACAATCTCACCCGGGAAAATATCATGAAGCAGGCGGCGAACTTGCAGGATTTTCGCGTCGGGCTGCTGTTGCCGCCAAGCCGCATCAACACGTCGGCCACGGATTATCGGGTGGTGACTTATATGCAGCTGCAACGGTTCAACGGTGCGAGTTGGGACGATGTGAAATAGAGCGCGAGAGCAGTTCGGCTCATTTCATCGCCGATATCCCCGAATCCGCCGCAGCAGGAGAGCCGCGAGCAAGAACAGCGCAATCACCGCGCCGGCCACGACGATCCAGACCAGAAGCGTGGCGAACACGACCACGAATATTGCGATCATCAGGAAGGCAAACAGCAGCGCGACCATGATGGCCGGCGCCCCTGGCGAGGCAGCATGGGTGCGGCTGCTGTCTTGCCGGTTGAATGAAATCCAGATCTGCGAGGTGCCGTTGCGCGGGCGCGCGTCGCTACGATCCGGCGGAATGATTTCGGGCTCGGTGCCACCGCGCTCGTGTGTCGGTAGATGTTCCATCGTCTCACTCTACCAGCAAAGCGCGAGGATGCTTCATCGCGTTGGTGCCACTCCGGGTGGACTGCGCCTGTCGTGACCCAGCGGTCGCGGTTTCGGACCGGCGAGCGAGTTCAGCAGATAGGGCGGAATTACACGTAAAAACATAGGGTTAGCGCCCTCGCGACGCCTTCATACGGCCGTTGTGTTCAGCTGCGATTCAGCCATACTGGAGAATCCTTCGATTTGTTCGTGGCCGGTCCGTCCGCCCCGCGAATAGTCGGCATTTATCGGTGTGTGACGATGACGCGCTCCAATCGGACTGACCATATTCGGATTACCTCGCACCCGGCGCCGGGCGCGAAGATCGAATTCCCGATCCATTGGGGCGCGGCGACGGCGCATGAACGCGGGCCGGTGATCGGCACGGTTTCTCGGCCGCAGCAGCGCAATGTCATCGGCACCCACAGCGGCTCCTATTCGATCTATCGCGCGCTGGCGGTCTCGTCGGGGGCGCTTGATCCGATCCGGCGCCCGGACCTGACCAATACCCAACCCGCCGCCACGGTCGGGCCGTTCCCGCAATGGACCGATCCGAACCGCATCGTCTCGCTCGATCCGTGGGGACATCTCGCCGCGGAGGCATTCGCCAAGGATATCGCCGAGGGCGTCGACATCCGCCCGAGCATTGCCATCACCCGCGCCCGCCTCGATTTGCCGGAATTGCAGGCTGCGATCACGGCGGGCCGGCTCAAGCGCGACGGCGATGTCGTTCACGAGAGCGGAAGCGTCTCTGTCGTCAAGATCGCAATCGACCCGGTGTGGTATCTGCCGGGAATCGCGGCGCGCTTCGCCACTACCGAAAACAACCTGCGCCGGCAATTGTTCGAGCAGACCGCCGGCATGTTTCCCGAACTCGTGACGCGGCCCGACCTTCACGTGTTCCTGCCGCCGATCGGCGGCACCACCGCCTACCTGTTCGGCGATGTGACAAAGCTGCCGGACCACCGCACCAGCATCACCTGCCGCGTGCACGACGAATGCAACGGCTCCGACGTGTTCGGCTCCGATATCTGTACCTGCCGTCCATATCTGTTGCACGGCATCGAGGAATGCGTGCGGGCCGGACAGACCGGTGGGCTCGGCATCATCATCTACAATCGCAAGGAAGGCCGCGCGCTCGGCGAGGTCACCAAATTCCTGGTCTACAACGCGCGCAAGCGGCAGGAAGGCGGCGACGCTGCCGCCCAGTATTTCGAGCGTACTGAATGCGTTGCCGGGGTGCAGGATGCCAGGTTCCAACAACTGATGCCTGATGTCGTGCATTGGCTCGGCCTGAAGCGGATCGACCGCTTCGTTTCCATGAGCGACATGAAGCATGACGCGCTGACCAGCCAGGGTATCGAGATCGTCGAACGTGTGCCGATCCCCGACGATCTGGTACCGGCAGATGCCCAGGTGGAAATCGTTGCGAAGAAAGCCGCCGGCTACTACTCACCGGACGAGCCGACCCAGCGCGACTTCGTCGGTCGTTCGCTCGACAAATATTGAGCGTAGCCGTGTCCTCTGAAAATCCCGAAACGTCGGCGGCTTTGTCATTGCTCAATGCCGGGGCGGTTCGCCAGCGCGCGCATCGGCTTCTTGCCATCGGCCTCGAGGACAGGCTTGCGAATTTTCGCGTTCACCTTGATCGGATGGATTCCACGGCTGAACTGGTGGTGGAGACCACGCGACAAGCGTATCCCACGCTGGCGGTGCCGTTTCATTCGCGCTGGCGACACTTTTCGATGAACGGTGTCGATCGCTGGACGGCACTGGCCGGCCAGATCGCATGGCGCGACCCCGCAGCGCGAGCCCGCGCCGAGTTCGATCTTGCGATGGTCAGCGTCTTTCTCGACGCCGGCGCCGGCCCGTCGTGGCGTTACCACGATCCGGTCAGCGGTTCGGCGATCGGCCGTTCGGAAGGGTTGGGATTGGCCAGTCTTGCGATGTTTGCAAATGGCGTCTTCTCATCCGATCCGCGGGAGCCGCTTCGGGTCGATGCCGACAAGCTTGCGAATTTCTCGGTTTCAGATCTTGAACGCGGCATGCAGGTCTCGGACACCAATCCGCTGGTCGGCATCAGGGGACGCGTCGATTTGTTACGCGGTCTCGGCAGGTTAGCGATCGCGAAGCCGGAGGTGTTCGGGCGTTTCGATGCGCCGCGGCCCGGCGGGCTGTTCGATCGGCTGACATCGCTGGCCGGCAATCTCAGGCTTCCTGCTCCAACGATATTGTCGGAATTGCTGCGAGAACTCGGGCCGATCTGGCCGTCGCGACTGACGCTCGGCGGAATCGCGCTCGGCGATTGCTGGAGGCACCCGATGCTGGCGACCGGGGACGCCACCAGCCATCTGATGCCGTTGCACAAGCTTTCGCAATGGCTGGCCTATTCGCTGATCGAACCGCTTCAGCAGGCCGGCCTTGAGGTGACCGATATCGACGGGCTCACCGGACTTGCCGAATATCGAAACGGCGGACTGTTCGTTGATAATGGCGTGCTGACGTTCCGCAACCAAGCTGATGCATCTCGCGAGCACGATGTGGCATCGCCGCTTGTTGTGGAATGGCGGGCGTTGACGGTGGCGTTGCTCGACCGTGTTGCCGAGGGCGTGCGGCATCGTCTTGGGCTCGATGCAAACGCACTGCCGCTGGCGAAAATCCTCGAAGGCGGAACCTGGGCCGCAGGCCGGCGGCTGGCGCGCGAACGCCGCGCCGATGCGTCGCCCCCCGTGAAAATCATCAGCGATGGCACGGTATTCTAGAGCAGGGATTTGATTATGGAAGGCGTCACGGTCGTTACTCACCCGCTGGTGCAGCACAAGCTGACACTGCTGCGCAGCAAGGACATCTCGACAAAATCGTTTCGCGAACTCCTCAAGGAGATCGGGATGCTGCTGTGCTACGAGGTAACCCGCGATCTGCCACTCGCCGATGTCGAGATCGAGACGCCGCTGGCGAAAATGAAATCGCCGGAGATAACAGGCAAGAAACTCGTATTCGCGCCGGTGCTGCGTGCCGGCGTCACCTTCGCCGACGGCATGCTCGACTTGGTGCCGACCGCGCGCGTCGCCCATATCGGCCTCTATCGCGAGCCGGAAACGTTCGTGGCCGTGGAGTACTTTTTCAAGGCGCCCAGCGATCTGCATGAGCGACTTGTGATCGTGGTCTCTCCCGTACTGGCGACGGCGAACTTGTCTGTCGCTGCGGTGGATCGGCTCAAGGAGCGGGGGGCCAACGACATCAGAGTGGTCAGCCTGATCGCCTCGCCGGAAGGGGTTGAACGCATGCGCGGCATTCACCCGGATGTTCCGATCTGGCTCGCCGCGATCGACGAGGGGCTCGACAAGGACGCCTTTATCGTGCCGGGCCTTGGCGACGCCGGCGACCGCGCCTACGGCACCCGATAGCGGTCTGGTCGTCGTTACCGGGCGGCAGCGCGATCAACTATTGTCGTCGGATACGTCAGGCAGTTCCGCGAGTCTCGGAATGAAGCGAACGACGACGTTGGCTTCTTTCAGCATGGTTCTGGCAATCGCGAAATCCTGCGCCCAGTTGGAATTGGGGCGGTCGAGTTCATAGCCAATCACTTCCGAGATGCCCGATTGAATGATCGCCTTTGTGCATTCGACGCAGGGAAACCAGGGAACGTAGATCGCGCAGCCCTTGAGCGCGATCCCGATACGCGCCGCATTGAAGATGGCGTTCTGTTCGGCGTGGCAGCTCCAGATGTACTTTGCGCCGGTTATGCGGGAGTGTCGTTCCTCAACCGCATCGTTTACGCCGCGCGGCAAACCGTTGTAGCCGGTCGAACGTATTTCGTTATCGGGGCCAACGATGACGGCGCCAACGCGCCGTCCCTTTTCAATGCTCCATTCTGCCAGGTGGTGGGCCAGCAGCATGAAACGTTCGTCCCATTTTCTGTCTCGCAATTCTTTTCACCCTGACCTTGTCGTTCACTGCAGCGTCAAATAGGCACGAAAAACAGTCAATATCCGGTTTCCGGATGCCTGACGAACCGGCGGTGATGAAACACCGGCACGAAACCGTAGTTCTCCGGTGGGGGCGTGCGCCAGCAAATTTTATCGGCAAATCTCGCCAGGGCGCTGCGCAACTGGTCGTTCTGCCGGAAACAAGGGCGTCGATGCGAGAGCGGCCGCTGTGGGACGCTTCAGCCCGGGGCGGTCGACGCATTATCTTAAGGTAAGTAATTATACTGACTAGAGATTTCGTGGAAACGGCTTTTACGGCATGAAGATTGCTTCGCTCATCCTGCCGGAAGAACTGAGGAGCAAACGGATGAGAAGGATCGTCCTTTGTCTGGGTATTTTCGGATACCTGGGCGCAGGTGCGAGTACGAGTGCGCGAGATCTCGGACAATGGGAGGGCGGCGATCCCGGGATCAAGCAATGGTACCAGGCGCTGATGCAGCCCGACGTCCCAAATGCGTCATGCTGCGGCGAGGCCGACGCGTATTGGGCCGATGAAATCCATGTCAGGGACGGCAGGACCTATGCGATCGTGACCGACGACCGGCTGGATGAGCCGCGCGGCCGGCCTCACGTCGACATCGGAACGGAAATCGAAATCCCCGACAACAAGCTCAAATGGGACAAATCGAATCCGACCGGGCACGGCATCGTTTTCCTGAGCCGCACCCGGTATGTGTTCTGCTACGTTCAACCCGGTGGTGCCTGATGTTGCGTCTCGAGCGGTAAAGCAGATCATTCGGTCGGAACATGTGAGCAGGTGCTGGGCCGCTGCCGCGCACCGCGCTTGTCGATCGGAACGTTGCAATTGTCGATCCGTTGCTCGTCCATCCACTTCCGGCCGAGCCGCTCCTTGCCGGTCAGCGACGCCGGTATGTTGGCCGGTGCGACCTGGTCCGGACGCATGTCTTGCGCTGGTGTTGATGACGTCAAACCGATGACGAGCAGCGCGCCAGATAGCCCTCCGTACAAAATTCGCATCACGGCCTCGCAAACCTGCGCCTGGGACACGGCTCCAACGGCGATGCTCGATTAAACGACATCGGGATTTGCGCGGCCACCGGAAACCCGCGAACTACCTTTCAGAGGGCGTGTCCTTCGGCGGCAGAACGGGAACCGGCAGCGGCGAAAACTCGATGTTGCCGGATTCTCCGGTCAGGAACGACAGATCGAGCAGGCCACCGCCGGTGGGATCGCCGCCCGGCGCCGCGGCGGGGCGAAGCTTGGTGACATCGGACGGGCCTTCGGGCGCGGCCTGTCCCATACCGGTGCCGTAATCGGCAGCGCGACCGCCTTGCGGATGCCCCTTCATGATTTCATCGCGTGCCGCCTCGACCTTGGCGGCAAGCGTCTGGGAATAAGGCAACCGGTAGGCGCGCGGCTGACCGATCGGAATGTTGGAGGCGTCGAGTTCTTCGACCCAGACATGCACCGCGCCGGGATCACGGTCGAGCGGGTTTGGATCGACCACCCGCGCCCACAGCAATTGAAACTGCGACGGCAACGGTGCTGCCGCCGACCATCCAGGCAGGCCTTCGACGCGGAAAAATGCCACGCCATAGAAGATGCTGGTGACGACAACGGCGACTGCCTTGAGCGGCCAGGGCGCTCGAATACGCAACACGACGACAAGCAGCAGCGCCGCCAGCAACACATAGGCGAGCGACAGGCCGACGATTTGCGACTGTAGTCCCATCCCCGTATCAGCCTGCGTTGCGGCGTGGATTGCGCAGCGTTTGCAGCAGCGATTTTTCGTGGCTGTTCACGTCGGTGACGGTGCCGCTGCCGTCGATCGCGAAGCGGACGGCGGTGCGTTCGGAGCCGGCGCTTTGCAGCATGATGGTGTCGTAATAGACGACCTGCACGACCGGATTGAGTTTTTCGACTTTTACCGAGACCGGAACCGGCTCACGGCCCATCGCGATGAAGTGATAGACGTTGACGGTGTATTCGCCGGCGACGATGCCGCGAATGCTCACGGTTTCCTGGCGGATCGGCGACAGCACCTTGCGGCCGTTGACCAGAATGAAGTCATTGGCGCCGCCGCGATCGTCGCGGTCGAGCAGCATGAACCCGGCTTCGCGCCGACGGTACCAGACCATATTGCCGATCGGATCCTGCACGAACATGTCGAAATCGTCCGGATGCTGGTCGGGCCAGCTCATCGTCACCAGAAATTCAGCCTTGCTGTCGATCTTGCCATCCTTGGCTTCGGGCGCGATGGCAAGCAGGGCGATGAAAAACAGGAACGCCATTACCTGCAGCGCCTTGAACAACATCACCGCGAACGGATCGAACGGTTCTTCCTGCGGCATCAGTTCGAATTCGTCGATCATTCCGCTGCCTCTGGCCGGTCTTCGAGTACCGAGACGACGCGGACCTCGGTCAGGCCGACGGCATAGGCAAACAGTTTCGCGGTCGCATCGTCGAGCATGTAGTACTGGATCCGGACCAGGATCGAACCGACGAGGCCGGCGAGCGTCGTGTACATGGCGACCGCCATGCCGTCGCTCATCAGGTTCATCGAGGAGCGGATGGTGCTGCGATCACCGGGGTCCATGCCTGCGATCGGCGCCAGCATCATGATGAAGCCAATGATGGTACCGAGCAGGCCGAGTTTCATCAGCGTATCGCTGGCGAAGGCGCCAAACTGGTTGGAACCGCGCAGCCGTCCCGCCAATCCCCGCAGCAATAGCGTCTGGTCCATTCGCCGCAGCCCCTGCAACCGCGCCTTGATGGCGAGATCGTGGATATGCGCGGACACAAGACCCGGCGGAAGTTTGCCGGCGCCTTCGACGAGAATTGCATCGCCATCGAGATGCAGGGGGCCGGGGCCTGCCTCGATCAATGCGCCGCTACGCCGCGCTGCATCGCCCTCGCGCGAAATCACGATGGTGCGCCACAGGCAGTGCAATGACGCGGCGACATAGAGCAGGGCGATGATCGAGGAGATGTAGGTGCGATCGCTCGCCAACATCTGCCGTACCAACCCGAAGCGCCACAGCAGAATGAATGCGAAAACGCAGAGCCCAGTGAACACCAGCCATCGCAGCAGCGGGCCGCGGTCACCGAAGGAATCAATATCCGCGTTCGTCGTTGGCATCCGGCACCTCGACATCCGACAGCATCCAGAACGTTCCACATACCGTTCAGGCAGGCAAACCGAATCCGTTACGGTATCCATTCAAAATTATGGTGAGTGGAAGCGATTCTACGCCCCGCGTGCCTTTGTCGCGCGCGATTTTGCCCAAGAGGGAACTAACTTTGTCCAAGAGAGAAATATCTACGCTTCGACCTACATGCGGCGTACTTGCGCGGTATCTGGGGTGGCCCTAGGTTCGATACCGGTGCGGACCTCGCGCCAAACTACTTGGGAGACTCTCAATGACCTGGAAAACTCCAAAGGTTGTCGAAGTGCCGGTGGGCATGGAAATCAACATGTACGCCTGCGCAGCGCGCAAGTAGACAGCATCAAGGCGATCTGCCCGGCTCTGGCAGCTACCCTGCTGCTCCGAGCCGGGCAGGCGTGCTATTGACGCACAACGGTGCTTCACGTTTCGCAGTGGGCGCCGAGATCGTTGGATTTGCTTCGAGGAAGCATAGTACAGAGCCGCCCTTTGAAATTTCCTCCGGCATAGCCTGCCTGTAGCTGACGTCGGACCACCCTGATCGGGCGCTCCGATGGCTCGCGGCCGTTCCCCGGACTGTGATAAGGTGTTTCCCGTCAGCGCCGCTGTCGCTTCCGTCCGCTCCATGGCTTGGGTTTGAATGCCTCTTTCTGCAAAAGCCTTCCGTGCGGTCGTCGTGTGCTTTTCCGCGACGATGCCGGTTTGTGTTCAGGCCGAAGAGGGGATCGATACCGAGCATATATTCGCCTTCATGATCGGCACCGACGTCGGCAATGTGGGTGAGCGCGAGTTTCAAACCCAAACGACCGGGAGGTTCGCCAGAAGCGGCGGAAATTATCGGGCGGCCAGCCAAGACTTTGAGCTTGAGTTTGTACCCGTCAAGAATTTCCGTGTCGAACTGGGCAGCACGGTTTCGGCGCACGACATCAATGGCGTTCCGGGGTTCGACGACCGCCGCCAGATGGGATGGCAGGGTGTCTCGGTGGATTTCCGTTACCGGTTTCTCGGCCGGGAATCCGCTCCGCTCGGCCTGACCGTGGCGGTCGAACCTCACGCTGACCGTATCGACGAGGGCACGGCCGTAGCGGTCCGCAAATACGGTACGGATGTTATCGTGGCGTTCGATCGAGAGATCGTTCCAAACGTTGCGGTCGCCGCCCTCAACCTGATCTATCAGCCGGAGTGGACGCGATTTGTCGGAACGGGAGTCGCGGAGCAGGAATCCACGATTGGAGCCGCGTTCGGCATGATGGCGCAAATTCGTCCCGGATTTCTTCTCGGCGGAGAAGCGCGGTATTTGCGGAAATATGAAGGGATCGGTCTGGAAGAGTTTTCAGGTCAGGCCCTGTTCGTCGGCCCGACCGCCTATTTCCAGCTGTCGGAACGCTCGCGGCTGACCGCGAGCTGGGGCGTGCAGGCCTGGGGGCGTCCGGCTGGATCAAGCGCGGCGCTCGATCTCGTCAACTTCGAGCGGCATCAGGCCCGGCTGGTATTCGGCATTAACTTTTAAAGCCCGTGTCTAAAGCCTTATCAGTGCTGCTTGAATCAGGGCCGCGGACACCCCCGCATTCTCACGGTGGTGTGAAACCTCGACCCATCGGCTACGTATTTGTGCGTGCTATCTTGAACGAATCAATCCGGGGGATGTCAGGCATGAATCCGATCGACCTGATCGTGACGGTATGCGCGGTATTGTCTCCAACCACCTGCGAAGACACCCATTTGGTGTTTTCCTATAGTGGCTCGTTGACGCAATGCGTGATGGCGGCGCCGCCCTATATCGCGCAGTGGGTCGGCGAACATCCGAAATGGACCGCGGTCAAATGGCGTTGCGAATATCCGCACACCAACGACAAGGCGGATGCCGGCAAGCCAGTGCTTGCGGGCTAAACGGGCTGGTGGCCGCCGGGCTATTTGTTGCAGTCCTTCAGATCCTTGTCTGAAATCGAAAACACCGCGTCGGCCTTGATTTCGATATCGCGCACGAGGCATTGCCGCGAGTCCCGGTAGCTGACCTTGGCGTCATAGCGGCCGGGTTCGACGCCGGTGATGCGCAGGCGTTCGTCGTGGTCGACTTCCTTGTCCCGGTCATTGAGGGTCTGGTTGGGTCCCCAGTCGGTCTTTCCGGCAGTGGATAACTGAAAACCTGACATGGTCGCGGTGGTCAGGTTCCACAATCGGATGCCTTTTCCCTTTGCCTGTGCGAGCAGCGGGCTCGGCAGAGCCAGAGCGACCAGCAAGACAGCACGGATAGTTCGCGCGCGCGACATGGTGACCTCCCCGATGATTTGAGCCGCTTTCTCGATCGGCTTCTTTTCAGAACGACAATCATAGCATAGCTTTGGCAAGATAGCGTTTTCGAGCGAAGTGGACGTCGGTTCGCGTCAAGAAAACGCGTCAAAACAAAAGAGTAGAGCCCGGTTCTGATTCAATCAGAACCGACAAGGTTCTAACAGCCGGAGGATGGCCAGCATGTTTGCCGAAACGACAGGACTGATGATCGGCGCTTTGGCCGCACTGGCGGCGATGACCGTCACCACACGCGCCGATGACGTCAACGATTATCCGACCTCGGCGCGTTCCGAATACGTGTTCGGCTGCCTGAAGGCAAATGGCGAAACGCGGCAGGCGATCGAACAGTGCTCGTGTTCGATCGATGTCGTGGCATCGCTCGTGCCGTATGAACGCTATGTCACGGCGGAGACCGTACTCAGCATGTCGCAGGTCAGGGGAAATCTGGGCGGCCAGTTCCGCACTTCCGAGCAGGCGGCAAGTGCGCTGAACGATCTGCGAAGGGCGCAGGCCGAAGCCGAAGTCAGGTGTTTCTGACGCGGGTACCGCGTTGCATCAGATACCTGGCGCGTCGACCTTCCATTCGTGCTGGAACAGGTGGCCTTCGGTGTCCTTGGCTTCGGCGCGAAAGCGCTTTCCGCCGTTGGAAACATAGGTGAAACGGATATTGGGATCTTCCGAAATCGAAATCCCGCCAACCATCGCCAGCACCAGGCTGTCATCCTGCCACAGGTGCAATTCGTTGACGAAGAAGGCCGGAATATAAAGCTGCGTGACCTGGTCCATCTGTAGGCCGGAATTATTGGGATGGCCGATCATGATCTGGGCTTCGCGGGCACCGCTGGTTGGACCTTCGCCCGATTTTGCGAACTGCCGGTAGCGCATCTGGCCGAGGCGGTTGTTGGCTTCCTCGGCGTTCTTGCCGGCCGGCGCTGAGCAGCCGCCGGACGCCTTGATGTAGGTCTTGGTCATATAGAGCTTGCCGTCGCTGAGCTCGGCCACGGCGTGAACATCGCTGTAATTATTGACGCGTACCCGCGTCGAAATTTCCGACACCCTTGCGTCCGGCCCGAGCTCGAACTTCGCCGCCATCGGCGCGGGGTTTTGGTCGATCACCAGCGTAATGGTAAGCACGCGGCGGCTATCGCCGGGTGCAAGCCTGGTTCGCAGGGTAACCGGAACGATCGCCGCATCCTCGGCGCGATACGGCATCTCGATCGCGATTACGTCGCCGCCATCATTCATTGGACGGTTGTTGAAAATGTCCTGGACCAGCCCGGGCCACGGATCATACGCATCCGGCGTCGCCGCAGGCGCGAGTCCCGTGCCGAACAGGAGTAGGCCGGCGATGCAGAGCAGGCGGAAACGATACCGGGGCATGGTCGCACCCTTCGCGAGCGTGGAAGCAACGCAGCCAATATACAGCATTGCGCCGGTTATTCCCATTCAATTTCCGAAAATGCTGCAGTTGCGTTGCGGGCATTGTAGTCCTCGAACAGTTGCCATCTCGATCGCTCGGAAGCAGCAGCCGTAACGGCTGCCGCCGTGATCGGCTTGCCGCCGGCGACCAGCGCGCGGACGTCTGACGCCAGCGTCTGCAAGTAACGCCGCTCATCGGCGAGGGCGGCAGGCCATTCGCTCACGGGCCCGTGACCTGGAACCACGCGTTGCGCAGGGAGGCCTGCGAGCTCGTCGACCGCGGTAAGATAGCCGCGGACGCTACCGTCCATCACAGGAATATGGCTGAGGAACAGCAGATCGCCTGCGAACAGGGTTTTGGTTTGATCGTCGAGGACGGTGAGATCGCTGTCGCTATGGGCGGTGGCCCACGAGCGCAGCTGCAGCGTTCGCGATCCGAGATCAAGCGTCAGCGTGCCGTCGACCAGTAGCGTTGGCGGAACGATGCGCACCGGATCGATCAACGCATCGCCCATGATTCGGCGAAAGGCGTCGAGATAAAATTGCCCACGCGTTGCCAGCGCGCGCGGCAGGTTCTTGTGGCCGACAAATTGGGTTCCATCGCGTACGAAGGCCGCATTGCCGAAGATGTGATCGGGGTGGCCATGGGTGTTGATGACATAGCGTATCGGCTTGTCGGTGCGCGCGAGGATCGCGGCGAGCAGCCGCTCGCCTTCACGCACGCTGCCGCCGGTGTCGATCACCGCAACCGCGTCGCTGCCGATGACGAATCCCAAATTGGCAATGTCGCCTTCGTTCTCGCGCGTCATCAGCGCGACCTGGCCCTGGTGCACGAATACGCCGGGCGCGATCTCGCTGACCGGCAACACCGGTTGCTGGGCTTGCGCGAATATCGATGATCCCAGCATCGCGATGACAGCAAGGATCAAGGCGCGATGAGCCATACCTTTGCCTCCGTCCCACCACGAAGTAGTGTCGACAGCTCTGTTCCTTCGCCGCGACCGGTTTTGCGTCGCAGCAGACGGTGCGCATACATCACGAAGATTATTCCTGTTGCACGCCCCAATTGAGAAGCATAGCATTTTAGTTGTCTGCGGCTTCACTTGAACCTCGGTTCATCGTGATCGCCGACACCGGTTGGTAGTTGGCAACATGGCGGGCCGGCAGTGCAACACCTCTCGATGACATATGCCGGCCGATGCCGCTGGCTCTTTTTTGCTCTTGTTGTGGTCGCCGCTACCCTGATCGGCCGCGGCGCCGCGCTCGCGCAGATCAATGAAACAGGCGATCTGTCGATCGAGCTCGTCGATCCCAAGGTGCTTCGCGTCTGTGCCGACCCGCGCAACCTGCCATTCTCGAACGAGAAGGGCGAGGGCTTTGAGAACAAGATCGCCGAACTGTTTGCCGACAAGCTGCAGAAAAAGCTCGACTACATGTATTTTCCGCAGGCGACCGGCTTCGTCCGGATGACGCTTGGCGCCCACCGCTGCGATGTTATCATGGGTTTTCCGCAGGGCGACGAGCTGGTGCAGGGCACCAATCCCTATTACCGCACGGCCTATGCGCTGGTCGTCAAGCCGGGCAGCGGGCTCGACGAGGTCGCAACGCTGGACGACGGACGCCTGAAGGGCAAGCATATTGGCATCGTCGCCGGCACGCCGCCCGCCACCAATATGGCGGCCAACGGTTTGATGATGAATGCCAAACCCTATCCGTTGATGATCGATACGCGCTTCGATTCTTCGGCGGAAGCGATGATCGGCGATCTCCTGTCCGGCCAGATCGACGCTGCCGTTCTCTGGGGACCGATGGCGGGCTTTTATGCCAAACGGGCGAACCCGCCGCTGCACGTCACACCGCTGGTCAAGGAAACGACGGGACCTCGATTGGTCTTTCGCATCGGCATGGGCGTGCGGCAGGCCGACCAGAACTGGAAGCGGTTGCTCAACCGCCTGACGCAGGAAAACCAGCCAGCCATCAACAAGATCCTGCTCGACTTCGGCGTTCCCTTGCTCGACGAGAATGACAGGCCGATCGGCGCGGAGACGGCAACGAAACTGCCATGAGATGGAAGATCGCAGGACTGGTCCTGGCGATGGCAATGGCGGCATCGACGGTCTCGGTCCGTGCCCAGCAAAACGCGCCGGAGCCCGACCAATTTCGTAACGACAACTACCGCGCGCCGGTACCGGCGACATTGGCCGGCGTGCGCGTTCTGACCACGGCGGAGGCCGAGACGATCTGGCGCGCCAAGACCGGCATTTTCATCGATGTGTTGCCGCGCGCGCCAAAGCCGAAAAATCTTCCGGCCGGCACGGTCTGGCGTGACAAGCCCCGGCTCAACATCCCCGGCAGTGTGTGGCTGCCCGACACCGGCTACGGCAAACTGGCGGCGGCGACCGAGGATTATCTGCGGCAGGGAATAGCCCATGCCTCCGGCGACAACAGCGGCGCGCTGCTGGTGATCTATTGCCAGGCCGATTGCTGGATGTCCTGGAACGCAGCCAAACGGATCCTGTCATACGGCTATCGCGATGTGGCGTGGTATCCGGAAGGGACCGACGGCTGGGAGTTCGCTGGCCTGCCGCTGGCCGATTCCCAACCGGTGCCGCGCGCGGGTGAGGAGACGCCACACTAACCCTACGTCGCTATTCCAGTTCCTGCTGAATGGTGCGGCCGAGCGCGAACAATCGCTGGTCGATCATGGTCGGCACCTCGCAAACGAACTTGACCACACGCCGGCGGTCCTCAAAAATCCGGGTCTCCCAGACCAGTTGATTGCCGAGCTCCTCGACCTTGGCCTGATCGGGGGCGGATACATCTTGCAGCGCCTGCAGGGCCAGCGTATCGGCGCGAATTTTATCCGCAGCTTCGCGCTGCTTACGCATTACCCGCTCAAGCCCATTGAGAACCGATGAACGCTGCGCATTGAGCGAATCGAACAGGCCGGCGAACAGCAGCTTGCCATACTTGGTCTTGTCGGCTGCAGCAGCCGTCAGGTATTCAGTGATCGCCGTCTGGGCTTCCTCAAGGGGAACCCGCCTTGCCGATAGTTTTGTAACCAGCGTGCTGACCTTGGCGTCGTCCTTCCACTTGCCGGCGACGTCGTCGAGCGGTGGACCGGCCCAGACCGCCGCGAGCGAAATCTCCGGCACCTTGGCCTGGGCACAGGGCCAATCCGGGTAACGCGGATCGGCCGCAAGACAGACTTCGGCGGAAGCGAGCGCTGCGAGCAACGCGCCGATTGCAATTGGCCGTCTCATGTCTCGCCTCCGGCGGGGCCGCGGCGGATCAGGCCGCGCGATGGATCGTAGGCGTAGATCGCGCCGATCATGAAGACGGCGGTGCAGCCGCCAACCACCGCGAGTGAAATCCAGTTGGTCTGTCCGTACAGGGCAAAGCGTATCAGTTCGACCGCATGGGTAAACGGATTGAACAGGCAGACATAGTAGAGCAGCGGACTTCCTTCCTGCACCCGCCACAGCGGATAAAGCGCGGAGGAAGCGAAGAACATCGGAAAGATCACAAAATTCATCACGCCGGCAAAATTCTCGAGCTGCTTGATGCCCGACGAGATCAGCATGCCCAAGGCGCCCAACATCAGGCCCGACAAAATCAGTGCCGGCAGCACCGTGAGGTAACCGGCCGGCGGCGGTGCGATATCCCAGAACCAGGCGATCACCAGGAAAGCATATACCTGGAGCAACGAGACCGCGGTGCCGGCGAGAAGTTTGCAGAACAACAGATAGCCGCGCGGCAGCGGGCTCACCAGCAGCGTGCGCATGTTGCCCATCTCGCGGTCATAGACCATCGACAACGAGGATTGCATGCCGTTGAAAAGCTGGATCATCGCCATTAATCCCGGCGCAATATAGACTTCATAGAGGATGTAGGTTTCGTATGGCGGGATGATGGAAATGCCAAGCACCTGGCGGAAGCCGGCGGCGAAGATGAACAGCCACACCAGCGGCCGCACCAGCGCAGAGACGAAGCGCTCGCGCTGATGCAGGAACCGCAGCGCCTCGCGCCAGACGATGCCATTGAGGCAGGTGAGATATTCACCAAATGAGAAGCCGCTTTGTGCTGGCTTGACAGTCGTGGAGCTCATGACGAGATGCTCCCGATGCCTGCCGCAGCCCCGGTCAAACGCATAAAGGCGGAATTGACGTTATCGGCACCGGCCTCGGCGATGACGCGCGCCACCGGTCCTTGCGCAAGGACCTGCCCTTGATGCAGCACCACGAGGTCGTCGCTCGCAATGATCTCGTCGAACAGATGCGTCGCCCAGAGCACGCCGATGCCCTGCGCGGTGACGAGTTGGCGGACGTGGTCGAGAATATCGGCGCGGGCCTTGACGTCGAGCCCGACGGTGGCCTCGTCGAGCAGCAGCAGGCGTGGCCGGTGCAGCAGGGCGCGAGCGATTTCCAGCCGACGCATCTGGCCGCCCGAGAGGTCGCGCACCTTGCTGCCGGCGCGATCGGCCAGTCCAAGGTGCGTCAACACCTCACCGCTGCGCAGACGGGCGTCGCGCCTGCTGATGCCATGGAGCGCTGCGTGATACAGCAGGTTCTGCGTCACCGAGAGATCGAGATCGAGGGTGCGCGGCTGGAACACGACGCCAAGCAGCCGCAGCGCTTCGCCTGGCGCATGCCCGACGTCATGGCCGAAAATGCCGATGTGGCCGCTTTGGATTCCAAACAGCCGCGTCACCAGCGAGAACAGCGTGCTCTTGCCGGCGCCGTTGAGGCCGAGCAGTGCCGTGAAACTTCCGGGCGCGACGCTGAAGTTGATATCGATGAGGGCGCGCCGCGGGCCGTAGGAATGGCTGACATCGCGGATCGACAGCGCGGGAACCGGCGCCGCAACGGGAAGGGCCGGGATATCCGGTGCATTTGGGTCAGCGGTGGGTGCGGCGGATTTCGTCATGGCTGTGCAATCGTGATGCCCCAGGGCAGTTCGCCGACCTGGATCGTCTTGATGACCTTTTGCGCGGCGACATCGATCACCGAGACGTCGTTCGACACGCCATTGGTCACCAGTAGATATTTTTCCTCCGGTGTGAAGGCCATGTGCCAGACCCGCTGGCCGACCAGAAGATATTTGGTGACCGCATGGCTGGCGGCGTCGACGACGGCGATACGGTTGGCCGGGCCGAGCGCGATGAAAGCCGTCTTGCCGTCTTTGGTCATGCCGATGCCGACCGGCTGGATCGCTTCGCGCCGCAGGCCCGGAATTTCGAACGCAATCTTGCCAGTCACGGTATGCTTGACCGGGTCGATCACGGACACGGTGCCGCCGATCTCCGACGACACCCACAATTCGGAGCCGTCACGCTTGAATTCGGCGAAGCGCGGCCGCGAATCGACAAGCACGTTTGCAACGATCTGCCGCGTCGCGGTGTCGATGAAATGCGCCATGTTGGTGGTCTCTGACGTATTGATCAGGATCTTGCCGTCGGGGCTGATCGCCATGCACTCCGGCTCGACGCCGACCTGGATGTCGCCAAGGCGCACACGCTTCTGCAGGTCGATCACCGTCACCGTGTTGTCGTTCTCGTTGGCGACGTAAAGAATCTTGCCGGCGGCATCCTGGGTAAACAGTTCAGGATCGGGGCCGGAGGGCAGGGAGTCCACCACCTGCTGGGTCGCAGAGTCGATGACCTCGATCTTGTCGTCGTCGCCGACGGCGACCAGCACGAACTTGCCGTCCCTGGTGAATTCGATGCCGCGAGGCCGTTGCCCGACCTTGATGGTTTTTGTGACGGTCCAGCTATCGGTGTCGATGACCGACACGGTGTTGCTCTTCTCGTTCGACACATAGGCCTTGAACGCGGCAGCGGGTGTCGCGGCCGCAAGCGACGCGGCAATCACGGCAATCAGGCAACAACGCCGCATCAGCGATCTCTCCGTGTTCAATGCAGCTTGCATTTGGTTTCCGGCCGATCGACGCCGAGCGTATCGAGTTCCGAGACTTGATGCAGAAAACCTTCCTGCGGCGAAACCGAGACCACCATGCGGCCGTCGACCAGCAGGATCGGTTGACGAAGCTGAAAATTCCAGTCGCGCAGGGTGAGTCGTTGTCCCTTGAACGCAGCAACCGAGAAATCCGGCCCTTTCAAGAAGTCGAATACCGTCTTGGGATCGCCGGAGGCGGTGCGCGACGTTGCTTCACCGAGCATGCGCACCGCCGTCCATGCCTGCATGTCCAGCGCGGTCATGTGCCGTGAGTTCAATTTGATGAAACGGTTCTGCATCTGAACCGCGCCCCATTGATCCTGCGCCGCATCCCAACTGGTCGGCACCAGTCCGGCCGAGCCTGCGACCGGTCGTGGGTCCCAGGTGCGGTAGGGCAGGTAGGACGCGAACACCTCGCTTTCGTCCGCCGCGACGAGAACGTCGTAAGCCGGCGCCTGCTGGGTAAAGACAGGCATTTGACGCTGGATCAGAGTGACGCCGCTGTCGGTGCGCCGTGCGCCGCCGGTATCCTCGAACGTGCGCTCCTGAACGATCTTGGCGCCAAAGCGCGCGGCGGCGCGGCGCAGCGCGTCCGCATAGAGCTTGTCTCGATCATGGGAGCCCGCCACCAGGAGCCAACGCTTCCATTTCTTCCATACAAGATACTGCGCGAGTGCGTCCGCGAGCATCGAGCGTGTCGGCGCGACGTGGATGACGTTGGCGCGGCAATCGCTCTCGCGCAGGCGATCGTCGATCGCGCCGGCATTGAACAGCACGATTCCTCGCTCACGAAGCGCGTCGGCGGCCTTCAGCAACTCGTCGGCCGGCAGATCGGCAATAATAAAGCTGTTGCGACCGGCGAGCGCTGTCGCGGCTTTGACCGCATCGTCGCCGTCCTTGATCCGGACCTCTTCCAGCGTAAAATGCTGATTGAGAAATTTTCCAGTGGTGTTGTTGTCCTCGATGGCGAGCCGCGCGCCTGCGAGGCCGTCGTTATCGGCTGGCTGCTCGACGAGGGATAGCCTTGCTTTGACGCCGGGCTGGCCGAGATAGCCGATGCCGATCTCGATCGCGTTAGCCGCGAGCACAGGGGTAGCTACGACGCTCAAGCCAATCGCAGCGACCAACCATCGGATCATGGGTCCTCCCGATACGCCTCCTCGATTTCATGGAGGGGCGCTTGGCTGGAAACATGACCGAATTCTCGGAGCTTGCAACCCCACCTTTCGCGCGGTGCTACCGTCGATTGGAGAGATCACGCTTATGAGAGCGCCGTTTGTCGTCGCGGCATCGACGCAATCGGTGCTCGCGCGTTGCAGCGGCGACAGGTTCAGCCGAACTCAAGCTTTCAGGCGTGCCGCATGCCAACGCAGGTGGTCGCCCATGAAGGTTGAGATGAAATAGTAGCTGTGGTCGTAACCATCCTGGCCGCGCAAGGTCAGGGGAATGCTGGCCTTCCTGCAGGCTGTTTGCAGCAGCTCCGGGCGGAGCTGCTCGCTGAGAAATGGATCGGCGCCGCCGTAATCCACCAGCAAATCCGCAAATCTGGCGCCATCCTCGATCAGTGCCACCGCGTCATGCTGACGCCATTTTTGCTTGTCGTCGCCGAGATAACCGCCGAGCGCCTTGACACCCCACGGCACCTGCGAAGGCGCGACGATCGGCGCAAAGGCGCTGGCGGCGCGGTAACGATCGGCATGGCGCAGCGCGATCGTGAGCGCGCCGTGACCGCCCATGGAATGGCCACATATGGACTGCCGTTTAGGATCGGCCGGAAATTGCGCGGCGACCAGTTCCGGCAATTCCTGCGTGACATAGCTCCACATGCGGTAATTGCGGGCAAACGGCGCTTCTGTCGCGTCGACATAGAAGCCGGCGCCAAGCCCGAAATCGTAGGCTTTCGCGACATCACCAGGGACATCATCACCGCGTGGGCTGGTGTCAGGCGCGACGAAGATCAGTCCAAGTTCGGCACAAGCGCTGCGGAACTCGCCCTTTTCGGTGACGTTGGTGTGGGTGCAGGTCAAGCCCGAGAGATACCAAACCACCGGCAGTCTCGCGCCTTCCGCGTGCGGCGGCACGTAGACCGAAAAAACCATATCGGTGCCGGTCTCGCGACTGGCATGCTTGTAGACGCCCTGCGTGCCGCCATACGATCGATTGAGCGAAACGGTCTGCATTGTCATGTCTTTGAAGCTCCGGCGCCGCGCGGCGTCATTTCAGGCCACGCCGCTCTCGATCGCGAACCGGACCAGTTCGACCGAGGTGCGCACGCCGAGCTTCTGGCGCATGATCGAGGACGTGTTGGCGACCGTCTTGTAGGAGGAGTGAACCAGCCAGGCGATCTCGGAGAGACTTTTTCCCGCGCTGAGCAGCCGCAAGATCTCCATTTCGCGCGAGGTCAGTTTTGAAAGCGGGCTCTGGGCGAACGCCGGGCCTGCGAACGCAATGCTCCGTGCCATCGCGGGCGGCAGATAGGCTCCACCCCTCCCGACTTCATGGATGGCCTCGACGAGGTCATGCGGATCGCCGGTTTTCGAGACATAGCCCTTGGCGCCGACGTCGATGGCGCGGGCGGCGAATACCGGATCGTCGTTCATGCTGAACATGATAATGCGCGCGGATCCGTCACGGACCAGAATGCGCCGTGCCAGTTCGAATCCCGACACCGTCGGCAGGTTGATGTCGATCACGCAGATATCGGGACGCTCGGCGATAAAGGCGCGCTCGCCGCTCTCGGCGTCGCAGGCTTCCAGCAAAACGATCTCGGGTTCGTCGGCGAGAACGGCGCGGCAGCCCGAAGCGACGATCGGATGGTCATCAACGATCAGAATGCGCATGGCCTTGATCCCTAAATGGCCTCGGTCCCCAATGCGTGTCGTTGCTGCACCGCATCAGTTGTATAAGCGTTGGTCTTTCGACCGATTATGCAACCCGCGCGATGTTGCTGTACGCTTCCATTAGATGGCCGCCTCATTGTCTGTCAACGTTCCTCTTGGCGAGGAACCGGACGCAACGCGGTCGCGGACAAACATGATGTGGCAGAAATTATCCCTGCGTGCCCGGATCAACTTGCTGCTGGCATTCGTCCTGGCGCTCGGCCTGGCCATCAATATCGCGCGGTTGGTGGTCGAGGCGCCCCCCCGCGTCCAGGCCGAAGACCAGAGTGTCATCCGGCTGGCGCGCGAATTTGTCGAGACCATCGTCGCCGGCATCAATGAGGCCCCGGACCCCGATGCGCGGCTCGATCAGATTGTTCGTGATCTGAACCGGCTGCGTCACGTCAGTATCGCGCGGCAGGATGAGGCGGCCGGGGTCTCGCCGCAAACCAGCCATTCCGACGATGATGCCCGCTCGCCGCCGGCGTGGTTCGTCACGCTCGTGCACCCGGAAAAAACCTCCGTCAGCGTACCGATCATGATCCGTGGCAAGCCGCAAGCGCTGACGATCACGTCGCATCCCGATGACGAAATGAGCGAGATCTGGGACGGGATCGTCACCCAGCTCGAGGTCGGTTCCGCCATCGCGGTCGCACTGTTTCTGATCACGATGGCGGTCGTCGGCCGTGCGCTGGCGCCGCTCGAGGCGCTTTCGCAGGCGATGACGGACATCGAGTCCGGACGCTATGACGCGCGTGTGGAGCCGGCAGGCGCGCCCGAACTGGCGGCGATCTGTACCAGGTTGAACCACCTCGCGGCGACCTTGGGCGAGGCGGTGGAGGAAAAGCGACGTCTCGCCGAGCGTACGGTCTCGCTCCAGGACGTCGAGCGCAAGGAAATTGCGCGCGAGTTGCATGACGAGTTCGGGCCCTATCTTTTTGCGCTGCGCGCCCATGCCGGCGCCCTGATGCGGCTTTCGGAACTCAACAAACCGGATGGGGGCGTGTTGCGAAAGCACGGTGGCGCGATCCTGGAACAGGTAAATGCGCTGCAGCAATTCAACCGCAGGATATTGGAAAGGCTTCGCCCGGTAGGCTTGGCGGAGTTGGGACTGCGCGAAGCGCTTGGCGCCTTGCTGCGACTATGGGGTGAATCGCATCCCGACATGGCGATCGAAACCACGATTTCGCCCGCGCTCGGCGAGACCGGAGAAACCGCCGATCTCACGATCTATCGCGTCATTCAGGAGGCGCTGACCAATGTCTTCCGCCACGCCGGCGCGACCTCCGTCGAGGTCAGCGTTGAGCCGGCCGGACAGCTGGCGGGAATTCATGCGGACCGCGACTTCGCGCGGGTACGCATTCGCGACAATGGCAGCGGGATGAAGCCGGATCACAAGCTTGGTTTCGGCTTGACCGGCATGCGAGAGAGGATTTTGGCATTGGGCGGTACGCTCACGATCGCTTCCGACGAAGGCGGTGTGACCGTGGAAGCCCTCGTTCCCGGCGGCTTGTACCCGTGAATCGCTCCTGCAAATCTAGTTGGCGCGACAGCAGTCCGGGAATTTTTCCCGAACTTCTTCGGGAAAGATGGCGTGTCAAGAACCGGACCTTTTGCGGGTAGCGCAATCTCACTGGCGCATTAGGATCATCCACAACCCGATCGGCGGATCCATAACTGCCGGCGCGGACGGGGATGAAGCGGATGGGCGTTCGGCCGCTTGTAATAATTTCGATGTCGATGTGTCTGTTACCCGGCACAGAACAAGCTTATGCCCAAAGCGCGCCCGGCGAGGCGCAGACGTTGCCGGCGATCGTGGTGTCGGCGCCGGCGTCCAGCGCCAAACGCGGTGCCAGCCGGCAAGCCGCGCGTGCGGTGCGGCAACCCCGGGTCGTCTACGTCTACTCGACCACCCCCGCCGCCGGCTCGGGCTCCAGCATCGACGTCGACAAGATCCCGGCAAGCGTCAATTTCGTCGATGCGACGCGAATTTCGCGCACTGGCTCCATGAATATCACTGACGCGCTGCTGCAACAGGTGCCGGGCATCAGCATCAACGAGGTTACCGGCAATCCGTTTCAGCCGAACATCGAGTTCCGCGGCTTCGTCGCGTCGCCGGTTGCCGGGACGCCGCAGGGGCTCGCGGTCTATCAGAACGGAGCCCGTATCAACGAGGCGTTCGGCGATACTGTCAACTGGGACCTGATTCCGACCGCCGCGATCAAGTCGGTTAGCGTCGTCACCAACAATCCCGCCTTCGGACTCAATGCCCTTGGCGGGGCGGTCAACGTCCAGATGAAGGACGGCTTCAATTATCACGGCGCCGAGATCGAAACGATGGGCGGCTCGTTCGGTCGCGTCCAGAGTTCGGCGCAATGGGGAAAGCAGGTCGACAAGAATTTTGCCGTCTATGGCGCTCTCGAAGGACTGCACGACAGCGGCTTTCGCAATTTCTCGGCCTCGGACGTGCGCCGCTTCTATAGCGATGTCGGCTACAAGAACGACGCCACCGAATTCCACGTCAACATGGGCGTCGCTGACAACAAGTTCGGCGCCGCCGCTACCGTGCCTGTCGAACTGCTGCAACAATATTGGGGCGCCACCTACACCACGCCGCAGACCACCAATAACCGCGTCGGTTATGTCAATCTGACCGGCAAGGTCGAGGCGACGCCGACCTGGACGGTCGACGGCTCGGCCCATGTCCGCGTTTTCGAACAGAAGGCGGTGGACGGCAATCCGACCGGCACCCAGCCATGCGCGGCCGATGCAACGCTGCTTTGTTTCAATGATGACAGCACCCCGGCCAACGGCCTGAACGGAGCCCAACTCGCTAATCCCTTCGCGTCCGGCGCCGTGCTGGGGGAAATCGACCGAACGACGACCCGTTCGACGTCGGTGGGCTTTTCACTGCAGGCAACCAACAACGATCAGCTGTTCGGGCACAACAATCATTTTGTGGTCGGCACCAGCTTCGATTACAGCGTAACCCGCTTCTCGGCGAGCGCCGAACTCGGCACCATCGGCGCGAACCTTGTCGTCAGCGGCGACGGAATTTTTCTCGGGCAATCCGGCTTTCCCGTATCGATCGGTCCGGTCGCGCTTCGTACCACCAACCAGTACAACGGGATCTATGCGCTCGACACCTTCGACGTCACCAATGCATTCTCCATCACCGGGGGCGGGCGGTTCAATTATGCGCGGATTGAACTGCAGGACCAGATCGGCACCGCGCTGAACGGCAACGAAACCTTCACCCGGTTCAATCCGATCATCGGCGGCACCTACAAGATCACGTCCGATGTGACGGCCTATGCCGGCTATTCCGAGGCCAACCGCGTGCCGACGCCGCTGGAACTGGGGTGTGCCGATCCAGCCCATCCCTGCATCATCGCGGCATTTCTGGTCTCAGACCCGCCGCTGAAGCAGGTAGTATCTCGTACGGTCGAGGCCGGCCTGCGAGGGTCGCATGAGCTGAATATCGGGACGCTGGGGTGGAAGCTCGGCGCCTTCCGCGCTACCAATACCGACGACATTCTGGCCATCCCAACCCCGACTTTGCAAGGATTTGGCTATTTCCAGAACGTCGGCTCGACCCGCCGTCAGGGCCTCGAAGCCCAGGTTACGTTGCAATCGAAGGCGTTGCAGCTCTATGCCAGCTATGCCCTCGTCGATGCGCGGTTCCTCGACGCGCTGCAGGTCGGTTCCAACAGTCCGTTTGCCGATGGCGACGGTAACGTCCAAATTTTGCCCGGCAACCGGATCCCCGCGATCCCGCGCAACCGGATCAAGGCCGGCTTCGACTATTTGATTACCGACGCGTTCAAGGTCGGCGGCGATGCGCTGTTCGTCAGCGATCAGTATTTTGTAGGTGACGAATCCAACCAGGCGCAGCGGTTGTCTTCCTACGCGGTTTTCAATGCCCACGCCTCTTATCAGATCAACAAGACGTTCCAGATCTACGGCCGCGTCGACAACATCCTCGACCACCGCTACGCGACCTACGGCACCTTCTTCGATATCGGCGCGATCCCCAGCGCGTCGTTTACGGACGCCCGTTCGGTCAGTCCGGCGCGACCGCGGGCGTTCTATGCGGGGCTGAAGGCGACCTTCTAACGCCGGCACGAACCGGAAAGGCCTCAGGCCACGTCCGGGGAGGGGATGCCGTGCTGCGCCTTGTGGATGGCGGATGGAACGAACCCAAAATGCTTCCGGAACACGCGGCTGAAATGCGATGAACTGGAGAAGCCCCACGAGAATGCGACGTCGGTGATGGTTTTCCCGGCCTGGGTCTCGAGTTCCTGGCGGCAGTGCAGCAGCCTGGCCCGCCAGATGTGGTCGCTGACGGTCATGCCCTTGTCGCTGAACAGCATGTGCAGGTAGCGCTTGGTGCAGCCCAGCGCCACGGAGATCTGGTCGATCGACAGCTCCGGGTCGCGCAAATGTTCGCGGATGAAAGCCTGGGCCCGGATGTACATCGCCTCGGGACCGACGCGGTCGAACATGGTGTCGGCTTCGCGCAGCGGTAACAGCAGCAGGTCGATCAGCGAATCGGCAACGCCGGTGGCGTTGTGAGGCGACAGGCTGTTGGCTTCGTCGAATGCGGCCAGCACAAAGTCGTGCGCGATACGGCCGGTTCCGTTACGTGCGGAAAGCTTGCACGGCGACATTTTCGACGAGTGGAAACCGCGTTCGCGCAGCAGTTCCTTTGGCACGATGACGACCTCATGCCGCGTCAACGACGGGCTGACGATCGAGTGCGGACAGGATACGTCGTAGGCAAAACAATCGCCCGGCATGATGTCGATGCGGCGGCCGGCCTGTTCGAAATGCGAAATCCCGTAGGTTTGGAACAGGATCTTGACGTAGGGGTGCTGGCTCAGTTTCGCCCGGGCAGCCGTATGCGCAATGCGATGCTGGCTCGCCTCGATCTGACAGAGCTTCAGCTGCGAAACCGTGGTGTAGTTGATCCGTGCCTCAAACGACGAGGCCTCCATCGGATCGATATCGAATTGACCGCAGAGATCGGTCAGTGCGTCTGACCAAGTCTGGATCTGCGTCTTCGGCGCCAATCCGGAAGTGCTGAGGGAGCGGACCGTATCGGACATTATCCAGCCACCGTTTCGAGATTGGAACGCAACCTTCGCTCCAAGCTCCGGTCACGCAGAAGCAATGTTTGCTCAATTTAAGGCGGTCGTAGGGAAGCTCGCGCAGATTCTTCCCGATATCCCGTTGACAATCCTCCGACTTGTTTACGACGGCGTCAAGGGGAACCTCAACTCCAGGTCGCAGGGTTGCCGCCGCGAGGAAGCTGGTGGCGAGGAAGCTGGTTGGAATGCATGCCCACGGAATGATGCTCCGCAACATAAGCTGCGTCGGGTGGGCACCTGCAGCATCCTGAATCGTCGTTTGAAAAAGTTTGCCGTGTTTCGCTTTTGAGCAAGCAATGCTTCGCTCTTGGGCAAGTTTCCCGTCTGCGAACGGGATAGGGATAATCACCAACAATGGAAAAGTGGGCCGTTTCAGCGGAACCCATAACTCGTATCTGGGAGGAATCCACTATGCGCAAGGTGCTATTCGCGACCTGGGTTGGCGCCATGGCGGCGTTCGCCGCGGGGCCGTCCAATGCCAACGAAGAACTCAACAAGATGGCGCAAGATCCGAAGGGCTGGGTGATGCCCGCGGGCGACTACGCCAATACGCGCTATTCCAAGCTTAACCAGATCACCGCGGCCAATGTCGGCAAGCTGCAGGTCGCGTGGACGTTCTCCACCGGCGTGTTGCGCGGTCACGAGGGCGGACCGCTCATCATCGGCAACATGATGTACGTTCACACACCGTTCCCCAACAAGGTTTACGCGCTCGATCTGTCCAAGGACAACCAGATCGTCTGGAAGTACGAGCCGAAGCAGGATCCGAACGTCATTCCGGTGATGTGCTGCGATACGGTGAACCGCGGCGTCTCCTATGGCGATGGCAAGATCTTCCTGCATCAGGCCGACACCACGCTGGTCGCGCTCGATGCCAAGACCGGCGCGGTGGCCTGGACGGTGAAGAACGGCGATCCCAGCAAGGGCGGGACCGGAACTTCCGCTCCGCTCGTGATCAAGGACAAGGTGCTGATCGGCATTTCCGGCGGCGAGTTCGGCGTGCAGTGCCACGTCACCGCTTACGACATGAAGACAGGCAAGCTGGCGTGGCGTGCGTTCTCTGAAGGGCCGGACGACCAGATCAAGTTCGACCCGGACAAGACCATGGCGCTCGGCAAGCCGGTCGGCAAGGATTCCAGCCTCGCGACCTGGCAGGGTGACCAGTGGAAAATCGGCGGCGGCTGCACATGGGGCTGGATGTCCTATGATCCCAGCCTCAACCTCGTCTACTACGGTTCCGGCAATCCTTCGACCTGGAATCCGAAGCAGCGGCCCGGCGACAACAAGTGGTCGATGACCATCTTTGCGCGGGACGCCGACACCGGAATGGCCAAGTGGGTCTATCAGATGACGCCCCATGACGAATGGGACTATGACGGCGTCAACGAAATGATCCTCACCGACCAGACCATGAATGGTGCGCCCCGCAAGCTGCTGACGCATTTCGATCGTAACGGCCTCGGCTACACGCTCGATCGCGTCACCGGCGAGTTGCTGGTTGCCGAGAAGTATGACCCGAAGGTGAACTGGACCAGCGGCGTCGATATGAACAAGAGCTCGCCGACCTATGGACGGCCGAAGGTTCTCGATCAGTATTCGACCGACAAGCAGGGCGAGGACCACAACAACAAGGGTATCTGCCCGGCCGCGCTCGGTACCAAGGACGAGCAGCCCGGCGCCTACTCACCGGATACGCAGTTGTTCTACGTGCCGACCAACCACGTCTGCATGGACTACGAGCCGTTCAAGGTAAGCTACACCGCGGGTCAGCCCTATGTCGGCGCTACGCTCTCGATGTATCCGCCTCCCGGTGAGACCAACATGGGTAACTTCATCGCCTGGGACGGCAAGACGGGCAAGATCGTCTGGTCGAACAAGGAGCAGTTCTCGGTCTGGTCAGGCGCACTCGCCACCGCCGGCGGCGTGGTGTTCTACGGAACGCTCGAAGGCTACCTCAAGGCAGTCGATGCCAAGACGGGCAAGGAACTCTACAA
>JBBRSX010000026.1:0-53937 GCA_038244925.1 Hyphomicrobiales bacterium | reverse complement strand
TGGATGACGTACGTCGTCACTGAAGCCTGCATCAAATGCAAATATACCGACTGCGTTGAAGTCTGCCCCGTCGACTGCTTCTACGAGGGCGAGAACATGCTGGTCATCCATCCCGACGAATGCATCGACTGCGGCGTCTGCGAACCCGAATGTCCCGCCGACGCCATCAAGCCCGACACCGAGCCGGGCCTGGAGAAGTGGCTCGAGGTCAACACCGAATACGCCAAGAGCTGGCCCAACATCACCCAGAAGAAGGACCAGCCTCCGGACGCGAAGGATTTCGACGGTGTGGAAGGCAAGTTCGAGAAATATTTTTCCAAGGAACCTGGCGCCGGCGACTGATTCGCGCGACGTGCGCCGGACCAAAAACGGCCAGTTAAGGCCGTTTCGGACCTAATTAGGGCCTGTTTCTAACCAGACCAGCCCTGTTTCGAACCAAAACAGCCCTGCTGATTTAACCCTGTTGACGGACTCATGACGGAATACCCCCGTAAAGGTCCGGATTGGGTCGTAAATCATTGATTTTTGCGGAAATTGTGCTATATTGGGCACAATACAAGCCAAACCCGGTCATGCGTACCATATGACCGTCGGTGGGTTCCCGTAAAAACATCGAACAGGGGCGTGGCAGTACCGCGCGCAGGCTGTGTCACAGAAAACGCGTAAAAAGAGTGCTTCAAAGACCACGAAAAAAGCCGCTCCGGCCAGCCGCAGCGCAACCAAGGGCCGTGCCAAGGCGCCTGTAAAGGACGCCAGGAAGGCTGCAGCCGCAAAGTCCTCAAAAAACAAAAGAAGCGCAATGCCAGATAAGACTGCAAAAACTGCCGCGAAAGCGACAGCTTCGAAGGCCACTGCTTCGAAGGTCGCTCCGAAAGCCCCTGTGAAGGCCGCTGTTGCTCCTGCCCCCAAAGCCGCTGCCCCGAAGACGCTTCCTCCCAAGGCTGCTGTGGTCGCGCCGAAGGTTGCCGTGAAGCCGGTGGTTGCCGCCCCCAAGATCGAAGAGCCGAAGAAGGTCGTGACGCAGCGTCAGGGCTTCAAGGCCAATGAATTCGTGGTCTATCCCGCTCACGGCGTCGGCCAGATCCTGGCCATCGAGGAGCAGGAGATCGCGGGCGCCCGCCTTGAGCTGTTCGTGATCAATTTCATGAAGGACAAGATGACGCTCCGCGTCCCGACCGCCAAGGTCGCCAATGTCGGCATGCGCAAGCTGTCCGAGCCGGCGCTGGTCAAGAAGGCGCTGGAAACCCTGAAGGGCCGCGCCCGCGTCAAGCGCACGATGTGGTCCCGCCGCGCGCAGGAATACGAAGCCAAGATCAATTCGGGCGATATCGTTGCGATCGCCGAAGTGGTCCGCGATCTCTACCGTTCGGAATCGCAGCCCGAGCAGTCCTACAGCGAACGCCAGCTCTATGAAGCAGCGCTCGATCGGCTGTCGCGCGAAATCGCGGTGGTGCAGCATTCGACCGAGACCGAAGCGGTCAAGGAAATCGAAAGCCAGCTCGCCAAGAGCCCGCGCCGCGGCGCCAAGACCGATGCCGCGGATGCGACCGGTGAAGCCGACGAAGCCGATGTCGAAGCCGATGGCGACGACGCGGCGGTGAAGGACGAAGCTGCCTGAAAGAATCCCGATACCTGAAACGAAAAGCCCGGTCGAAAGACCGGGCTTTTTGTTTGGTTGTCCGTCATTCCCCGATACGCAATTGCGCACCTGAGGGCTCGCGCTACGCACGCCCCGGAATGACGGTGCTACGCTTCAGCTGGGCTGCGATGCCCCTCTGCTTGAATCCGGGAGCGCGCCATGGACACATCACCAAGCCAATACGTTCGCATCGCCGAACTCAAAATCGATCCCGCGCAGCTCGACGCGTTCAAGTCTGCGATCACGGAAGGAATTGAAGCCGCGGTTCGCGTCGAGCCGGGCGTTATCGCGCTTCACGCCGTGTCCGAAAAAGACGACCCCGCCCGCATCCGGGTCTTCGAAATCTACACCGACGAGGCCGCGTACAAAGCGCATCTGGAAACGCCGCACTTCCGGAAATTCAGGGCTGCGACCGAGAGTATGGTCCGGTCGCGCAGGCTCATCGACGCGGTGCCGATCGTGCTTGGTGCGAAGGCGGGATGAGCAATAGCGGCGCCGCCTCCTCGTCATTCCGGGGCGGCGCGAAGCGTCGAACTACGATGTGCAATTGCACATCTGAGAATCTCGAGCTCCCGGGTTCGCTTCGCGCCTCAATCCACCACGATCTTCACGCGATCCCGCGTCTTCACCTGCGCGTGCTGGTCGAGCCCGTTGAGAATCCGGAACCGGTCCGCCGGGCGATCGACGCCGGACATGCGGTGGGCGAGAGATTCGACGGTGTCGCCGGGCTGCACGGTGATGACCTTGATGCGCAGCGGCCGCGCGGCCTGGATTTCTTCGAGCGTCAGGCGGCGGAACGAGTTGACGGTCTCGCGCGCGTTGCGCTCGCTCTCGGTGCTCTTCTGCTTGGTGGCGAAGATGAAGCGGTAGACGTCGGTGCCGAAGCGCAGCGCGTAGACCTTGAACTGCCAGCTGTCGCCGTGCGCGATCGCCGCCGCTGCCGGAAAACCGTTGATGGTGACGTCCTCGGTCGAGGCCTTCTCGACGCCTTCCATCCAGCCGGAATTGAGATAGTCGCCGAGCGACTGCTCGGCCGGCACGCGCACGACGTCGAAGCGCATCGCTTGTGTTCCGCCCTCGCGGACACCGATCACGGCCTGGGCGGTGTTATCCAGCGTAAACGTGTCGGGGGCCTGGAAGGTGAAGCCGAGCTTCGGGTGCAGAAAACGTCGCCCACGCACAAAGCCTTCGCTCGGATCCTCGCCATAGACGATGTTGTCGATCGCGGCGAGATAGGTCTCGCGGTCGCGCTCGCCGGCTTCGGGCGAGGTGTATTGCCGGGCGCTGGCCTGTGCGTTCTGCACCCGCTCCGGCGTCGCCGGATGCGAGGAAAGGAAGTCCTGCGTGCGCGGATCGAGCGAGGTCTTGCCGGCCTTCATGGCGGCGTTGCGTTCCATCGAGGCCAGGAAACGCGAGGCGCCGTAGGGATCGAAATGGGCCCGCGCGGAAAGGCCGACGCCGATGCCGTCGGCTTCGAACTCCTGCGCGCGCGAGAAGCTCGCCATCGTCAACTTTGTCTTGGCCAGCGCCAGCGCGGTGAGATCCGGGTCGTTGCTCATGTCGGTGACGACGCGCGTCACCACGGCGGCCTGCCGCGCCTGGTCCTCGCGGATCGAGGCGTGCTTTGCCAGCACATGCGCCATTTCGTGGGACAGCACCGAGGACAATTCGGAGGTGTCGCTGGCGAGCGCGACCAGGCCGCGCGTGACATAGAGCTGGCCGGTCGGCAGCGCGAAGGCGTTGACCGCGCCGGAATTGAGGATCGTCACCTTGTAGGCCTGGTCCGGGCGATCGGAGGCGGCGACCAGCCGGTCGACGGTCTTGCTGATCAGGGCTTCCAGCTTCGGATCGTCATAGGAGCCGCCATAGGAGGACAGGATGCGCTCATGTTCGCGCTCGCTGGCCGGCGTCTGCGCCACGGTCCGGTTGGGCTTGACCGGTGAGGTGGTCGAGGCCGGCGCCGCGCTCTCGAGCCGGCCCATATTGCCGCAGGCGGAAAGCGTGAATGCAGCGCACAACAAGGCTGGCGCTGCCAAGAGGCGGCGGCCCGTCATTCGCTTGCATCGTTCCGCGCGTTTCGTCACGTCAGCCCACTCGTATGGTCGAAAAGATCATGGCTCGATGCGATCGAGCCTGATCTCATCCTCTTGTTCGCGCGTGATCTTTTTCGGAAAACCAGTTCCCACTTTTTCGGATCACGCGCTTATTTCCCGCCCAGTACTTCGATCTGCCCCACCCGGAGCATCCCGATCCGTGGTCCTCCCCGCGACGAGACAAAGCCGCGGACACGAATCCTTCGATTTTCGAGGGACTTAGCCGAAAGCCCGGCCGCCTCGAACGCCGGCATCATGCGCCTTGAAATAGTCGCAGCAAAGTCTTGTGTCCAGTTCCGTCCGAAATTCAGGTAGGTCGTTGCCCCCGACTGCCTGACGGACAAAACCCTGCCCTCAACCACTGTAAAGCGCCCAATCCCGGCCAAAATATCGCCCGGACTTTCCGCGTTTTTTATGGCCGTGGGGGCTGACCAGATTCCTATTTTGGCTGATATGGCCGTGGCCTCGGCCGCGGCGAGGGTTCCCGCGCAGGCTTTGTCGGCCACATCGGCCGAAAACAGCGCAACACCCTGTCGCAGCAACTCGCTCTGCACCGGCGCTTCCGAGCCCGCGACGAACACAAAGGCGGTCTGGCGGCCGTAGCGGTCCGGCGTGTCGTCGGCGCCGTGCAGGGTCACGTCGCGACCGCCGATCAGGGCCGTCAGCACGGCCGTGCCCTTGGCTTTGTCTGCGTCCGCCGGCTCGATCCCGGCGAGGCGGATCTCGCGGCCGTCATCTAGCCGAAGATCGCGCGCGTCGATCACGGTGGCGACACGGCCCTCGCCCAGGGTCTCGAACGCGCAGTCGGCGGCATGCGCGTGGCCGAGCAGCCCAGGACAGGCCGCGGCAGATACAAAGAAGGATACGAGGCATCGCAATGCCATCCTGGTCATAACCCTGCTCGCGATCCCACTGGTTCCTGTATGCTTAGGGCCAACCGATATCTGAAAAAGCGACGGAGGGGGAGACGATGGAAATCAACGGCATCGCGCATATTTTTCTGACCGCCTCGAATTTTGAGCGGTCGCGGGAGTTTTATCGCAAGCTGCTGCCGTTTCTCGGGCTGACGCCCGTCATCGATACCGAGACGACGTATTACTGCATCGGTGGCCGCACCGCGGTCGGCATCAGCGCGCCGTCGCCGGAGCATGAAGGCACAGCGTTTGAACAGAAGCGCGTCGGCCTGCATCATCTGTGTTTTCGCGCCCGCGAGCGCGCCGACATCGACGAACTGCACGCGTTCCTGATGACGCTAGGCGTCAACATCATCCGCGCGCCGCGCGAGGACCAATGGGCGCCGGGGTATTATTCGATCCTGTTCGAGGATCCGGACGGGATCCGGCTCGAGCTCAATCATGTGCCGGGGAAGGGGTTGTTGACGTAGTTCATCCTACGCTGAACTTCGTCAGCAAGCCTGGCCATGACATGGGTGAGAGACGCTTGGCATCGCCCATTCCGCTAAGCGGAAATACACGATCCGCGTGCTGACGACTTCGCCTTGCTGCTGCGCAGACCATGCGGCATGATCGCGCCGAGTAAAATTCAAAGCCGCAGGCAATGCGGCAGTCGATCAAGGGAGGCCTTCATGAAACGGGTTGTTACCGGCGTTTTCGCCGCTGCATTGGCGATGTCGGCAAGTGCTGCATGGGCGCAAGCCAAGCCGCCGCTGAAGCTTGGCGGCATTCTGGATATGTCGAGCCTTTACGCCGATATCACCGGCCCGGGTTCGGAAATGGCTGCGAAGATGGCGGTCGAGGATTTCGGCGGCGAGGTGCTCGGGCGCAAGGTCGAGATCATCGCGGCCGATCACCAGAACAAGGCGGACCTCGCCGCCAACATTGCCCGCGACATGCTCGACAACCAGGGCGTCGAGATGATTTTTGACGTCGCGGCTTCGGCCACGGCGCTGGCCGCCGGCGAGATCGCGAAAGCCCGCAACAAGATCATCATGTTCAACGGTCCCGGCTCGATCCGGCTCTCCAACGAGGCCTGCGGCCCCTACACCGTGCACTATGTGTTCGACACCTTTGGGCAGGCCAATGTGACCGGCCTTGCCGCCGTCAAAAACGGCCTCGATAGCTGGTACTTCCTGACCGCCGATTACGCCTTCGGCCAGGATCTGGAAAAGGACACCGCCAATGTGGTGAACAAATCCGGTGGCAAGGTACTGGGCAGCGTTCGGCATCCGCTCAACACCTCGGATTTCTCGTCGTTCCTGCTGCAGGCGCAGGCTTCCAAGGCCAAGGTGATCGGCCTTGCCAATGCGGGCGGCGACACCGTCAACGCCATCAAGCAGGCGGCGGAGTTCGGATTGATGAAGAGCGGCCAGAAGGTGGCGCCGCTGCTGGTCTTCGTTACCGATATCGACAGCATCGGACTCGAAACCGCGCAGGGCCTGTTGCTTTCGGAAGCGTTTTACTGGGACCTCAACGACGACACCCGCGCATTTTCAAAGCGCTTCATGGAACGCATCAAGCGGGTGCCGACCTCGGCGCAGGCTGGCGTCTATTCTTCCGTCACGCATTACCTCAAGGCAGTAAAGGCGGCCGGCACCACCGATTCCGCCGCCGTGATGAAGATCATGAAGGAAACTCCGATCAACGACATGTTTGCGAAGAACGGCAAAATCCGTGAGGACGGCCGCATGGTGCACGACATGTATCTGTTCGAGGTGAAGAAACCTTCGGAATCCAAGGCGCGCTGGGACGACTACAAGCTGCTGGCGACGATTCCCGGCAACGAGGCGTTCCAGTCGCTGGAAGCATCGCGCTGTCCGCTGGTGAAGAAGTAAACGAGAAGCGTCATTCCGGGATGGTGCGTCAGCACCAGACCCGGAATCTCGAGATTCTCAGATGTGCTATTGCACATCATAGTTCGATGCGTTGCATCGCCCCGGAATGACGAAGCCAACAACAATCAAGAAAGCAAACGCACATGAGCGCAAACGAAATCGTCCTGCAGAACCTCGACAAGGGCCTGCTCACCATCACCATGAATCGCCCCGACCGGCGCAACGCGCTCAACCCCGACATGACGCTCGGACTGGTGGCGGCGGCGCGGCGGGCGGCGGAGGATCATGAGGTGCGCGCTGTGCTGCTGAAGGGCGCCGGCGGCACCTTCTGCGTCGGCGGTGACGTCAAGTCGATGGCCGAGGGGCGGGCGCCGCTGCCATTCGAAGCCAAGACGGTGAACCTGCGCCGCGGCATGGAAGTGTCGCGCATCCTGCACCAGATGGCCAAGCCTGTGGTGGCGCAGGTCGATGGCGCCGCGGCCGGCGCCGGGCTCTCGATCGCGTTGTCCTGCGACCTTCGCGTCGCCAGCGCTTCCTGCAAGATCACCACCGCGTTCGCCAAGGTCGGGCTATCAGGCGATTACGGCGGAACGTATTTCCTTACACATCTGCTCGGCAGTGCGAAAGCACGCGAGCTCTATCTGATGTCGCCGGTGCTGACCGCGCAGGAAGCCCTTGCCCTCGGCATGGTGACCAAGGTCGTTCCCGATGCCGACGTGGACGCTGCTGCGCATGAGCTGGCGATGTCACTGGCGCAGGGACCGTCGGTGACGCTCGGCTACATCAAGCGCAACATCAACAACGCCGAGACCATGTCGCTGGAAGAATGTTTTGACGGCGAAGCGATCCATCATTCGCGTTCGGGCGAGACCGCCGACCACAAGGAAGCGGCGAAAGCATTCGTCGAGAAGCGCAAGCCCGCCTTCCAGGGCCATTGACCATGGCCCCGTATCTCAGGCTGCGGCAGATCTGCCTGGTGGCGCCGCATCTGGAGCCTGTGATCCCGGATATCGCCGGGATCATGGGGCTCAACGTCTGCTACCGCGACGGCAATGTCGCCAAATACGGCCTCGAAAATGCGCTGCTGCCGGTCGATACCATCCTGCTGGAAGTGGTGGCGCCGACCCAGGGCGGCACTGCGGCGGGGCGGTTTCTCGACAAGACCGGCGGTCGCGGCGGCTATATGGCGATCTTCTGCTGCGACGATCCCGACGCGCGCGGCAAGCACGCCAACGGCATCGGCGTGCGCACCGCGAACGTGATCACGCATGCGCCCTATCACGGCGTGCAGTTGCACCCGCGCGACTGCCGCGCCGCCTTCATCGAGTTCAACCACAGTGAAGGCAGCGACGATATTTTAGGTCTCTATCCGCCCGCGGGTCCGGATTGGCAGAAATCGATCCGCAAA
This sequence comes from Hyphomicrobiales bacterium, assembly GCA_038244925.1. Lineage (GTDB taxonomy): Bacteria > Pseudomonadota > Alphaproteobacteria > Rhizobiales > Xanthobacteraceae > Bradyrhizobium. Next base: position 46,006 of record JBBRSX010000026.1, on the reverse strand, counting down.
GACGTGACGCAGGCGTTGACTGATGTCGAGATGCAGAGCCCGGATCCGCAGGGGCTCGCCGAGCACTGGGGCAAGATTCTTGGTCTTGCCGTCAGCAAGGGCGCCGGCGGCGAACCCGAGCTGAAACTGCCCAATGCCAGCTTTTGTTTCGTCAAGGGCGCCAGCGATTTGATGAGCGGGCTGACGTTCAAGGTCGCGGATATCGCCAAAGTGCGCGATGCGGCGAGGGCGAAGGGATGCAAGGTGTCGGGCGACGGGTTCGATTTGTGCGGAGTGAAGTTTAGTCTGACGGCGTAACGGTGGGTCTAGGCGTCCTCTCGACCGTCATCCTGAGGTGCGAGCGGAGCGAGCCTCGAAGGAAGCGCGGCCACGGGCCCGTCGTCCTTCGAGACGGCCGTGTTGCGGCCTCCTCACGATGACGGAAACGCAGTTCGTGCTCAAAAAAACAAGAAAAGGACCCCCTATGCCGCATCTGCTCGACAGCTTCTTCGCGCCTGAAAGCATCGCCCTGATCGGCGCTTCGCGCGATCACGAAAAGATTCCGGGACGGCTGTTGTCGATGCTGCGGAAAAACGACTATCCCGGAAAACTCTATCCGATCAATCCGAACTACGCCGAGATCGACGGGCTGAAATGCTACACGTCGATATCCGATGTCGGCGCGCCGATCGATCTCGCCATCATCGTCATTCCCGCGCGCGCGGTGCTGGCGGCGCTGGAGCAATGCGCCGCGGTCGGCGTCAAGAATGCGGTGATCATCTCCTCCGGCTTTGCGGAGGAGGGCGGCGACAGCGCCGGCATGCAGGTCGCCATCGTCGCGCTCGCCAAAAAGACTGGCATGCGGATTTCCGGGCCCAACGCCGAGGGGTTCCTCAGCGAAGTGCAGAAGGTCGCGGCCACTTTCAGCCCGACCGTCGACGTCAAGCCGGGTTATGTTCCGCTGGTAGCGACTAAACGCCGGATCGCGATCGTCGCGCAATCCGGCGGCATCGGCTTTGCCATCAAGCATCGCGCCAAAGCGCTCGGCGTCGCGATCAGCTATTGCGTCAGTGCGGGCAATGAAAGCGATCTCGGCGCCGGCGAGTTTCTGGACTATATGGTGCAGGATGCCTCCACCGACGTGGTCCTGCTGTTCATCGAGGGCATTCGCGACGTCGACAAGTTTCTGGTCGCGGCAAAACGCGCGGCCGATAGCGGCAAGCCCGTCATCGTCACCAAGGTCGGCCGCTCCGGCGCCGGCGAGCGCGCGGCGGCCTCGCACACCGCCAGCATGGCCGGCTGGTCGGCGGCCTATGACGCGGTGTTCGCCAAATACGGCTTCATCGTTTCCAACGATCTCGACGAAGCCGTCACCATTGCCGCGGTGCTGACCACCAACCCGCTGCCGAAGGGCGATCGCGTCGCGGTGCTGACCGTATCCGGCGGCGCCGGCATCTGGGGCGCGGACACGGTTTCGATGCAGGGCCTGAAGGTGCCGGAATTGTCCGATCGTCTTCAGAACGAGATCAAGAAATTGATGCCGTCCTATGGTGCGGCGGGAAATCCGATCGACGTCACCGCACAGGGCGCCGGCAGCGGCGGCTTGCAGAAGAGCATCGACCTGCTCGTCGCGTCGGATGAAGTCGACGCCATCCTGGTGGTGGTGTCGCTGTCGAGCGAAGTGCGGATGTCGTTCAAGGAAGCCGAGCTGAAGCCTGTCATCGCGGCCCAGAACAAACCGGTGGTGTTTTATTCGTACACGCTACCGTCGGTGTTCGCGCGCACCGAGCTGGCGAAATCCGGCGTGGTAGTGCTGTCAGGCCTGACACATGTGGCTGTCGCGATGCGGCGGCTGGTGGACACCGCGAAATTCAAGCTGGCGCCGCCGGCCGGCGACGCAGGCTTGCCGCCGCGCGATATTTCCGTGCATCTCGCCTCTGCAAAACTGTCGGAATGGGACAGCAAGGCGCTGCTGCGCGACGCCGGGATCGCGTTGCCGGACGAGATGCTGGTTGCGAACCGCGATCAACTCGATGAGGCGATTGCCCGTGCCGGCTTTCCACTCGTCATGAAGATCCAGTCGCGCGACATTCCGCACAAAAGCGAGGTCGGTGGCGTCCGCGTCAACATCGCGGCCAAGGGCGACGCCTTCACGGCCTACCGCGCGCTGCTGGAAGATACGGCGCGGCATCGGCCGGGTGCCGATATCCAGGGCGTGCTGGTCGGCCCGATGGCCAAGAAGGGCGTGGAGATCATCGTCGGCACCATGACCGATGCGACGTTCGGCCCGATGATCATGGTCGGGCTCGGCGGCATCACCACGGAACTGTTTCGCGATGTGATCTACCGCCCGTCGCCGGTCGGCGCGGCGGAGGCTTCCGCGATGCTGGCGGAGTTGAAGGCCGCGCCCTTGCTCAATGGGTTTCGCGGGGCTGCCAAAGCCGACGTGGCGGCACTGTCTGGCTTGATCGCGCAGGTATCCGTGCTGGCGGCGCGGCATGCAGGGGATATCGCGGAGATCGAGCTCAATCCGGTGCTGGTGCATGCGGACGGGCAGGGCGTGACGATTGTCGACGCGCTGGTGGTGGGGAAGAGGTAGCCCTCACGTCGTCCCGGCGAACGCCGGGACCCATAACCACAGGTGGTCGTGGTGAAAGCGAATCTCTGGCGGCGTGCCTTTTCGATAGGCCGCGGCGTATGGATCCCGGCGTTCGCCGGGACGACGTGTTGAGAGAGTTGCGCGAACTCACCGTCCCTTGAAATTCGCGACGCGGCGCTCCGCGGTGGCTTTGACGCCTTCCTTGAAGTCTTCGGTGCTGCGCAGCTTGTTCTGTTCGACCAGTTCGTGGTTGGTCGCGGCGAGCACGCGGTCGGCGAGGCCGGCGCGCATGGTGGCGCGGGTCGAGATCAGGCCGAGCGGCGAGCATTCGGCGATCTCAGCCGCGAGTTTCATCGCCTCGGCGCGCACCTGGTCCTGCGGCACGCAAATGTTGGCGAGGCCCATCCGCGTGGCTTCTTCGCCGGTGACGCGGCGCGAGGTATAGAAAATCAGTTCGGCGTTGTTCTTGCCGACCAGTTCGGGAAGCGTCGCGGTCAGGCCGAAGCCGGGATGGAAGCCGAGTTTGGTGAAGTTGGCGGCGAAGCGCGCCTCCGGGCAGGTGACGCGGAAATCCGCCGAGACAGCGAGGCCGAGACCGCCGCCGATGGCAGCGCCATGCACGGCCGCGACGATAGGCTTCTTGTTGCGGAAGATGCGCACGGCCTGGACGTAGAGATGGTTGATCGGCAGGTTCGATGCCGGATCGGTCTTGGAGCGGTCTTCCTGTTCCTGGCGGGCCGGATCGCCGAAGTTGGCGCCGGCGCAGAACGCCTTGCCCTGGGCCGCCAGCACCGTGGCGCGGATTTCGATATCCTTGTCGAACTCTTCCAGCGCGTCGGCGATCTGGTTGATCAGCGCGACGTCGAAGAAGTTCAGCGGCGGCTTGCGGATTTCGATCAGGCCGACGTGACCATGCTTCTCGACGCCGATATCAGTATACTTGCTCATGAGGTTTCCTCGTTGATTTGATTTGAAGCCGCAGCCTGCGGGGTCTTTTTGTTTGAGCATGATCTTTCCGGAAAACCGGTACCCACTTTTCCGGATCATGCTCTAGCGCAAACCAAGCCCGCGGGCGATGATGCCGCGCAATACTTCGGTGGTGCCGCCCTGGATCGTCAATTTGGGCGCCGTTTTCATCGCGAATGAAAGTTGATCTTCCAGCGTCTCGCGGTTGGTGGCGGTTTCCTCGACAAATGCGGCGAGGTCGCGCACGCGGTGCGGCAGCGCCTGTTCCCACACCGTGCCGATGTCCTTGACGATGGACGCCTCCACCACCGGCTCCTTGCCGGCCTGCAGCATGCCCGCCACCGACACCGACATCCGGCGCATGGTGTGCAACTGCGCGACCAGCCGGCCGATGCCTTCGGCGCTGCGGGTATCCGGATTTTTGCCGACCGCGCGAACCAGTTCGGTCAGCACGTAATAGGTTTCCAGAAAACGCTCCGGGCCCGAGCGCTCATAGGCGAGTTCCGAGGTCGCCTGTTTCCAGGCGCCGTCGATTTCGCCCAGCATATGATCGTCGGGAACGAAATGGTCGGTGAAGACGACTTCGTTGAACTCGTATTGCCCGGTGATCTGGCCGATCGGGTTCACCTGAATGCCCGGCTGCTTCATCTTGACCAGAAATTGCGTCAGGCCGTGACGGCGATTTTCTTTGGTCGGCGGCGAGGTGCGGAAGATAGCGATCATGTAGTCGGCGATGTGCGCCGAGGAGGTCCAGATCTTGGTGCCGTTGATCAGGAAGCCGCCATCGGTCTTGGTGGCGCGGGTTTTCGCCGCGAACAGATCCGAACCGGAATTCGGCTCACTCATGCCGATCGCAAAGCAGACTTCGCCGCGGCAGATCCGCGGCAGGATGTCCATCTTGATGTTCTCGGGCGCGTATTTCAGCAGCACCGGGCCGCTCTGCCGGTCGGCGACAAAGAAGCGCCGGGTCGGCGCGTTGGCGACGCGCATCTCTTCAGTGACGACATAACGCTCGAGGAACGAACGCTCGTGGCCGCCATACTTCTTCGGCCAGGTCATGCCGAGCCAGCCCTTGGCGCCGACTTTTCGGGAAAATTCCGGCACGTCGGTGTCTTCGCGGTTCGGCTTGTGCGGATCGAAGGTGCCGGCGGCGATTTCCTCGGCGAGGAAGGCGCGCACTTCCTTGCGCAACTGTTCGCATTCGGGCGGCAGGCGGATCGGATCGAAACGGAGGGCTGCGGTCATCTGGGAATCTCGACTTCTATGCAGGCAAATCGGATGTGCAAGATCAGTGTGAATTAGCGCGAGGCGACCAGCGGCCACAATTCATCGGCGCCGCGGTTGGCCACGAGTTTGCCGAGCTCGACCGCCCAGTAACTCTCGGAGCCGAAGTCGTCGCGCCATGCCAGTGCGCGCAAGGAGTAACGATGCAGGATGTGCTCGATGGTGAAGCCGATCGCGCCATGCACCTGATGGGCGATGCCGCCGCCCTTTTCGGCCGCCTCCGAGCAGCGGATCTTTGCGGCCGCTGCTTCGAGGAACACCTCGTCGTTGAACACGGTCGCGTTGGCGATGGCGTCCGCGGCGGAGGTCGCCGCCGCCAGTGCCGCCGCCGACTCACCGGCCAGCCGCGCCAGGTTGTGCTGCACCGCCTGGAATTTCGAAATCTTCTTCTCGAAGGCGACGCGCTCGTTGGAATAGCGCACGGAAATCTCCAGCATCGATTCCAGCGCGCCCGCGATCTGCAGGCTGCGCACGACGCCGCCCATCAGCATCAACTGGGTCTGGTCGAAACCTTTTGCCGCCGGTTTGGTCGCGACCGGCTGGATCTTGTCGAATGTCACGGTATCGGAATGGTCGCCTCCGAGGCCGATGCCGGCTTCGATCCGGCATTTGCCGGCATCGACCAATGCGACCTGGAGGCCTCCGTTACCGCTGGCCAGCACCGCGATGTGTTTTGCGGCCTTCGCAAACGGCACGCCACGAGCTTTACCTGAGAGGCTGCCATCGGCATTGACGGTAATGCGATCCTTCGGGCTCGCGGGCGCCACCGTCATCTCGCCGTCGGGTGATGAAATTTTCGCCTGCGCCAGCAGCCAGCCCGCCAGCATGGTTTCGGCGAGCGGCACGGCCACGGCATGACGTCCGGCGGCGCTGAGCACGCCAAAACCTTCGGCCAAACTCGCGCCCGAACCGCCGCAATCTTCCGGCACCCAGGCCAGCGGCAGGCCGGCTTCGGTCAGCGCCTTCCAGAGCGGGGCTTTCCACTTGCCTTCTTTGTCGCGATTGATGGTTTGGGCATCGGCCAGATCGGCGAAAATCTTTTCCGCGGTCTCGGCAACAATGTTCTCACTCTCCGCCACAGCGTTCCTCATTTTTGATTGGCATGGGCCCGGCCCGGCTGGCTCGCCAGATCTCGGTCTAGTCAAGTCTCGATATTGGTCTCGGGTGCGGTCTTTTCTTGCGCTTTATGATGGGCAAAAGCCATAGCCCTGACAAGCGCTGTCCGCAGGGCTGCCTGCGAGGGCGGCATGAAGCTCGTCAGGCAAAGAACGAATTCCGCAGAGCGGAAGTTGCGCGAATTTGCAGGCGGCTTTCCGTGTGATGTGGTAGGTCAACTGCTCGCGAATGGGCTGTTCAAAGCAGCTCACAACAACAAGAGGAAATGCGGATGTCGAAGGATGGTTTGTGCGCGATCGTAACCGGTTCTGCTTCCGGCCTGGGAGCGGCCACCGCGGCCATTCTGGCCAAAGGTGGCGCGCGTATCGTCGTCAATTATTCCAGCAGCAAGGCTGAGGCCGAAGCGACCGCCGAGCTTTGCCGCAAGGCGGGTGCCGAAGTCGTGGTGGTGCAGGGCGACGTCTCGCGCGACGAGGACTGCAAGAAGATCGCAGCCGCCGCCGCGGCATGGGGCGGGCTCGACGTGCTGATCAACAATGCCGGCACCACCAAGCACGTGCCACACGACAATATGGACGGCCTGACGGCGGAAGATTTCCAGCGCATCTATGCCGTCAATACCATCGGCCCGTTCCAGATGATCCGCGCGGCGCGCGCGCAGCTCGAGGCGGGTGCGAAAGCTTCCGGCAAGCCGTCCGCCGTGGTCAACGTTTCGTCGGTCGCCGGTATTTCCGGCGGTGGTTCGTCGGTGGCCTATGCCGCGAGCAAGGGTGCGCTCAACACCATGACGCAATCGCTGGCGCGCGCGCTGGCGCCGCTGATCCGCGTCAACACGGTGTGCCCCGGCTATATCGATACGCCCTGGTTCACCAAGGGCCGCGGCGAGGCCGGCGCCAAGGCGGTGCGCGATGCGGTGGTGGCGAAGGTGCCGCTGAAGGTCGCATCAACGGCGGACGATATCGCGCAACTGGTGTGCTTCCTCGCCTCGCCGGCATCGAGCAACATGACCGGCGAATTCGTCCGCATGGATGCGGGCATGCATCTGGTGCTGTAGTTGTCGTCGTCATTCCGGGTTCGATGCTGCGCATCGCCCCGGAATGACAGTTTACGCCGTTATTTCCCGCCCGTATCCGAAATCACGCCACGCGCCACCAGCCGGTTCCAGATGAACAGCACCAGCAGCGCGCCGATGGTGGCGGTGATGAAGCCGGCGCCCTGGTCGGGACCGTAATGGCCGATCGCCTGGCCGATGAAGGTGGCGAGAAACGCGCCGGCAATGCCGAGCACGGTGGTCAGGATGAAACCGCCCGGGTTGTTCGGGCCGGGCGAAAGAACCCGCGCGATGATGCCGGCGATGAAGCCGACGACGATGACCCAGAGAATGCCGCTCATGGCTGTTGTCCCTTTCCAGTGGCGCAGTGGTGAAGCGACACGGCGCAACATGCGCCGCGCGAGCGCAGCGTCAGATCCGGCCTGACAATTCGTTTTCGCTTGGCAGCCGTCCATCCGGCGTCAGGTGGTTGATCGCATCGGGCAGATACTGGCTGAGGCCCTTGAGCAGTTCGTCGCGCGACATGCCGCTCTGCGATGCCAGCGAGTCGATCTGGTCGGCGCCGAGTGCATTGGCGAGATCGCCGGGTGCGATCTGTTTGTTGGGGCCGTTGCTGACCCAGGAGCTTGCGGCGTCGCCGTGGCCCTTCTGCTGGAACTGGTTCAGGAGGTCGCCGAGGCCGCCGCTGAGCACGCTGCCGGCCGCGCCGCCCGCGAGCAGGCCGCCTAATCCGCCCTTGAGGATATCACTGAGACCACCGCCCCCACCGGGCAGGCTCGCGGTCACATTGCCGGGCAATTTCGGAGGCGCCTGCGTCGGTGCCGCGCCGGGTTGTCCGGTGAAATGCTTCATGGCCTTCCAGGCCAGCAGGCCCAGGATCGCCATGGTCATCGGCGACATGCCGCCGCCGCTGTCGGATTGCGCGCTCGGGGTGCTCGGGCCGCGCGGGCCGTTCTGCATGCCGTTGAGTACGTCGAGTAAGCCCATGGTCATCTCCTGCGCGTGCTGGCCCCCCGCGAAACATAACGGCGGGCCATGACGGTTACAAGGCGCGGCCGGCAAAGCGCCCGTTCGATAGGCGCCGGCCGGCCGGTCTGCTATCGAGAAACTTGCCGCTAGCGAGATTTGGCGCAATGGGGATGAATGGCGAATGAATTCGGGCCGGACCATCGGTATCGCGGGCGCCGGCAGCATCGGTTGCTTCGTTGGTGGCATGCTGGCGGCGGGCGGCCGCCGTGTCGCGCTGCTGGCGCGCCCGCGCGTGATCGGGGAGATTCAGGCCCACGGCCTGCGGCTGACGAGTTTTGAAGGTTCCGATCAGACCATCGCCGCGAGCCGGTTGGCGTTGTCGGAAGATGCTTCCATTTTTAGTGATGCTTCCGTCGTGCTGGTCACGGTCAAGAGCGCGGACACGGCCGGGATGGCCGACGTCATCGCCAGGAATGCACCGCCTGATGTGACCATCGTCAGCCTGCAGAACGGCGTCGGCAATGTTGCGGTGCTGCGCAACCGCTTGCCGGGCCGGCGCGTGCTCGGCGGCATGGTGCCGTTCAACGTGGTTGCGCCCGGCGAGGGACGCTTTCACCGCGCCACCTCTGGCGACATCGTCGTCGAGCAGGACGATGCGCGCACTGCGGACAAGTTGTCGGTGCCGGGGCTGAAGATGCGCCCGACCGGCAACATCGACGGCGTGCAGTGGGGCAAATTGCTGGTCAATCTCAACAACGCGCTCAACGCACTGGCCGATCTGCCGCTGCGCCGGCAGCTCAGCATCAGGCCGTGGCGCCAATTGTTTGCCGACCAGATGGCGGAAGGGCTTATGGCCATCCGCGCCGAGGGCATCAGGCCGGTTTCGCCGACGCCGATTCCGGCGGCCTGGATGCCACCTTTGCTGCGGCTGCCGGATGCGATCTTCGAAGTTTTGCTGGGGCGGACGATGAAGATCGATCCCGCAGCACGCTCGTCGATGTGGGAAGATCTGCGGCGCGGCCGCCGCACCGAGATCGATTATCTGCAGGGCGTCATCACCGAAATTGCCGAGCGGCATGGGCTCGATGTGTCGTTGTCGCGCCGGGTGGTGGAACTGATCCGGCGCGCCGAGCATGACGGCAAAGGCTCCCCAGGCCTGACGCCGGAACAGGTCCGAACGGTGAATTGATCGGGCGTGCCTTGAAATGGCGCCGATCCGGCGCGAGATTTGATTGCGCGAGTTTCGATTGCGCGAGTTTCGATTGAATGCGTTGCACGGGAGAGCCGGTATGAAGCGAACAAGCATAGCACTTCTGGCCGCCGGCCTTGCCGGGTGGGCTTCCCTGATCCCGGCCTATGCCGCGCCGCCGACGGTGACGCCGTCGCCGGGCTATGACGCGCGGCTGCAGGAGCAGCGGGCGGCCTCGCAGGCGGTGCAACAGCCGGTCGCGCCGGTCGTTACGCCAGCCGCACCGCGCCGCCACAAGAAAATGCCCGCGCATTGACCGCATGCGATTTCACGGGAAGCCGCTTTTGCTCGCGTTCTGCCTGAGCCTTGCTGGCGCGGTTGCGGCGCAGGCCGCCGATTATGCCGGCGCGGTCAGCGCCTATCGCAAGGCGCATGGCCTGCCTGCGGTGAAACTGGACGGCAAGCTCAACGTCGCCGCGCTGAAGCAGGCGCAGGCGATGGCAGCCACCGGTTCAATCAGCCACAGCGCGGGCGGAAGTTTTTCGTCGCGCATGGCGCCGTTGCGCCGAAGGGGCGCTGCGGAAAATATCGGCGCCGGATTCCTGACCTATGCCGAGATGCTGAAGGAATGGGAAAACTCAACCGGCCATCGCGAGAATCTGTTGTTGCCGGCCGTGGCCCGCATCGGCGTCGCCTTTGTCGACAACCCGAAATCGCCGTACCGGAAGTTCTGGGCGATGGTGCTGACGGATTGACCGCCGTCATGCCCGCGAGGGCGGGCATCCGGGTTCAAATTGGTCGAGCGCCCGGTCTTAGTTGTGTAATGGCGACGCCGGAGATCGCGAGCAGCCCACCGACAATCAACTTTGGGGTCATGTGCTCGCCAAGGAACAACACGCTCGAAATCAAGGCGAACACCGGAAGCAGCAGACCGAAGGGTGCGACGCGGCCCATGGAGCATCGGGCAATCAGCCAGAACCAAAGTCCGAACCCGACAATTCCGCCGATGAAAATCGTGTAGGCGAGTGCCAGCCAGCCACGTTCATCCGCCGTGACGAGGCTCGCCAGTTGTCCATGTTCAAGGAATAACGACATCAACACGACCTGCGGCACCGTGAGCAGCGACGACCACCCCATCAACATCAGGGGATCAAACGGGCCGTAGCGTTTCGTCAAGACGTTGGACACCGCGAATGCGAAGGCTGCCCCGACCACAAGCAGCAGCGGAAGCGCGTTTGCCGACAGGCCGGGCTCCGCGGCCAACACGACCACGCCGACGAATGCGAGCACCACTCCGGCGGACGTGGTGAGAGGCGGCCTCTCGGCGAGCAGGGGCCAGGCCAACAGGACGGTGAAGGGTGTGGCGAGCTGGTATGCGACGGCCGACATGCTTCCCGAGCCGAGCCCAAGGCCAACATAGAAGAGCCCGAAGTTCAGTCCGCCAAGGAAAATCGAAATAGCTGCGATCGGGCCGAACTCTTGACGCGTGGGCCTTTTGACGACCGGAACAAGCAGCAGTGCGATGGCCAGGAAGCGCAGTGCGAGGAAGAAGAGAGGCGGAAACTCCGCAACGCCCACTTTGATGGCCACGAACTGATAACCCCAGAGCAAGGGGACGGCCACCGCGCAGACAATCTCGATGGCAGACATGGCATCCTTCTTTTCGAGACCATTCAGTCCAGATATCGGTGTGCCGGTAGATGAGGCTTCCATGGGGTGCATACCTGAATGGGTTGTTTACCTGATGAAGCGGTCGAGAAGCGCGTCAGCGGTGGCTTGCGATGTGATCCGCGCAGGTGCCGTCTTGCCGACCACGCGCAGTCCCTCAACGAAACAGACGAGAATTCGGGCGGCACTTGAAGGCTCAACACCATCGGCCAACTTGCCCGCCGTCTTCGCGCGGGAAAGTGCATCCGCCACCCTGGCCTCCATGGCTTTGAAAAAGCCCGCGATGCGACGACCCACTTCAGCATCCTGGCCAGCCAGTTCCATGGCTGTGGCCACCAGCAGGCATCCGCGCCGGCCGTTGGCACCGCTCGTGCGGTCAACGTAGCCGGCGAGGTAGGCCCGCAGGCCGTCGACCGGCTCTCTGCGGGGACCGAGTTCGATATCCATCCGTGTCATGGCATCGGCAATGTAGCGATCGAGCGCACGCAGGAACAGCGAGTGCTTGTCACCGAAAGCGGCGTAAAGGCTGCCGCGCGAGAGCTTCGTCGCACGAAGAAGGTCCGGGAGCGCCGTGGCGTGATAGCCGCGCGACCAGAACACGCCCATCGCGCGTTCGACAGCGGCTTCCACGTCGAAACTTCGGGGACGCCCGCGGGGCAATTGCACAGGGGTCTGGCGGCTCATTGCTGATATATAGACCAATTGGTCTTTAAATCGCAAGTGCCTTCAACCGAGACCTGGATCGCGCACGAAATTACGATGGCCTCGTGGTTACTGGATTCCCCGCATGCGCGGGGAATGACACCGAGGAGACTGACAGGGAACGTCAGGTCTTCTTCTGCTTGCCCGGCGGCGTCTGGCTGAACATCTTTTTCAGGCCGTTGATGCCTTCCGAAAGCCGCGGCCAATCGCAGGAGAACGAGCTCTTGGCGCAGTTGGCCGCCCGGATGCGCGCAGCCTGCTTGACAGGGCTCGCCACTGGCACCGGCACCCGTTCGGCTTCCGCACGCGCCGATCCCGGCTCCGATCGCAGCGACACCTGCTGCACTTGCTGCGGCGGCTGCTGATGCTGCTTGGCCATCAACGCCGCAGCGATGGTGTTGCGTCGCTCGCGCTCGAGATAGGCGGTGTACTGCTCGTCAATCTTCTTTTGCTCTTCCGGCGTCGGATTGGGGCCCGCGATATCGAAGGTGCGGTCCTGCATGAAGTCGTAATAGGTGTAGCCGCCGCCGGGCTTGCGGCGGCCGGCGAATTTCGCATTGCATTGCGCCAGCGCCGCGGTCTTGTCTTCCTTGGTCTTCGACTTCTCGGCCGCGTCAGCGCAGTCCTCGAAATCGGCCGGCGCGCTGCGCCACCACTGCGCGTGGGCGCGCAACGGCGTCAGCACAACGAGCGTTCCAATGGCGGCAACAAACAGCGCCGATGGTCGTGACACGATCACGGGAAGATAATCTCCAGTCGAATTCTCTGGGGGAACTTGATTGAGTCGATTGTCATCATTTTGGCAGAGCTTGTCACCCCGGAACCGGGCCATTTTCCCGCTTGCATGTTTCGCCGATATGACCACCGCTGCCGCGATCAAAAATTGCTGAGTAAATTCAACGATAAAAATGAGCGCCGCGAACTGCGTCGGAGGGGACCGCCGGATCGCGGGACGTGGAGGCGCGGCGAACGCATGCCAGATTGTGGCAACAATCGGTCAATGCCCTTGGCGGCGCGCCGATGAAGTTGCGCGCATGCGCGCGACAGTGTGACCTTACACCGGCCATCACCAGGTGTTGCGCTCGCTCTGGCGACCTCTCCGCCGTCCTGCTAAAGCGCCATCGCGCGCATCGGGAATTCGGCGCGATTTCGAGATGGCAATTTTTGCAGGGAATGTTTGCATGCGGCGGCTTCTACTGGCGGTCGGCCTGACGATGGCGATGGCTGACATCGCGCAGGCCGAAGTCTTCAAGGTTCCGGAAGAGAAGGCGGCGATCTCGCTCGACGCGCCGGATGGATGGAGTCCCAATCTTTCCGACGACACCATCGACATGACGTCGCCCGATCGTGCGATCTTCTTCTGGCTCACGGTCGAAAAGGAAGCCGACGCCGCGGCGGTCAGGGCTGAGGCGCTGAAGGCCATCATCCGCAACGGCATGAAAGTCGATCAGGCCACCGTCAAGGAAGCTGCGAGCCCGTTCGCCGGGCTCGATTCGACCGAATGGGTGTATTCGGCGACCGACAACGGCCAGCCGCGGCTGGTCAAGATCCGGGCGACCAAGCTTGCCGACAATCGCTTCATCCAGCTCGCGCAATGGGGCCCGCCCGCGGGCTTCGACAAGCACGCCGCCACACTGGCCAAGATTTTTGGCTCGGTGAAGGTGATCGGGAAGTAGTGTGACAGAACAACGTGCGCCCGCGCGCCCGCGGGGTCATCGAACAAGACGATCGATGACGGCCAAAGGCCCGCTGGTCCGGGGTAGCGATCCCGCCTCCGCTCTGGTATGGAATTCGCGATACCCGTGCGTTTTGCCGGGTTCGCGGTCCCGTAGCTCAGCCGGATAGAGCGACGGTTTCCTAAACCGTAGGTCCGAGCAGGCAAGATTCCCAGTGCTATGGTGAAGCCGGCACGAGTCCGCCACCGCTGGATCGTGGGCTTCGACCGCGATACCGTGGTGTGGCGCTTGGGCGCCGAGCTTTTCGCACTCGGGAGTAGGGTAGCGTACCACGTCACGATTAGGTCGAAGGCCTCGACGTAGCTCTAGCCCGCGAAACCCGCAGACGGCTTATGCGGCTGCTCATCGAACAGATTAGTTATGGGCCCGCATCGCAATGGCGCCACAGCTTCATCTAATTGAGAGGTCGTCGGCTCTCGAACACGCACGTAAACTCGCGCGTTACCCGGCGACACCAACAGTAACTCGTGCAGTCGCGGTGCCAATTCTTCATTGGCGTCAACTTCATCGAAGATGGCGGCCGAACTTTCCTTCCTCTTGGCAGCTCGCGTTTCCGCGAGTTGTAGCTTTTTGGCTAGACATCGGAGAGCTCCGTTGTTTTGCGGTTCCCAAGCGCCGCCTCGTCGTATGGCCACCCTGCTCGGAAAGCAGGCTGGCATCGGGCAATTCGCGGAACCTGAACTCTTGACGTGATAAGGAAGGGATAATGCTCGGCGCAGTGGCAAACAACTTTTTTCCCGAACGATTTTTTTATTTTTCTGAATTGAGGTTCAAATTTGTGGAAGTGTGCTTGAGTTTGGGCATATGACGGTTTCGCGAGTAGCCCTTCGCTGCAGAGTGACCCCGTAGCTTATCCCAGCCGCAAGGGATAACGCTTACGGCGGCTGCATCGACGTTGGCTCGATCTTAACCAGGATCTCAGCGAGTTTTGCAGCTTTGATGAGAGACGTGATTTAAAATGGGAATTGGATTCGCGTAAAACGCATTATGGAATCTTTTCAGCGACCCCCAAGAAGCGTGCCAAGTCTCGCCTTAACCATCGCGTCTACATCTAGATGCCACAGTTGCGACTCGTTTCTTTAGAGGGCGGTCGTCGCGAGGGCGCGTAGTCCATCAACAATCTTCAGACTCCGAGCACGCAAAACGTGAAGACAAGTTTAGATGTTTTACTGTGCATGCGGACTCGCACCGTTAAGAGCGTAGGTAAAGAAATAACGTTAATTTTGGTAACGTCGTCCGCTTTCGCTATGTCTCGAGAGGCGCGCGGATTCCGCCCGGTGGTTATAATCGGATGAGCGACCTAACTTTTAGGACTGTAAGGTGGAAGCCATCCTTCTGCACGCGACTGCGCAATTATCCGGCAGCCTTCGGCTAGAGAAATCGTTTTGCCACCGATCGGGCCATATCTCATAGGGCGGCCTGCTCTCAAATCATTATCGAGGTTGTTATAGAAGCAAAGTTGATACCATTCTCCCACCGTCTTCGGAATCCTTCGCTCCGGCATTAATAACTGTAACGGCAGGCCGCGCATCGGCATTAGATTTGCGGCTCGAACAATCGCAGGAGCGCATATTAGGGAGGCGGCAGCACCAAAGAAGGCGGTTCTGCGCGTTACTCTGGAGTCGGTTTCGCTCATTGCGTATCTCGAGTTGGCGGCCGGGCGATAGACGCGGCCCGGCAAGCTCTAATTAAATCAGTGGCTGCGCGTCACTCCTGAGAGGCTCGACGGTCAGTCCGTGCGCGGCTCAGTTCGTCGTCCATGGCGCTACCAGAGACTATTTGCGAAGGAGGCAGGCTCCGCCAGATTAGCGTTGGCATTGTAGTGCTCCCAAACCGAAGTGACCCCATCCTCTTCCATACCCATCGCCTCGGCGATTTGCCCAACAGAGCAATAGCGCTGGGTCAACATGTCGGCGACCGTGTCCAAACAGCCGCGAGCCCAACATTTGTCAACTTCGACGTCATCACCAATCTCGGCACGTTTTTCGTTGGCCCACAAATAAGAGTTGAGGATGTGAGTGACCCGGATGAAGGTACCAAGGTCAAAGTGGCCCGTCATAGCGAGCGCCGACAAATCGGAATGCGGATAACTGAGCAGTTCCTTATAACTCAACGTCTTCAAGTTGGCTTGTCTATCTTCGATCTCGCCGACTGTCTCGCGAAAGTCGTCAAGTATCTTCCGAAACATTCGATGCGTGCCGGCGTCGTCAATGATGACGTCTCCCTCGACGATCTGAGACAGAAACTCTTCGACGGTATCTGCGTTGATGATCGAGACGAGGTCAGCGGGAATGCGGAGTTCATACTCGATCACCTTATCGCGTACGGTAGATGCAGCCATCTCTCGCAGCACCTCCACTCCAAATTGGGAGGGCGATTTTCCGACACACCTTCGTTTAATATCCGCCAAGTCTTCCGGGGTAAGCGACTCGAGTAGCTGGTCTGCTCTCTTAGCTACCTTTCTAGCGCGCGCGATTTCGCGATGCTCGCAGAGCTTCGTTTTTAACACTGGCATTGGTATACCCTTTTTACTCTTCCCCCGGTAAAGACCGGGTGAGGGAAAGATTTTTGACGACAGAATAGTCTGTCGCCCGCGTCTACACCTTGCCATCTCGCACACACCGCATTTGCGCCGATGTGATCCGTCCGTGGCCCAGTAAAAGGGATTAGGGCCATAAGGTAGGTTGGTAGAAGTCACCGTCTTTGGGACTTCAGCTTTTACGCATAGCTATATTTGCACATTGCGGCGGCGCCTTCAAGAATTTCACACGTGATCGGGTCGCGTGCTTAATGAGCGTCTTACGGGCGGCAACGAGCGGATTCTAAATCTCAATTTTGTTTAATTTGGAGTCCGGAATTTAAAAGTGGCGAGCGAGCGCAACCTTTGCAAACCAGACTGATCTCGATTGAAATCGGGCATAGTTCCCCTTCGCAAAGCTACGGGTAGATTCGGAATTATGATAAATCTCGCGCGCGCGTATAAGGTTGACAAAAGGGGTTAAAAGCCCCAGCAGCGGACTAAATCAAAATTACTCCCTCAGGTCTGGACAAAATGCAGTTGTCCAAATGCCCCATTGGACAGGCCTCTTTGTCCGGGTGTTGGACAACCCAGACAAAAGACTGGACGTTCCGCCAAGACGAAAAGTGATTCGAATCAATGGTTTGGAAAATCGGACAGCGGCGGACAACTCCGGATAGATGCCATCGGTGCTCGTCGGACAGTAGTTGTCTGCCCGTATAGGGCAGACAACTGTCCGGCACCCAATCTCGTCTATAGGGACGGTCTATAGTTCGCTTGTCGGCCTTACTCGTCCTCCGCGAAGTCTTCCTCGGCAGTGCCGAAGATCATGTCATCGCCGCCGGGTCCGCTCTTGACCGTCACCATGTCGCCCTCGACCTCGATGGCATCGGCCATCATCAATCTTTCCGTCGCCCGCCGGAACGCCTTGCGGAGGGCATCAGCCTTGAGGGGCTTGCCATCCCTACCAGTGACCTTCGCCGCTTCTACGGCAGTCTGCCAGTCGGCCAGCGACGCTCCTGGTTTCATCCCTCTCAGGACGTCAAGCATCTGGCTGTCTCGCTTGCTGAGCTTCACCAGGTTAGCGACGTTGTCGGACATCAGTGCGACGTTCGGGCCCGAGTCGCGCAATTGCGCCATGATCGTGAATCCGTCCACAGCATGCCGCTGGTACGTAGCCCTGAAGGCGTAGCGGGCCAGTGGGCCGTCGCCGATTTTGCTGCAGTGCGTTGCGCCGTCAATCGCTCCAGCCGGGTCACTGAGCCCCTTGGCGCGACCTTGAGCATCTTTCGAAACGCCGATATGCGCGACCATGACGACCGTACAGCCGAGCGCCTTGCGGATGCGGTCGCATCCCTGAACCGCTGGGCCGACCGTGTTCTGATCGCTGTCGTGGCCGCCGCTCGCCCACAGCATCCGCGCCCAGGTGTCGAGGAAGACCGCCACATATGGCGTGTGCGCAAGCTGGTCGAGCAGGACATCGACGCCGAGACCTTTCTTTGGGTCAGGATTCGCCAAGTCAACCGGGCTGTCGATCAGGTTGAACTTGCCGGAGTTCATGGCGGCAGCGATGTAGTCACCCCTTGGGACACCGAACTTGATCCGTAATTCGTCTTCGTACTTTGCGCAGAGGGCCAGCACGCGCTCATAGTTGCGGCCGATGCCGCCCTCGGCGATGATGTACGCGACGTTGCCCTCTTTGGTCGGCAGTCCGTGGAACTCCAGACCGAAAGCGATGCAAAATCCCAGCTCCATGCAGAAGTAGGTTTTCGCGCTCTTCAGAAGCCCCATGGTCTGCCAAAGCGAATCGGTCAGCAACACTGGGCGGTCGTCATCGCCGCAGAGATAGACCTTCTTCGGCGCATTGGTCAGTTCCTCGTAAGTGTATTCCTTGAAAGGATGCCGGCGCTCTGTCGGTGGCTCGATGTAAGTCGGCTCCGGCCCGAGCATTTCTGCCATTTCAGCAGGTGTCGCTATTTTACCCATTGGACTTACTCCGGTACGGCGTCGCCATTGCAGCGGCACGCTTGAGTGCATTGCTTCTCGCCTTGCCCATGTGGCGTGTCTTGCGCGGTCTGATTCCGTTCGCCTTGTCAGACTTCGCCCTGGCACGCTCAAGCTTTTGTCGCGCAACGATTGCTGCGGTCCCTTTGTCGAGCGGTTCCACTTCGAAATCGTCGTCGGCGAACTCCGCCTCGGCGGTCGCCGCGCCGATCTTGCTCCGATTGGCGTAACAATAGGCATTGTGAATCTTCTGAGTAAGGTCTTCGGGTTCCCAGGGCGGCTCGCATCTGTCGTTGTAGTACTGAATTGCTAATTCAGCGGCGCGCGATTCACTGATGCCATAGTCACGCAATTCGAACCCTACTAGCAGCGTGGCGAAATCGCCCCCTCTCCCTTCAATCGCTGGTTCGGCATCATTGATAAGAAAATCGGTTGCCCAAGCGATGTTTCCTGGCTGATCCAGGTCAACCGCAGCCTCAGCTGCGCTGATAATTTCCGCCTTAGCGCGGTCCAGGAACTCATAGAACCACTGGGGAGCGGGCGCTGTGGCATGTTCATCGACGATTTCATATTCTGAACCGTCGTTGAAAGTGCAGCCAGCAATCAAAACGTAGTTCGGGCTATCGATATCCTGGCCGAAACCGTACTTACCCAATGCAAATATGTGCCTACCAATATAGTATCGGTGCGTTCCTCCGCTTGGAGTTCGCACACATTCAGTTTGCGGAAAGCCAAATTGGAGGTCGAGCCAGTCGAAGGTTTCTTGGCCAACCTTGCCAGCTTTCGAATCAATGTCCACTACGAGCAGGTCGGACTTTTTTAGCGCAAGCCCCCAATTGCAGCCAGGCCACTTCGCATGCCATCTTCGTATCTGGCTGGGGTCGTTCGACGCGTTGATGAGATTTTGGCGGATCAACGGTGGAAATTTCGCACCAGCCTTGATCGGAAACAGATAACGCGCCGGATTGTACGACACATATTCAAGCGCATGATCAAGCGTGCTTTTCCGAAACGTGCCGCTCGCGACCGTACCGCCTTCATATGGCCGACTCGTTGCAGATTTCTCACAGTTCGAACTGGCGTCTGCATTCACAACGCTCGCCGAAACGTTCGTCGGTTTCAGCATACTCTTGGGATAGTGCATCATGGCGAATTCCTTCTATTGTTAATTGCTGCAGCCGATTGGCTGGAGCCGCGTAAGAGAAACCACGTGAGCCCGATAGGCAGGGCAACGCTGGTGGCGGTGATGCTGTTCAACCGATCGAATGATCAGCGGTGAACGGCACCCCACTCTCGATACGCATGACCAATTTGGCGCAGCTGATCCGAAATTGCAAATCGGTTTGGGATTCATCATGAATCGGTAGTTCGGAACAGGAGATGGACATTTCGACCCCCTTCCTGTCGTTCGGTTTCCTCGAGTGGTACGAATCCGACGCCTCGGACAAGAAGGCATGTGCGCCGTTGCTGCTTCTGCCGGTCACGGTGGACGTGAAGAAGCAGTACGGGAAACATCTATTCGCTGTCTTCGAGTGAAGGGTTCTGAGGAGTCGAACCTCAGTTTGCAGAAGCTTCTTGAGCCCAACGTGGCGTTTCAACGCAAACTGCCTGCGTTCGAAACCGGTCGAAACCACCAATAATAATGACTCGGGACTATCACGCTGGAGGCCTGCCACGTATTGCTCATGCTCGTCACGCAGCGCCCCTCCGAAATCGATAGCGCAATTCTAAGTCAGTGCGGCTCGATGATTGCGCTACGGCTTACCAATTCAGCGGACCGCGCCAAGGTCTCTGCCGCCGTTCCAGATGACCTCGGAGGTCTTGTAGATCAGTTGCCATCTCTTCGAACAGGTGAGGGGGTCTTCCTTGGCGAGGTGATGCCGATTCCATCCCGCGTAAGAGTCCGCAAAGCGACGCAGAAGCCTGTTGGCGACGATCCGAAGCTGCCGGATGTATGGCAAGTTCCGGATCGACCTGATCCCGACCTGTATACGCAGGCGCTTGCAAATTGGCGTGCTCAGTCAACATCTGCTCCGGTTGAAAACAACCAAGACGAAGATGAGGGGGAGGGCGATGCCTGAAATGATTTTTGTTGATTCTAAGAATGTCGAAGCAATCGGGTATGATATTGTAACGCTCGAACTTCACGTACGATTTCTGAAGTCTGGAGAAACTTACGTATATTACGCAGTCGAGGAGTGGAGATATCAGGAGTTTCAACTGGCGGACTCAAAGGGCCAGTATCTCAATGCCAACATCAAGCCCAATTACCAACACGCGAAATTATAACGGGCCGACCAGTCCGACGATTTGTTAGACTCAGCGGTTAGACTCACTTTCCCTTGAAAGAGACTCACTTTTCGCTGCAATACGAGCACGACAGGTGCATTGATTGATCCGCTCTCGATTCGCATAAGGTTCAATACGCGAAACCGTTCGGGTTGGAGCCGGCCAGCCAAGATGATGGATATGATCAAAAAGCGTCGCCGACGTTTTGATGTTCATCGACGCACAACGGCGGTTGGACGTTGCGGGCTCGAACCCCGAGCGCGGCGCGCCTCTAGTGCCTTGCGGCGGGCGATCGGGACGGCCTATAAAAGCGGGTCGAGGCAGTCAGCATCCGACATCACGATGACACAACGATGCGAGACGAAAATCAGATCAAAATATGGTGTAAGTATCTGATTTTATTGACTAGTTAGCGGGCGTAGTTCAATGGTAGAACGGCAGCTTCCCAAGCTGCATACGAGGGTTCGATTCCCTCCGCCCGCTCCAGCCTTTCAAAAGCTCACCACTTGAACGACGCCGCTATCTCATAGCTGCGCGGCGCGCCCAGGATGACCTGGTCGGGGTAACTGGAATCGCCCCACTGGGCGTAGAGCTTGTTGGTGATGTTCCTGACGCGGAAGATGATGCGGGTCTTGTCGACGCCGTTGAAGATTGTTTTCGGCACGTCGACTAAGGCGTAGGCATCGAACAGCGTGTACTGGTTCATCGTCACCAGATTGTCCTGGAAATTGAAGCGGTCGCCGACATGGCGCACCGATCCGCCCAGTTCGAGCGGCCAGGCCGTGTCGAAGCGATAGGACGCGCCGGCATTGGCGACGAAACTCGGCACGTTGGCCGGGGTCATGCCGGAGTAGGACACCGGGTTTCCGTTGTCGTCGACATAATCGAAGTTGACGAAGCGGGAGCGGACGATTGCGGCATTGCCCCACAGTCTCAAGCCACCGATCGGATTGACCGCGCCGGCGATTTCAAAGCCTTTCGACTGGATCTTGCCGGCAATATTGAACAGCTGTCCGCTCTCCGGCACGTAGACGTTCTTGCGCTCGATATCGAAAGCCGAGACGATGAATTCCATTTTCTTGTCGGCGGATAACAATTTGACGCCGGTCTCGTAGGTACGGGCTGTCGTCAACAGCAGCGGCTGGGTCGGCCTCAGGATGAAGATGTTGGCGACAGCGGGATCGGCGGCGGCGGCGTACTGGCTGTAGAAGGTGACGCCGGGAACCGCCTCCCAGGTATATCCGGCGCGGCCCGTCACCGGATGAAAATTCGTGGCGAACGGATAGCCCGCTTTGAGCACTCCGGTTTCGTCGAACCTTGTTCGCGACAGCTCGATGTCCTCGAAGCGGATGCCGCCGATCAGCGCGAATTGGGACGTTACCTTCAGCCGGTCTTCAAAGGACAGCGAAACATTGTCGAGATGGGTGTAGATGTGTTCGTCGGCGCGGGCGCCGTAGAGGCCGCGGTCGGGATTCAGCAGGCTGACGCTGTCGGCATTGTCGCCATTCGGTCCCACCGTGTCTTGCGCAACATTGAACTGGAGACTGCTCGCCGCGACGGTCGTCACCAACCGGTTGTCCATGCCGGCGATGTTCGAATTCACCGTCAGGTCGGTGACGTTGCCGTATAGTCTCTGGGCGTGATCGAGCGCGAGGCGCTCGCGATAGACCTCGCCCTGCGCGCCTACGGACGGTGTGGGACTGTCGTTGAAAGAATTGATTTCGTTGTTGAACCAGTGGCGATGCGCGTCATACGCATAGACCTGGCTCTTGAGCGAGACATTACTGCTGATGTCCCACTGGAAGCCGCTGCGCAGCCACAATTCTTCGGCCCCGCTGTGGTTATCCAGCACGTTGTAATTGGTCCTCAGCGTCCGGGCATCGATGGTGACGGGATTCAGAGGCCCAACGTGACCGAGAAAACTATCCGGTCCCATGGTCGGTCCCGGCCAATACTGGGTCCACAATCCGGAAACGATTCCGTTGGTCGGAACGATGCCGGGAGAATTCGCCGGCACCAGCGGCGTGCCCCAGTAGAATCGGTCCTTGTCCTGCTTGTATTCATAGGCGCCCCAGACCTTGAACGTATCGC
This sequence comes from Hyphomicrobiales bacterium, assembly GCA_038244925.1. Taxonomy (GTDB): domain Bacteria; phylum Pseudomonadota; class Alphaproteobacteria; order Rhizobiales; family Xanthobacteraceae; genus Bradyrhizobium. The sequence goes on along the minus strand of JBBRSX010000026.1, from coordinate 23,845 downwards.
TGACGCGGTAGTTGAGCTGGCCCGACGCGTTGGCCAGTTTCGAATAGGTGTCGTCGATAAAGCCCTTGTCGTTGGAGTGGCTGAGGTCGAAGCGATAATCCAGTCCGTCAATCAGCGTGCTGCCGCCGGAGCCGTAACCGGCGCGGTAGCCTTTGAAGGAATCGAACGACGTGAAGGCCTCGTTGACAACAGGACCGGTATGCGGCGTCTTGGTGACGTAGTTCACGGCGCCGCCGACCGCGCCTTCGCCTGACAGCAGTGATGCCGGCCCTTTCAGAATCTCGACGCGGTCAAGGTTGGCGGTGTCCATGATGCGGCCGGTCATGGAGGACGGGCCGACCTTGATGCCGTTGTAGAGCGTGTTGATCTGCGTTCCGGTAAAACCGCGCATCGAGAACGAGGCCGGCGCTCCCGGCGAGTCGCCGCCGGTGACGCCGACCGCGCTCTGGGCGATGTCGGTCGTCGTGCGCAAGCCGCGCTCCTCGATGGTCTGCTTGGTGACGACGTCGACCGAGGCCGGTGTTTCGCGCACGGTGAGGCCGAGCCGCGACGCGACGTCGGTGACCGTGTTGCCGTTGAGCGGGGTAGGTGCGTTGGGGTTGGCTGTGGGCACGATTGCCGGCGTTGCGGTGCGTGTTCGGGAGCGGCCGGCGGTGCGCGCCGGCGTCGACGTGCGCTGCCCGGTGGAGCGGGCCGCCGCCGGCTTGGTTTTCGGCGCCGTCACGACGACGGGACCAAGGTTGTCAGGCTTCCGTTCAGCCTGGGCAACGGTCTGGGCGAACCCGGGACTGACGGCGACAGAGGCGAGAAGGGCAAGAAGCCCGAGCGGTGCCACCGAACCGCGAAGCAGACGCTGGAGCTTCAGAGACCCCAGCGGAGCGGCAGTGGCATTGTCCAAAGGCGCAACGCTGGAACATGGCGCAAAACGGCCATCACACTTGAAAATTGACATGACTTCGAAAACTCGACGGCGAACGCACAACCGTCAGCGCAGTCGACGCCACCTTCTGCTTTCGCCCCTGACAGCAGATGTAACGTCTATCAGACACATCGGAGCACCCCGCCCAACGCGCTTGCGCATGACAATGACCGGCAGCAGGTTTCCTGGCTCGCGGGTTAACGCCTCGGACCACCTTCCCAGGATCAATCGATCCCAGTGGCATTTATGGTCGTCGGCTATCCGCCTACAGTTGCGGGGGCAGCCGCGGAATTGCCTGCCGAAGCAGACGCACCGCATTCCCTTGGCTAGCCCTTGCGGGCACTACCGATCACGACTTTGGCATTGGGCCGGAACCCGGTCAACTGGCCAATCGAACCGGGAGGAGCGACACAGTGTCAGTCGTCCCGCTGCACTATCTTTCACGGACGATCCCGCGTAATATGGCTTCGTCGCAAGACGATGGCGCTGAACCTTAGAGTGGACTGCGGGCAGACCCGGGGGCAGTACCCGGCGCCTCCACCTTAGCAGCCTGAGCTTGAAGGTCTCATCTCGGTGAGATCGATTTTGCCGGAAGGCAGGATCCCAAAGCTACAGAATGGCTGCTACGGCGGGGGCGAACCAGGATCGATGGTCGCAATGAAGCTCTGAATTGTGCTCGGCATGATACCGCCGTTATCGGGTCAAAAACCTAAATGCAAACGATAACGTTGCATTGAACGAAGTGCGCCTCGCGGCGTAACCGTTCGGGGTTGGTCCACCTAGCAACAGAACGGCCATTGCCGCGTCAACCTTCGGGTTGGCGCGGCTTTTATTTGAGCGCGGCTTCTATTTGATAAGGACTGTTGTTTGACGCGTTTCTTCATGCGAACTGGTGCCCGCTTCGCTCGAAAGCGCTATAAGCGTGGAACCGGCGGCACAACAGGAGTGAGCGTTGACCCAGGCGATCACTTCGACGGATACCCCCCGTAATCTGCTGATGGTGGCCGGTGGCGGCCTGTTGTCGGGTATTCTCACGCCGCTGTTGCCGACGCTGCTCGACAAGATCGCCGGCGTTCCGGCTGACATTCGCCTTGCGCTGGTCGCGGTGCCGTTCGCCGTCCTGGTTTTCATCGTGGTTCGACGCTTCAGCGCCAACCCGCTATGGGCGGCGCTGCTGGCGGCCGTCATCACAATGGTGGCGTTCGTTTGCGCGGTGAACGCCGCCATCTTCGTCGACGGCCAGACCATCGGTGCCAGCAAGATGATGCGGAACATCCTGTCCGGGTTGGCGGGCGGTTTTGTCGGCAGCGCCGTGATGGCGCTGGGAATAGCCCTGCTGCCGGCGGGTCCGCGCGATACCGTGACCTGGCTGCGGATGGTGCTGACCGGGACACTGGCCGGCACGCTGCTGGCGCTCGACAACGCGCTCGACCTTGACCAGACCTCGTTCCTGTATCCGGCTTGGCAGGCGGCGGTCGCGGTCCGGCTGGCATTGGCCTTGCGCCGGCGCCGGCTTTCCTGACAGAATATTTTCCCGATCCGCGCTCCCCGCGGGGGCGCGCCAAGAAAACATCAAGAAAACATCGAGTGAAGATTCGTGAACCGCCCGTTCCGGCCTTATCCGTTTACAGCAAAGCAATATCCGGCGTCGCTGCCGCCGCTGCAGGGCGGCGTCGACAAAGTACGGCGTCCCGTCGTCGTGGTCGGCGGCGGTCCGGTCGGCTATTGCACGGCGCTCGGGCTCGCCAATCACGGCGTGCCGGTGGTGCTGCTCGAGGCCGATGATTCCGTTTGTTTCGGCAGCCGCGCGATCTGCATCTCGCGGCGCAGCCTGGAGATCATCACGCGTCTCGGCGCGGCTGAGGGGTTTTTGAAGCTGGGCTTGCCCTGGACCGGCGGCCGCAGCTTTTACCGCGCAGCCGAAGTGCTGCACTTCAAAATGCCGATGGACGAAAACCAGAAGCATCCGCCGATGATCAATCTGGCGCAGTATTCGATCGAGCAGTTTTTGCTCGACGCCGCCGAGCAGCACAACGACAAAATCGAGATCCGCTGGCAGAACCGCGTCACCGCGATCGAGGCGCGCGAAGACGGCGCGCGGCTCACTGTCGAGACGCCTGACGGTTCCTATACGATGGAGGCCGACTGGGTCGTCGCCGCCGACGGCGGCCGCAGTTTTCTGCGAGAGGCGCTGGGGTTGAGGCTGAAGGGCGCCAGCTATGAGGGGCGCTATGTCATCGTCGACATCGTGCTGGACAGCGCGCGGCCGGCGGAGCGGCTCGCTTATTTCGACCCGCCCTGCAATCCCGGCTCGACCGTGCTGGTCCACAAGCAGCCCGGCGGCGTCTGGCGCGTGGATTATCAATTGCGCGATGGCGAAGACCCCGATGAGGCGATCAAGCCCGAAAACGTCATGCCCCGCGTCGAGAGCCTGCTCGCAATGATGGGCGAGAAGGGCGCGTGGAGCCCGGTCTGGATCGGCATCTACAAGGCCAACGCGCTGACGCTCGACGATTATCGTCATCGCCGCGTGCTGTTTGCCGGCGACGCCGCGCATTTGCTGCCGATTTTTGGCGTGCGCGGCGCCAATTCCGGCATCGATGATGCCGACAATCTCGCCTGGAAGCTCGCCTTTGTGGTCAAGGGGATCGCTTCGCCGAATCTGTTGGATAGCTATTCGGCCGAACGGGTCGCCGCTGCGCGGGAAAATCTGAGCTACGGCACCAAGAGCACCGAGTTCATGGCGCCGCCCTCGTTTGCGTTCGACCTGATGCGCAAGGCCGTTCTCGGTCTCGCGGTCAAGTTTCCCGAACTGCGTTCGCTGATCAATCCGCGCCAGTCCTCGGCGATCGCCTACACGAATTCGCCGCTCAACGCAGCCGTGCCGGATGCCGGATTCAGTGCCGGCCCCGCGCCCGGAACGGTGTTGCCGGAATGCCCGCTGGCGATCGCCGACGGTGCCTCGACGCGCGACGGGCATCTGACCGACCTGATCGATCCTGTGATCACGGCGCTTTATTTCACCGAGTATGGCGCCGTGCCCGCCGGCTTGACGGCGTGCGAGGCAGATATGGGCGCCCGCGGCATTCCGTTCGCGATGGTGCCGCTGGCGCGGAGTGGCGCCGTTGTTTCAGCGCGCGGCCGGGACAGCACCGGGCGGCTGTTTGCGATGTATGATGCCGCACCGGGCACGCTCTATCTGGTTCGGCCGGATGGCCATGTATTCGCGCGCTGGCGCCGGTTCGATGCTGCGACTGTTGCCGCCGCCATCGACCATTTGCTGCAACCCTGATTCCCGCGTCCGGAAATATCCATCATGACAACCGCGCCGACCATGACCGAAGCCGAACTCGATACTGCCTATACGCACCTGTGCCAGACCATGACCGGACTTGGCGAGGCCCGCGCATCATTGTTTCTGGCGCGCTTCGCGCTGCTGGCGATGGTCCGCATCGGCGACCCCGCCACGTTGCAGCGCCTGACCGATGCGGCGGCGGCGGATATCGCCGACGGCTAAACCGAGTTGAGCGTTAGGCCCTGCGTTACGGCGCTATGTTCAGCACCGCCTTCATGTTGGGATGGAAGCGGCAGTAATATTCGATCACGCCGGCTTTCTTCAGCACCGACGTCACGGTCTTCTTCGGCGGCATCGCCACGTCGAAGTCGCCGTTTCGCGCCGTCGCGGTGTGCGCAAACACGTCCTTGTTGATCCATTCGACGGTGTCGCCGACCTTGGCCGAGACCTCGGCCGGCGACACCACCAGATTTTCCATCACGATCTGGATCGTTGCCGCATGCGCTGGGACGGTGATCGCGCCAAATACCAACGCGGTCACGACCGCAACATAATATCCCGTACGCATGGCAAAATCCGTTACTTCAGACCGGCGGCGACGTGTTCGGCATGCTGCTGGTGACCCTGAAAGATCTTCAGGCCGGTCTGCAGCAGGCTCTTCAGCTCGGCGTTATTGGCCGAGGGGATCAGCAGCGTCTCCAGCGCGCCGTTGACTGTCTTGTGATACGCGACCTCGTTGGCGACATAGGCCTTGTCGTAGTCGGCGCCCTTCAGCTTGCCGAGTTCGGCGAGTTTGTCGGCGGCCTGCTTCGACAGCGCCTTGCTGGTGTCGTTGTCTTCAGGCGTCACCTTGAGTTTCTTGACGAGATCGAGCGCCTGCTTGTTCACGGCCTCATGGTCGCGCACCATATCTGCGGCGAACGCCTTGACGTCCTTGCTGCTGGCCTTGGTCTCGGCCTGTTTGGCCGCGGCGATGTCGATCACCCCGGCGGTGTAGGCGATATGTGCGATCTGCGGATCGGTGGGTTTTGCTCCCTGCGCCAACGCTGCGCTGGAGAGAAGGCTCAAGGCGGCGACGGCCGCGCTCAATCGAACGAACATGGTTTTATACTCCTGTGGCGCCGGCATTGATGCCGTGCGCGTTGCTGGTTCACAGGAGTTGGATGACGGGAGTGCGCGGAGGTTCCCGGAAAAGCTATCCGAAGTTCAGTCGCTTCAGCACCGCCTCGGTCAGTCGTTCGCAGCGCTTGCCGGCAAACGGAAATGCTTCCAGCACCACCGGACCGATCTTCTTCTCGACGATGTCGCGCAGCATGGTGCGGGCGCGGTGCAGCCGCGACTTCACCGTCTCCGGCTTGAGGGAGAGAATCTCGGCGGTCTCCTCGACATTCATCCCCTCGATCACGCGGGTGATGAAGACGAGGCGGAACGCTTCCGGCAATTCGTCGATGGCGTGCTCGACGACCTGCTGAATTTCGCGCTGAGCCATGGATTTTTCCGGGTCGTCGACGACGGCAGAAGGGAACTGGATGATCTGGGCTTCGAGCACGCCCTGCGGCAGCGAATTGATTTCCACGCCGGGCCGCTGGCGGCGCAGCCGGCCCAGCGCCTCGTTCATGGCTATTCGCCCCAGCCAGGTTGAGAGGCTGGAATCGCCGCGAAAGCTTTCCAGATGGGTGAAGGCGCGGACATAGGTCTCCTGCACCACATCCTCGGCCTCGCCGTCGTTGCGCAGGATGCCGCGCGCCAGCCGGTACAGCCTGCGGTTATTGGCCTGCATGATGGCGCGAACCGCCGCCTCGTCGCGGGCCAGCGCTCGCCGCACCAAGGCGGCATCGCCGGTGTCGAGGGGCGCGGTTTGCGGTAATTGGGCCTGACGCATGATGTCCCACCAATAACAGGATATTGGGGTTGGATGCGGCAACGGCCGCGAGGTTCCCGAAATAATTGGAGGCGTGGGCTGGGTTACGGCTTCGCTTAACCCACCGCAGCTGCAAACAGCTGTCAGGAATTTCGACCTGTGCCCTCCGTTGCCCGGCCATGTGCTTCCAGCGCGTCGAGAAAGCATCGCACCTTTGCGGGTACGAATTGCCGGGCCGGGAGCAGCGCGTGGACATTGAGCGGTTCGCAGACACGATCCGGCAGCAGGCGCCGCAGCAGGCCGCTCGCAACCGCAGCACTGGTAAAGCTCGCCGTCACCCGCAACACGCCGAGCCCGGCGAGTGCGGCCTGCAAGCGTATATCCGCGTTCGAACTGACCAGCCGCGCCTTCTGTACCGTGAGGTGTTCAGTGACGCCGTCAGGCGTGGTCAGCGCCCACGGCGCGTCATTCGGGCCGGTCAGGACAGGAAGTTTTGCGAGTTCTTCCAGCGTGCGCGGTTCGCCGAATTTTTCCAGTAACGCCGGCGCGGCATAGAGCCCGCGCTCCAGTGACGCCACCCTGCGGATAACGATGCCGGTCGGGGGCAGCGGCGCCTCCAGCATCGCGAACACGATGTCGTAATTCTCGGCCACCGGACTGACGATGTCGTGCTCGACGTCGATCCGAACCGCGAGTTCAGGATAGCGTTCCATCAATTCGCAGGCGACGGGGCCCGCATGGTGCGCGCCGAATTCGTAAGGCGATTTGATCCGCAGGGTGCCTGTGATGGCGCTGCTCATCGCCAGCGCCTCGCCGTGGGTGTCGTGCAGCGCGCTGAATAGCGGCTTGACCCGCTGATAGATGGTGTTGCCGGCGTCCGTCAGGCGCAGATGGCGCGTGGTGCGTTCGATCAACCGCAGGCCGAGATTGCTTTCCAGCCGCTGCACTGCAGCACTGAGGCTCGACTTGGGATGGCCGAGCACGCGCGCGGCGGCGCTGAAGCCACCGTGTTGAACCACCTCGCAAAACAGCTCCCAATCGCGCCAGTCCATCGGGCAATTGTCCATGTGCCGGGACGGTGTGTCCAGGAAATCCGGATATCAGCGCAACCGCCGATGCCATAGAAGAGGACACCAACAAAAAAGAAAAGCGTTTCGCGCAACACGACAGGGAGGAATGGGATGTCGGACGAGGGAATCTTTCTTCGCAATTCCTGGTACGTCGCGGCCTGGAATCATGAACTGATCGACGGCGCAAAACTCGCCCGCACCATCCTGGAGCGGCCGGTGGTGATCTATCGCGGCGCGAGCGGCAAGGTGGTCGCGCTCGACGACCGCTGCTGTCATCGCGCCGCCCCGCTCTCAATGGGCCGTATCGAGGGCGACGATATTCGCTGCATGTATCACGGCATGAAGTTCGAGCCGGGCGGCAGGTGCATCCAGATTCCCGGCCAGGACATGATCCCGCCGAAACTCGGCGTGCGCAGCTATCCGATCGTCGAACGCTACAATCTGATCTGGATCTGGATGGGCGATGTCGAACAGGCTGATCCCAACCTGATCGTGGATTATCCGCCGCTCGCCGACTCCAGATGGCGTGGCTTGCCCGGCTATATGCACTACAAGGCCAACTGGCTGTTGATCGTGGATAATCTAAGCGACTTCGCCCATCTGGCTTTCGTGCATACCCACACGCTCGGCGGCTCCGAGGAGTACGCCTACAAGACCAAGCCGGTCGCGATCGAAAAGCTGGACGACGGCTTTCGCGTGGAGCGCTGGCACACGGGCGCTGAGCCGCCGCCCTATCTCTGCAAGGTGATATCGAACAAGACCGACACGGTCGACCGCCGCAATATCGGCCGCATGCTGGTGCCCGGCATCTTCCTGCTCGACTCCATGTTCGCACCGGCAGGGCAGGGTGCGGAGAAGGGCGTCCATGTTCCGGGTACGCGGCAATTTCGCAACGCCCAGTTCATGACGCCGGAGACGCGCAGCACCACGCACTTCTTCTGGAACTACCTGCACGATTTCGACATCGACAATCCGAACATCGCGCTGTCGCTGCGCAACAGTCTCGAGGAAGCCTTCAACGAGGATCTCGCCATCATCGAGGCGCAACAGAAGGTGTTCGATACCGACCCGAACACTCAACTGCTGGCGATCGGCGCCGATGCGGCGCTGACCTATTTTCGCTGGGTGCTGGCGCGGCGGATCGAGGCGGAACGGAGCGCGTCGAAAGCGGCGTGACGTGATTGACGGCGATGCCGACTGGCATCGCCGTCGTGAAGCGGCGTTACTTCCCTGCGATCACCATGATCTCGACATTGTACTGCGGCGCCGCGAGCTTGGCCTCGACGGTGGCGCGGGCCGGGGTGTTGCCGGCCGAAACCCAGCCGTCCCACGCCGCGTTCATTTCGGGGAAAGTCTTCATGTCGGTGATGTAGATCGTCGCCGACAGCAGCTTGGTCTTGTCGGTGCCGGCCTTGGCGAGATGGCTGTCGATGATCCCAAGGATATCCTGCGTCTGCTCGGTCACGCTCTTGCCGGCCGCCTTGCCGGCGACGATGCCCGCGAGATAGACGGTGTTGCCGTGCACCACGACCGGGCTCATGCGAGGTCCGACTTCGAAACGCTGGATGGTCATACTGCTCTCCTGATGTGTGAGGCCGGTTACTTAGCGCGTCGGGACGTGACGCGCCACTGCGTCGTTGCCGCGTGGGTCGCTGTCACCCCGCCGCCTTCGCGGCCGCGCGGCCCGCATTCCTCCCGGAGAACAGGCAGCCGCCGAGAAACGTGCCTTCCAGCGAGCGGTAGCCATGCACGCCGCCACCGCCGAAGCCGGCGGCTTCGCCCGCCGCGTAGAGCCCCTTGATGATCTGGCCGTTATTGCCGAACACCCGCGAGTCCAGGTCGGTCTCGAAACCGCCGAGCGTCTTGCGGGTCAGGATGTTGAGTTTGACCGCGATCAGCGGGCCGTGCTCGGGGTCGAGAATTCGATGCGGTTTCGCGGTGCGGATCAGTTTGTCGCCGATATAGCGCCGCGCATTGTGGATGTTCATCACCTGCGCGTCCTTGACATACGGATTGGTCATCTCGCGGTCGCGCGCCTCGATCTGCGCCTTGATGTGATCGAATTGCAGCAGGTTGTCGCCGGAGAGTGCGTTCATCGCGCTGACGAGATCGGCGAGATTGTCGCGGACGATGAAGTCGGCGCCTTTCTGCTTGAACGCTTCGACCGGCGCCGGTGCGCCCTTGTTGGTGGCGCGCTTGATGGTCATGCGCCAGCTTTTGCCGGTGAGATCGGGATTTTGTTCGGAGCCGGACAGCGCGAATTCCTTCTTGATGATGCTCTGGGTCAGGATGAACCAGGAATAATCGTGGCCGGTGCTCATGATATATTCGAGCTGGCCGAGCGTATCGGAGCCGGGAAACAGCGGCGCGGGCAGGCGCTTGCCTGTCGCATCGAACCACATTGAGGACGGGCCGGGCAGAATGCGAATGCCGTGGCGCGGCCAGATCGGCGACCAGTTGCGGATGCCTTCGACGTAATGCCACATCCGGTCGCGGTTGATCAGCCGCGCGCCGGCTGCTTCCGTGATTCCGATCATGCGGCCGTCGACATGTTCGGGCACGCCGGAGATCATGAATTTCGGCGGCACGCCAAGCCGCTTCGGCCAGTTCTGCCGCACCAGATCGTGGTTGCCGCCGATGCCGCCGGAGGCGACGACCACGGCTTGCGCGCGGAGCGTGAAATCGCCGACCACCTTGCGCGACGAACTCTGGCCGCGTTCGACCTGATCGGGTTCGAGAATCGCGCCGCTGACGCCTTCGACGGTGCCGTTGGTCATGATCAGCGCATCGACGCGGTGGCGGAACTTGAAAATCAGCTTGCCGCTTTTGTTGGCGTCGCGGGCGCGGCGCTCGAACGGCTCGACGATCCCGGGCCCGGTGCCCCAGGTGACATGAAAGCGCGGCACCGAATTGCCGTGGCCCATCGCGTCATAGCCGCCGCGTTCGGCCCAGCCGACCACGGGGAAGATGCGATGGCCCATCGCGCGCAGCCAGTCGCGCTTTTCGCCGGCGGCGAAGGCGACATAGGCTTCCGCCCACTTTTTTGGCCAAAGGTCTTCCTCGCGGTCGAATGCGGCGGTGCCCATCCAGTCCTGCAGCGCGAGATCGTGGGAATCCTTGATGCCGAGCCGGCGCTGTTCGGGGCTGTCCACCAGGAAAAGCCCGCCGAACGACCAGAACGCTTGTCCGCCAAGGCTTTGCTCGCCTTCCTGGTCGAGCAGAATGACGCGCTTGCCGGCATCGGCGATTTCGCTGGCTGCGACCAGCCCCGCCAGCCCGCCGCCGACCACGATTACGTCTGCGTCCTCAGCCATCGCGTCCTCCCCCGAGCGTTCTCTGATTCAAGACCGCGTCATCAAGCGCGGTCAACGGCAAATGGCGCTTGCCTGTGGCGGCGCTGCCACCGCCGGAGCGCTAACTTGTTCCAGTTTGGGATTTTCCTGGACGTCCGGTGCAGCGCGCCAGCAACACTTAATTTGAATCTGTTTTGAACGGCCCTCGCCTCCTAGACAAAATCACCGTCTCGAAAGAAATTGTCGTCAGTCTTGCATCACCAAGACGGTCAGATTCGGTTTCGACGTTTTCGACTGGGGCTGGGACATGAAGCTGTTGACGGGGTTGCTGGCAGCGGTGCTGCTGCTGGCAGGGGTTGGAGCGAGCCACGCGGTGGTTCGGATCGCCGATGATCGTGGTGGCCGGATCGGCACCTATGTCGACAAATATCAGGGCCTGCGTACCTCGGGCGAGACCGTGATCATCGACGGCCTCTGCGCCTCGGCCTGCACCATCGTTCTCGGCGCCGTCTCCCATGACAAGATCTGCGTCACCTCGCACGCCAATCTCGGGTTCCACGCCGCCTGGGATTTCGGCGCCAACGGCCGCGCGATCACCAACGCCGAAGCCACCCAGATGCTGTATTCGATGTATCCGCAGGCGGTGAAGAAGTGGATTTCGGCGCGCGGTGGCCTGACCCCGCGCATGATCTTCCTCAGGGGCAAGCAACTGCAGGCGCTCTATAAACCCTGCTTCCTCGACGCCCAGGCCTCGGTGCCGATCCCCGCGTCCAAGCCGGCCGCCGCTGCGGCTGCTTCCTCTTCGCGCTGAGCCCTCCCGCAAGCTATGGTTCGAGACGCGCGGCGTTGCCGCGCTCCTCGCCATGAGGCCCCCCCGTAGACTTCATTCCCGCATGACGGCTTCGCCGTTATTGCTGGAGGCGCGGCGTCTTCGCCGTGTCTCGAAGGATCGAGCCGCGGCAATCGCTTAGGCCATTCCCCTCCGCATGACGTGATCGGCTGCGTGGCCATTGTGCTTGCCTGCCCAAGAAACTGGCCCTATCTCAACCCCATGGTTCAGCCGATCTCCACCCATGACGGGCTAGTAGCGGCAACCCGGCCGCAGGGCAGGGTGGCCTCTGCCATCGTCTGGGGCGCCGCCGGCCTCGGCGCGCTGGTCCTGGTCGGCGCGCTGGCGCTCTGGTTCCATTACGGCACCGCGGTGTTTTTCGAGATGATCGCCGCCGGCATCTCGGCCTGCTTCTGATCCGGCAAAAAGGAATCTTCTGATGGACCGGACCACCCGCCCGCTGGTGATTTTCGCGGCCTTTGCCGGCAGCCTCGCGGTCGGCCTCATCATCATGCTGTGGGCGCTGGGTGGCCTGCGCACCGTCACGGCGCCGGCCGCGATCGGGGGGCCGTTTCAGCTGACCAACCAGGCCGGCCAGGTCGTTACCGACACCAATCTGAAGGGCAAGCCGACGCTGATCTTCTTTGGCTTCACCCATTGCCCGGACGTGTGCCCGACCTCGCTGTTCGAGATTTCCGAAGTGCTGAAGGCGATGGGCAAGGACGCCGATCGGGTGAACGCCTATTTCGTCTCGGTCGATCCGGAGCGCGATACGGCTGCCGCGATGAAGGATTATCTCTCCAGCTTCGACCCGCATCTGCAGGGCCTGACCGGCGATCCGGAGGCCGTGGCCAGGGTGCTGTCCGCCTACCGGGTCTATTCCAAAAAGGTCCCGCTCAAGGACGGCGACTACACCATGGACCACACGGCGCTGATCTATCTGATGGACCGCGATGGCCATTTCGTCTCGCCGTTCAACCTGAAACGGACGCCCGAGGAAGCCGCCACCGACTTGAAGCGTTACCTCTGAGCGCAACAGGGCGGTAAATGCCGCAAAACGGCCCTCGCATCGCGGGCCGGATGGTCTATAAGGCCATCAAATCCCCAGACAATTTCCTTTGTATTTTCCGGCAATGCCAGACCTGACCGCCCTGTTGCCCCTGTACCGCTCCGTCCGCGCGCCTCTGGCCGGATGGCCGGTCGCGGCTGCGCTGGCGGCGGCGGTTCTGGCTTGCGGCCCGGCACAGGCCCAAACCCCGGCCCGGCCGGCGGTGGAAGCCGCCCCGCAGGCGGTGCCCGGGTTCTGGGACCCGCGGCGGCGCCCGGACCGACCGGACCTGTCGCGCCTCACCGTGATCCGGTTCCTGACCGAGACCGACTATCCGCCGTTCAACTTCACCGGCCCCGACGGCAATCCGGCCGGCTTCAATGTCGATCTGGCGCGCTCGCTGTGCGACGAAATCAAGGTCACCTGCACCATCCAGATGCGCCGGTTCGAGACGCTGGTCGACGCCATCACCAGTAACCGCGGCGACGCCATCATCGCCTCGCTGGCGGTGACGCCGCAATTGCGCGCCCGGCTCGATTTCACCGATCCCTATTACCGCGCACCCGCCCGCTTCGCGTCGCGCCGCGACGCCGTGATGTCGGAAATCCGTCCCGAATACCTCGAAGGCAAGAAGATCGGCGTCATCGCCGGTACCTCGCACGAGGCCTATCTGAAGGCGATGTTCACCGACGCCGAAATCAAGTCCTACGCCAATGACGACACGTTGCGGCTGGCGCTGCGGCGGAGCGAGGTCGATTTCATCTTCGGCGACGCGATCGCGTTGGCGTTCTGGATCAACGGCACCGATTCCGGCGAATGCTGCGCGTTCTCGGGCGGGCCTTTCGTCGAGAGCCGCTATTTCGGCGAGGGCATCGGCATCGGCGTCCGCAAGGGTAACGATCTGCTGCGGCAGTCGCTGAACTGGGCGCTGTTTCGGATCTGGGAAAAAGGCCGCTTCACCGATCTGTGGCTGCGCTATTTTTCCATCAGCCCATTTTGACTTTCCGTCATTCCGGGGCGATGCGCAGCATCGAACCCAGAATCTCGAGATTCCGGGTTCGCTTCGCGCCCCGGAATGACGGCAGAGACGTCGCAATGAAGATTATGTTACAAACCGTTCGTTTTTCGACCCCGTAGAAAGTCGCTTCTGATGTCCACGATCGACCTTGCCGCCAGCCCGAGCGATTTGCGCACGCTCGCCGAACAATCCTACGCCTGGCCGTTCGAGCAGGCGAAAGCGATCGTGGCGCGGCTGAAGAAAAGTCCGAAGGACGAGGTGCTGTTCGAGACCGGCTACGGTCCGTCGGGACTGCCACATATCGGCACCTTTGGCGAGGTCGCGCGCACCACCATGGTGCGTCACGCCTTTCGCGTGCTCACCGAGGACAAGATCAAGACCCGCCTGCTGGCGTTCTCCGACGACATGGACGGCCTGCGCAAGGTTCCGGACAACGTGCCCAATCGCGACATGATGGCGGCCCATCTCGGCAAGCCGCTGACGCGCGTGCCGGATCCGTTCTCGAACGAACATCCTTCGTTCGGCGCCGCCAACAACGCGCGGCTACGCGCCTTCCTCGACCACTTCGGATTCGACTACGAGTTCGCGAGTTCGACCGACTACTATACGTCGGGGCGCTTCGACGCGACTCTGCTGAAGATGCTCGCGGTATACGACAAGGTGATGGCGATCATCCTGCCGACGCTGGGGCCGGACCGTCGCGCGACCTATTCGCCGTTCCTGCCGATCAGCAAGACCACCGGCGTCGTGCTGCAGGTGCCGATGCTCCGCCACGACGTTGCCGCCGGCACCGTGACTTATCTCGACCCGGACACCGGCGCCGAGGTCGAAACGCCGGTCACCGGCGGCAATGTGAAATGTCAGTGGAAGGCCGACTGGGCGATGCGCTGGGTCGCACTCGGCGTCGACTACGAGATGGCCGGCAAGGATCTGATCGACTCCGTAAAGCTGTCCGGCAAGATCTGCGCGGCGCTCGGTGGCACGCCGCCGGAAGGATTCAACTACGAACTCTTCCTCGACGAGGGCGGCCAGAAGATTTCCAAGTCGAAGGGCAATGGCCTGACCATCGACGAGTGGTTGCGCTACGCGTCGCCGGAATCGCTGTCGCTGTTCATGTACCGCGAACCGAAGGCGGCGAAGCGGCTGCATTTCGACGTCATCCCGCGCAACGTCGACGACTACCAGCAGTTTCTCGATGGCTATACGCGGCAGGATGCCAAGCAGCAGCTTGCGAATCCCGTGTGGCATATCCATGCCGGTCAGCCGCCGAAATCGGACATGCCCGTGACGTTTCAGCTGTTGCTGACGCTGGTGTCGTCGTCGAATGCGGAGAATGCCGAGACGCTGTGGGGGTTCATCGGCCGCTACCGTCCGGGCGTGACGCCGCAGACGCATCCCAAACTGGATGCCATGGTCGGCTACGCCATCAATTACTATCGCGACTTCGTGGCGCCGACGAAACGATTCCGCCAGCCGACCGACGGCGAGCGCGCTGCCTTGCAGGACCTGCGCGATGCGCTGTCGAGCCTGTCGGCGGGGTCTACCGCCGAGGACATCCAGAACGTGGTCTATGAAATCGGCCGCCGCGAGCCGTTCCTGGATCAGGTCAAGAAGGGCAAGGATGGAAGGCCGGGCGTTTCGCTCGACTGGTTCAACATGCTCTACCAGGTGCTGCTCGGTCAGGAAAAAGGCCCGCGCTTCGGCTCGTTCGTCGCGGTCTACGGCGTGACAAACGCGGTGGCAATGATCGACGGCGCGCTGGCGCGCAGCGCGTAAGTTCTTTTTCCTTCTCCCCTCGTGGGAGAAGGTGCCTTCGCGCAGCGAAGGCGGATGAGGGGTCTGTCTCAGCGGATAGAGACCCCTCATCCGTCTCGCCGCTACTTCGCGTCAGCGATCCACCTTCTCCCACAAGGGGTGAAGGCAAGAAATCACCCCGCCACCAGCACGAAGCGACGGTTGTCCTTCTGCGCCGGACGGACGGGCGTTCGTCGGATAGAGCTTTGCAAAATTGGCGACGTCGCTGGCCGCGACCTGCATCGGCGTCGTCAGCAACAGCCAGTCGACCACTTCCGAACAAGGCGGCGTCGTCAGCGAGCCTTCGTAGCGGTAATAGCTCAATTTCGTCGGCAACAGGGCTTTAGGATTGATGGTGCTGTCGGCCTTCACCGCCGGGCCTTCGTTGGCCGGCATGGTGGCGACGATCTTGCTGAACGCGGCATTAGCCTTTCCTTCGGCCAGCAGCACGCCGACCACGGCAAGTGCGCCGGATTCCGCGCGATGGACGAAATGCGCTTCCATCGGAAAATTCTTGCCCGCGATCAGATGTTCGCTCGGCCGGTGGAAGTGAACCTGCAGCAGTTTGTAGCTGGTGTCGCCGAGCTTCAGCGTGCTGCCCTCGGCGAAATTGATCTGAATGGTGCGGCCGTTGTTGACGATGGTGTCGGCGGTCTTGCTCCAGGCAAGCTTCAGCGCCGGCATCCGGGATTTGACGGTGGGACCGATATCGATCGGCGACTGCTGCGAGCCGATCGAGCAGACCTTGTTGGCGGCATCGAGGTCGCCCCATTTGGCCGGGCCCGCCGCACCCTCGTAACTCCAGTGCGCGCCTTCCGCGGCAAAGCCTGACGTCGTGCAGACCGGACAAACCGCCAGTCCTGCCAGCGCCTTCAATTACGTTTCGACGATCCATGGCGACCTCCGAGCTTGATGAAAGCCCTGCAGTATCCGATTCGAGGGAGCCATGATCCGGAAAGATGACGGGGGTTGCGGTGCGCCGGCACGGCAGGAGCGGCGGGGGCCGCAAAACGGGATGGGAGGTCCCCGGCAATTTCGGCGGCGGCGGCGCCAAATTGCGTTACACTGTCGTCAAGCCGTCCAGGCCTCCGCAGAGAGGCTGGCCACATCGAAAGCTTCAGCAGGGAGAATTCGCATGCAGTACCGGGTTTCGCCGAAAGCGCTCGACAACTCCAGCGCCGAGGAATGGCAGGCGCGGGTCGATCTCGCAGCCGCCCACCGGCTCGCCTTCAACCAGGGTTTTAGCGAAGGCATCTTCAATCACCTCACCTTCACGGTGCCGGGCCGAACCGACCGCTACTACCAGATCCCGTTCGGTACGCATTGGTCCGAAGTCACGGCGTCCTGCTTCATGGAAGTCGGCATCGACGACGGCGAGGTCAAGCGCGGCGAGGGCGAGGTCGAGCGCTCCTGCTATTGTATCCACGCGCCGATCCACAAGGCGCTGCCGCAGGCCAAGGCGGTGTTTCACACCCACATGCCCTATGCCAGTGCGCTGACCCGGCTCGAAGACCCCCGCATCAAGGAGATCGGCCAGACCGAGGTCGGGCTGTCCGGCGCTATCGCCTATGACGACGAATATACCGGGCCTGCGCTCGACCCGGCGGAAGGCGCGCGGCTCGCCGGCGTCATCGGCGACAAGCGGGTGCTGTTCATGGCCAGTCACGGCATCTCGACGGTCGGCTCAACCGTCGCCGATGCCTATGATATGCTCTATTACGTCGAGCGCGCCGCCCAGGTGCAGATTTATGCGATGTGGACCGGACAGAAGCTGAAGCAGCTTCCGGCCCCCGTGGTCGAAAAAACCCAGCGCGATTACCGCGACGATCATCTCTACAAGGGCCCGTCGCCGGCGCAGCGGCATTTCGATGCCTTGAAGCGGATGCTCGATCGGAAAGAGCCTGACTACGCGACGTAAGCCCAACTCGTCATGCGCGGGCTTGACCCGCGCATCCATCTTCTTCGCAAGAGTCGTTTCGGGAGATGGATTGCCGGGTCAAGCCCGGCAATGACAGCTAGGTGTCTCTCCTCACCTCATCCGCAAACCGGTGCCAGATCTCCGGCCGCCAGCTGCCATTGGCGGCGCCGGAGGTCGACGGCAGGATCCAAATTCGGGTATCGCCGATGCGCTCGGGCTGTTCGCCGTAATCGCGTTTGCCGCCGTAGAATTTTTGCCCCGCGGTCTTGCTGGTGAACGCCAGCAATCTCGGACGAAACGTCATGATCGATTGGCGCAGGCGATGGCGATCCTCCGGCGTCAATTTTGGAAGTACGGCGCGGTCCATTCCTGCCCCGGCCTTCACCAGATCGGTCAGGCCGATGCGGAATTGCAGCAGGTCGCGATATTGGTGCGGTTGCAACTGCTCGGGGGTCAGTCCGGTCGCGTGCAAAATCTTCCAGAACTTGTTTTGCCCGTGCGCGTAGTAGGCCCGCGCTGCCGCCGACGTCGTGCCCGCGGCGGTCCCGCACAACACCACCCGAAGCTGTTGCCGCAGCAGGTCGTGCAGGACATCAGTCACGGCAAATCCTACTGGCTCGCCCACACGATCCGCGCGATCCAGGCGACATCGTCCGCGTCCAGCATGCGGTCGGCGTGGGTGGGATTGAGCGACTGCAATTCCAGCTGCCTGGCGGTGCGGCGCTTCAATTCCTTGACCATGACTTCGCCGCTAGTGGTTTTCACCACCACGCGATCGCCGCGCCGGATCGCGGTGCCCGGCGATACGATGACGATGTCACCGTCGCGATAAGCCGGCTTCATCGCGTCGCCGGAGATCTCCAGCGCATAGGCATGCTCGTCGCCGGACGACGGCAGCGCCACCTCGTTCCAGCCCCTGCCGGCGGGAAAGCCGCTATCGTCGAACTGGCCGCTGTTGCCGGCCTGGGCGAGCCCGAGCAGCGGCACCGATTGCATGCTGCGGGCGCCGTCACCGATCAGTTGCACGAAAGTTTCGATCGTCGAATTGCTGGCGGCGAGTGCCTTCGAGACCGATTCGGTCGAAGGCCAGCGCTCGCGGCCGTCGCCGGTGATGCGCTTGGACTTGTTGAAAGTGGTGGGGTCGAGGCCGCTGCGCTTGGCAAGCCCCGAGGCCGATAGGCCGGCCCGCTCGGCCAGTCGGTCGAGCGCGGTCCAGACCTGACTATGGGTGAGAATGCGCGGTGACTTGGATTGCTTGGCCATCGAGAAATCCCGAACCCGTTTAGGAATTATTGCCTCAATCGGGGCGTTAACGCAAATCTCATAGCGTTTTCGAGCGAAGTGGGCACCGGTTCGCATTGATGAAAACGCGTCAAAACAGAGAACCGGCCAATTGGCCGCCGATCCGCCGCCCGCGGCGGCGCTTGAGTTACGCCGCCGCCGCCTTTACGGTCGGCGGCGCGCCCGGTGATTTCCGGGAAAACCTCAAGAGACTCAACGACAAGCAGGGAATCCGGAACGCCGTGCCCACGATCTACAAAATCAGTCCTGCTTCGGCCTGGCGCGAGGCTGAGCGGCAGGGCGTCTACAAGGGCAGTGTGGACGACCTGCGCGACGGCTACATTCATTTCTCCACCGCCTCCCAGGTCGCCGAGACGGCGCGAAAGCATTATTTCGGGCAGACCGGTCTGTTTCTCATTGCGGTCGATGCGGATGCGCTCGGCGACGCCTTGCGCTGGGAGCCCTCGCGCAACGAGGAACTATTCCCGCATCTCTACGGCGAACTCGATCTCGGCGCGGTCACCGCCATCCTCGACATGCGGGCGCGGTCCGACGGCTATCACGATATCCCGGAGTTGAAATCGTGATCCGCGCCTTCGACGCCTTCTCGCTGCCGCTGCTACGCTGGTTCGATCCGGAAGACGCGCATCGCATGGCGATCCATGGGCTGCGGCTGATGCCGCCGATGAAGCCGCGTGTCGACGATGCGAAACTGGCGGTGCGGGCGTTCGGCCTCAACTTTCCCAACCCGATCGGCATGGCCGCGGGCTTCGACAAGAGCGCCGAGGCGCCGGACGCGTTGCTGCGGCTCGGCTTCGGCTTTGTCGAGATCGGCACCGTGACGCCGAAGCCGCAGGTCGGCAATCCCAGGCCGCGGCTGTTTCGCCTCGAGCGCGACGAAGCCGTGATCAACCGCATGGGCTTCAACAATGACGGCGCCGAAGCGGTGCTGCGCCGGCTCGCCGCGCGCGCCAATCTCGGTGGCATCGTCGGCGTCAACGTCGGCGCCAACAAGGATTCGGTCGACCGCGTCGCCGATTACGTCACGCTGATCGAGACCTTTGCGCCGGTCGCGAGCTATTTCACGGTCAACGTTTCCTCA
This sequence comes from Hyphomicrobiales bacterium, assembly GCA_038244925.1. Lineage (GTDB taxonomy): Bacteria > Pseudomonadota > Alphaproteobacteria > Rhizobiales > Xanthobacteraceae > Bradyrhizobium. The sequence goes on along the minus strand of JBBRSX010000026.1, from coordinate 4,417 downwards.
CCGAATACGCCGGGCCTGCGCAACCTGCAGCAATCCGCAGCGCTCGACGATCTCCTCGCCAAGGTGATCGACGCGCGCGAGCGGGTGCGCAAGAACGCCGGCGACTCGCCGGTGCTGCTCAAGATCGCGCCGGACCTCAGTCTGGCCGAACTCGACGACGTCGTGCACATCGCCCGCTCGCGCCGGGTCGACGGCATGATCGTCGCCAACACCACCCTGGCGCGGCCCTCGACCTTGCGTGAGAGCAACCGCGCGAAAGAGCAGGGCGGGTTGTCGGGGCGGCCGCTATTGCGGCTGTCGACCCGCATGGTGGCGGAGACCTATGTGCGGGCCGAAGGCGCGTTCCCCCTGATCGGGGTCGGTGGCATCGATAGCGGTGGCGCCGCGCTGACGAAAATCCGCGCCGGCGCCAGCCTGATCCAGTTGTATTCCTCGCTCGTCTACAAAGGCCTCGGCCTCGTCGAGGACATCAAGAACGATCTCGCCTCGACCTTGCTACGAACCGGACGCGACTCTTTGTCCGAAATCGTCGGCGCGGATGCCGCGACGATCACGGCCGAAGACTGGCCGGTGAAGTAATTTGCGTGATCCGTCACCCTGAGGTGGCCGTGCGTAGCGCGGCCCTCGAAGGGCGACGGCCCGTGGCCGTTCATCCTTCGAGGCTCGCTCTGCTCGCACCTCAGGATGACGGAATGTAAATTCAGTTCATTGCCCCAAACGACTTCCGTAACAGCGCCGGATAGCGCAGCGCCTCGAGGCCGCCGCGGGCGGCGTAGTGTACCAGCAGCGCGCCCCACAATCCGGCATTGCCGAACGAGCGCAGCGAAAACCAAGCGGCGAGGAAGATCGCGAGCGACAGCACCATCAGGTTGCGCATGTCGCGCGCCCAGGTGGCGCCGATATAGACGCCGTCATAGGCAAAGGCGAATACGCCGAGCAGCGGCGCGAAGACCACGAACGGCAGATAGTCACGGGCGAGGCGGCGGACCTCCATGTTCGCGGTCATGATGTCGATGAACGAAGTCCCGAACAGCGCAAAGCTTCCGGCCACTGCGACGGCAAAACCAAAACCCCAGATCAGCACCAGCCGCACCGCGCCGGTGAAGGCGCTCCGGTCGCGGGCGCCATAGGCGCGGCCGCAGAGTTGTTCGGCGGCGTTGGCCAAACCGTCGAGGAAGAAGGCGCTGATCAAGAGGAAATTGTTCAGCACCGCATTAGCCGCCAGCGTCATGTCGCCGGAGCGTGCGCCCTGCGCGGTAAACAACAGCCATGCTGCGATCAGCGCCGCGGTGCGGATCATGATGTCGCGGTTGACCGACAGCATCCGCATCAGTTTTGTCCGATCGAACAGCGTCGAACGCGTCACCGCCAGTGATCCCTGCAGACGCTGCGCGATCACGACGCCGAGCAGTAGGCCCGCGGCTTCCGCGATCAATGCGGCGATCGCGGCACCCGCAATCCCGAAGTCGAACACCTGCACCAGCAGCGCCGTCGCCGCCACGTTGATGAGGTTGATGCTGATCTGGGTGCCCAGCGCCAATTTGGCGCGGGCCTGTCCGATCAGCCAGCCGAGCACGACATAATTGCCGAGTACGAGCGGCGCCGACCAGATTCGAATGATGAAATAGGTTTTGGCGGCGCGTGTGACGCCCTCGCTGCCGCCCATCGCGCCCAGCAACACCGCGGCCAGCGGCATCTGCAGCACGATCAACGCCGTGCCGATCAGCGCGGCGACGATAAAACCGCGCACCAGGATGGCGCGCAATTCGCCGGTCTCGCCGGCACCCAGCGATTGCGCCGTGAAGGCAACCGTGCTCATGCGCAGGAACGCGAACAGCCAGAAGATGCAGTCGAACAGCACCGAGGCCATCGCGACGCCGCCGAGTAGCGTGGCGTCGCCGAGCCGGCCGATTGCCGTGGTCGAGACGATGCCGATCAGCGGCGTGGTCAGGTTCGCGACCATCGCGGGACCGGCGATGGCGAACACCTGTCTGGTCGTTACCTTGGAGGAGGAGGCGGGGGCATGCATGGCTAGAGTTCGACCACCATGCCGTCGTCGGCGGCGACGTAAGCCAATTCGCCCAGCCGTCCGAGCATGTCATCGCTCATATGGGTCAGCACCAGCCGCTTGGCGTTGATCTCGGGCAGATGCGCTTCCAGAGTCTTCAGGCTGAGATGGTTCCTGACGATCCTGTCGAAGTAATAGGCTTCCGCGATGAACAGGTCGGCCTCGTGCGCCGCCGGGATCAGCGTCTCGGTCCACTCGGTATCGGCGCTGTAGGCGATGACGCGGCCCTCGGCCTCGATCCGGTACGCCAGAAACGGTCCGCCGGATTCGCCGTGGACCACCGGGTAGGGCGTCACCTTGACCTCGCCGAAGCTGCGGCTTTCCAGGGGATTGAGCGCGACGACGGAAAGATCGAAGCGTTGTTTGGTCTTCGAGGAATGCTCGAACAGCGCTTCCATCAAATGCGCCAGCTTCGCCTCGATGCCGGCCGGCCCTGCGACGTGACCAGCGGGCGGGTGCGTCGCGTGAACTGCGCGTCCAGCAGCAGAAACGGCAGCCCGCCAAAATGATCACCGTGAAAATGGGTGATCAGAACCAGATCGATTTCTTCGCGCGCGATACCAAAGCGCTTCAGCGCCGGCAGCGACGTCGCGCCGCAATCGATCAGGAAATTGGCGCGGCTGCCGGTGACGTGAAAGCAGGTGTTGAACCTGCCGCCGGACCCGAGCGCATCGCCGCAGCCGACAAATCGCAGTTGCATCGGCTGCTATCGCCCTTCGCCAATCTAGCGGCCGCGCGGCGAGCCGAACATGCGCGACAAAAACCAGATCGGGACCACGATCACGGCGCCGAGCAGGAAGTAGCGCCACAGCCAGTTGACGGCGTCGAAGCCGAGATCCCAGAGCCGGCGGAACAGCATCTGGATGCTGTGCAGGATATTCCAGGGATCGAAGCCGATCACCGACAGCACCACGCCGACCAGGATCGACAGCAGGATCAGCCGGAACGCCACCGCCAGCGGCGAGCCGCCGAGGAATCGATACAGGCCGTCATTGCTGCTGGCCGGCAAGTCTCGGGCGTCGTTGGTCATCGGTCTCTCCTGCGGTCTCGCCCGCACAGTATACGTCACGGCGGGGGACATGGGAAACCCGTGCGGGGCCGTCAATGGTTGCCAGGCGCCGGCGGCACCTTAATTTGCCGCCAGCACGTTAATTTGCCCGCGGCGCCTTAATTGTTTGTCACAGTCTTTAACATCCGCTCCAGCGTCTCCAGCCGGTCGGCCTCGCGCGGCGGTTTGTCCCAACGCAGCCGGCTGATGCGCGGAAACCGCATCGCGACGCCGGATTTGTGCCGTGGCGAGCGCGCCAGCCCCTCGAAGGCGACTTCCAGCACCAGGCCCTGATCCGGCTGATGCACGACATGGCGGACGGGTCCGAATTTTTCGGTGGTGTTGCGGCGGACGAAACGGTCGATCTGCAGCAGTTCCTCGTCGGTGAAGCCGAAATAGGCCTTGCCGACCGGCACCAGTTGCTCGCCGTCCTCGCCTGACGTCCAGACGCCAAAGGTGTAGTCGGAGTAATAGGACGACCGCTTGCCGTGACCGCGCTGCGCATACATCAGCACGGCGTCGATCAAATGCGGGTCGCGCTTCCATTTCCACCACTGACCCTTGGGGCGGCCCGGCAAATACGGCGCGTCGCGGCGCTTCAGCATCACCCCTTCGACCGCGTCGGCATCTTCGCCCGCACCGGCGCCGGCGGGATCGGCGCGCGCCGATGTCAGCGCGTCCCAGCTATCGAAGGCGACCACCGGCGACAGATCGATGCGCGGGTCGTCCAGTCTTTTTATGAAGGTTTCCAGCCGCGCGCGGCGTTCGACAAACGGCAGTTCGCGCAGGTCGCTTTCGCCATCGGCGAGCAGATCATAGGCACGCAGATGGATCGGATATTCCTTGATCAGCTTGGGCGAGACCACTTTGCGGTTGAGCCGTTGCTGCAGCACATTGAACGTCTGCACGCGGCCGTCGCGCAAGACCAGCAATTCGCCGTCGATCGCGAATGAAGCATGATGCCGAAAAGTGTGAACTGGTTTTCGGGAATCATCATGCTTCAAATTTGAAGAATCTTGCAGATGTAGCGAAGGCGTGAGGTCCGGAAAGCTTTTGGTGATGTCCTCGCCGGTTCGCGAATAGAGCCGGGCCTGCGGATGGCCGCGTTCGTCACGGCCGGAAACCGCCTGCACGCGAATGCCGTCCCATTTCCATTCGGCGACAAACTCGTTTGGATCAAGATTGGCGAAATCCGAATCCTCGATCGCATGCGCCAGCATCACCGGCCGGAACGGCGTCGGATCGCGATTGACCGGCTTCTCGGCCCGGCCTTCCAGCCAGGCGAACAGCTCGAGATAGGG
>JBBRSX010000025.1:0-54663 GCA_038244925.1 Hyphomicrobiales bacterium | reverse complement strand
CGTAAAGCCATTGCGCAGGGAAGGCCGGTGCTCTCCGCCAAACCTGTATGCTCGTGTGCGCACTACGATGCATCTATTGCACGCGAGACCGCGGGTGCGGCGCGCACCCGGTCTTCCCTGCGCCCTCTATCCTTCAGAGGGCCAACGAAATGCAAAACTCCGGGCGCCTCGCGCCGCGAGATCGCGAAGTCGTATTCAGCCGTCAATGCGAGCCAACGTCGCGCGAATGCCCGCCCCGTTGGCTCGCAATGACGGGAAAATCCGAGCTACGCGCTACGCTCCACCCCAGCCTTTCAATTTTGCAATAGAAGCCATGTCGACATTGAAATACCTTGGCCGGGCGCGGCGATCTAAGGTCCGCGCCAATCACCTCCCAGAATCAACCCTTGGGAATGCGAGAGGGAATACCGCCCGATGACGGATGTTGCAGCAAAATCGAAAGCCGCGGCGGCAGTGCCGGCGCTGCCGACCTGGCCGGACGAGGTCTATCGCGTCCTCAAGGACGCCGGCGTCAAGCAGGTGGCGATGGTGCCGGATGCCGGCCATAGCCGGCTGATTCGCGCGTTCGAGGCCGATCCGGAAACCCGCGTTGTCACCTTGACGACAGAAGAAGAAGGCGTGGCGATGCTGGCGGGCGCGTGGCTCGGCGGCCAGCGCGGCGTGCTGCTGCTGCAGTCGAGCGGCGTCGGCAACTGCATCAACATGCTGTCGTTGCCGACGATCTGTCACATGCCGTTGTTGATGATCGTGACCATGCGCGGCGATTGGGGCGAGTTCAACCCGTGGCAGATTCCGATGGGGCAGGGCACCCGTGCGGCGCTGGAGTCCGTCGGCGTGATCGTCAACAAGGTCGATGAGCCGGATCTGGTCGCCTCCGCGGTGCAGGGCGCGGCGCACCTTGCCTTCAACACCTGGAAGCCGGTCGCGCTTCTGATCGGACAGCGCGTGCTCGGCGCCAAGAACTTCAAGGAGCTGGCCCGCAAATGAGCAACCCAAATGCACTGCTGCACCGCCGCGACGTCGTCAACGAACTGGTGCGTTCGCGCGGCGAACTGCTTGTCATCGCCGGACTCGGCGCGCCGAACTGGGACGTCTCGGCGGCCGGCGACCACGCCAATAACTTTCCGCTCTGGGGCGCGATGGGCGCGGCCTCGATGATCGGGCTCGGTCTCGCGCTGGCGCAGCCGAAACGAAAAGTGCTCGTCATCACCGGTGACGGCGAAATGCTGATGAACCTCGGCTCGCTCGCCACCATCGGCGTCGAAGCGCCGCCGAATCTCACGGTCGCCGTGCTCGACAACGAGCGTTTTGGCGAAACCGGCATGCAGAAGACCCACACCGCCGCGAGTGTCGACCTTTCCGCCGTCGCGACCGCGGTCGGCATTCGCACCTCGCGGATCGTCCGCACGATGGCCGAAGTGACTGAGCTTCGTGACGTGGCCCATGAAGGCCGCGGCACGGCCTTTGCGCAAATCAAGATTGCGCCCGAAGCGCTGGTGTTCGTGATGCCGCCGGCCGACGGCGTCATCCTGACCTCGCGCTTCCGGCAATCGGTGCTGGGCGACGAGGCGCTCTATAACTGAGGCGTCGCTATTTCGGTCGACCGGGTGCGCGATAGCGTTTTCACTCAAGGAAAACGCGTCAAAGCAAAAGAGACATCCGGCGAAATAATAAGGGAGTGTCGGTGATGCGACGTTCGATGGTGTTTGCGTTTGCGCTTGTCATGAGCCTGGCCGCCACGGTGCAGGCGCAAACCACGTGGCCGGCAAAGCCGATCAAGATCTTGGTCGGTTACGCCGCAGGCGGCAGCACCGACGTCACAGCCCGCATCATCGCCCAGGCGCTCTCGGAACGGCTCGGGCAACCGGTGCTGGTCGAGAACCGCGCCGGTGCCGGCGGCAATATCGCTGCCGAAGCCGCGGCGAAGGCCGATCCGGACGGCTACACACTGTTGATGGCGACCAGCTCGACATTCGCGACCAATCCCGCGCTCTACAAGAGCCTGCCGTTCGACGTGCAGGCGGATTTCGCGCCAATCACAGTGACGGCGTTCATTCCCAATCTGATGGTCGTCAATCCCGCGGTGCCGGCCAGCAACCTTGCCGACTTCATCGCCTACACCAAAGCCAATCCCGGCCAGCTCAATTACGGCTCGGCCGGCAACGGCACCTCGCAGCATATTTCTGGGGCGTTGTTCAACGCGCAGGCCGACGTGAAGATGATCCACATCGCCTATCGCGGCGGTGCGCCGGCCGTCAACGATCTCCTGGGCGGCCAAATTCAAGTGCTGTTCGCGCCGCTTGTCGAGGTGGTTCAGCAGGTGCGCGCGGAAAAATTGAAGGCACTCGGCATCACCACGGCGAAGCGGTCGCCGCTGTTGCCTGATGTTCCAACCATCGCGCAGACATTGCCCGGCTACGAAGTCACGCTGTGGAACGGGCTCTTGGCCCCGGCGAAGACGCCGCCCGAGATCATCGACCGCGTCAACCGCGCCGCGATCGACGCGCTGCGTTCGGAAGACGTCAAGGCAAAGCTCGCCGAACAAGGCAGCGAGCCCGTCGGTAATACGCCGGCCGAGTTCAAGGCCTTCATCGGCAGCGAACTCGTCAAGTGGAAGAAGCTGGTGGAGATCTCGGGTGCGACGGTTCAATGATCAACAAGGGATGCAGTGCTAGCCGGTCATATTGATCTTCCAGAGTCCTTCCTTCGCGAGCTGTTCGATCTCCGACATGATCAGCGTCGCGATCGTGGTGGTCGCGATCGACGGGGGATCGGCGACCGGCGAGGCCAGGATCAGTTCGCGCGAGACCGGCGGGTTGACGAGGGCGGCCATCTCCAGCCGCTTCGCCGCCAGTTCGGCGCGGATCGCCGACGGCGGCAGCAGCGTATAGCCGAGCCCTTCCTCCATCAGGCTGATCTGGGCGCGGTACGAATCCGCCTCGATCATGGCGTTGAGCGTCAGCCGCTGGCGGGCGACGGCCTTTTCCAGCAGCGCCCGAAGGCCATGCGAAAGGCTCGGCAGGATCAGCTTCTGCTTCACCAGCCATTTCAGGTCGACCTGCTTCTTCTTGTTCAGCCCCGAGCCGGGCGGTCCGACAACGGCGATGTCCTCGTGGCCGATCGATTGCACAGAGAGATGAAGGTCGACCGCGGGGCCGTAGGTGATTGCAAGATCCATCTCGCCGCGGTGCAGCCACTCGACCAGATGGCCGCCATAGCTCTCGACGATGCGCAGCGAGATATCGGGAAATTCGCTGATGACGCGGCGGGCGAAGCGTCCCGAAAACACCGCGCTCACGGTCGGCACCAGGCCAAGAATGACGCGGCCCGAGGGGCTGCCCTTCGCGGACTGCAGGTCGTCGCGCACCTGCTCGATCTGGCGAATCAGGCCCGTGGTGCGGTCGAGCAGCATCCGGCCGGCGCTGGTCAACAGCATGCCGCGGCCGTTGCGGACGAACAGCTCGACGCGCAGCTCGTGCTCGAGCAGCTTGATGTGCCGGCTCAGCGCCGGCTGCGCCGAACGCAGCCGGTCCGCCGCCTTGCTGAGGCTGCCGAGCTCGGCCACGGCCCGAAAAGTGCGCAATTGCTTGAGGTCCATGGACCCACCTTAAACACGCCCGAGCCATGCTTTCAACGGAACGGGAGCGTTGGCGCAGCGCACAGAAAGATGTAATTACGTTCCATATCTCAATGAGATGAGAACTTACCCCGCATGACCGTCCCCTCCGTTACGCCCCGGCAAATCCGCACGGCCCTGTTGCTGCGCGAGGAAATCGCGCTGCTCGATCTCAGGCACGAAGCTGCCTTCGCCACCGGCCATCCGCTGTTCGCTGCCAACATGGCGGCCGACCGGATCGGGCTGGAGGCCGCATTGCGGCTGCCGCGCAAGGACGTGCCGATCGTGCTGTATGATGCCGGCGAAGGCCTCGTGGCGGCGGCGGCGGAACAGTTCAAAGCCCTTGGTTACAGCAACATCCGCCAGCTCGACGGCGGCCTCGATGGCTGGCGTCACGCTGCTTACGAAATTTTCGAGGACGTGAATTCCTACGCCAAGGCGTTCGGCGAACTGGTCGAACATCGCCGCCATACGCCTTCGCTGGCCGCGGACGAAGTCGCGAACCTGATCGCGACCAAAGCCAACATTCAAATTCTCGACGTCCGGCGCTTCGACGAATACGCCACCATGAACATTCCGGGATCGATCAGCGTGCCCGGCGCCGAACTGGTGCTGCGTGCCGGCAGCGCCGCGCCGGATCCCGCGACCACCATCGTCGTCAACTGCGCGGGGCGCACCCGCTCGATCATCGGCACCCAGTCGCTGATCAATGCCGGCGTCGCCAACAAGGTGGTGGCGCTGCGCAACGGCACCATCGGCTGGACGCTGGCGAGCCAGAAGCTTGAACATGGTTCGAACAAGCGCGGCGAGATCGGCCCGTTCGAGGGCGCGGAAGTCAATGCGCGCAACGTTGCCTATCGGGCCGGCGTCCGGCATATCGGCGTGGCGGAAATGGCGGCGCTGCAGGCGCAGACCGATCGCACGCTCTATCGCTTCGACGTCCGCGACGAGGCGGAATACAGCGCCGGCCACCTCACCGGCTTTCGCCATTACCCCGGCGGGCAGCTGGTGCAGGAAATCGACATGGCCGCACCGGTGCGCGGCGCGCGCATCGTGCTGACAGACGCGAGAGGTGTCCGCGCCGACATGACCGGGTCATGGCTGGCTCAAATGAGCTGGGAAGTGTTCGTGCTCGACGGCGGCTATGACGGCGCCTTGGAAGTCGGGCCGCCGGTGCTGCTGCCAAAGCCTGATCCGTCGCGTCGTTACCGCCGTCCCTATGAGGGCACCGGCGTCAACAGGGCGGCGATGCAGGCCTATCTCGACTGGGAATACGGCCTCGTCGATCAGCTTCGCCGCGACGCCACGCATGGATTCTACGTGATGTGAGATACGGCGCAGGGTGCGCCGTATCTCGAAGTGAATGCCGAACGCTTCAACGCCTGGAGAGTCTTCAACGCTCAGAGGATGAAGTCGTTCGCGGTGAAGGTGTAGGCGTGCGACATGTAGATCTGCATCTCGGGCGCCGCATCGCCGTTGATCGAGATGTTGAGCGTGGCGATGCCGTTCTGGGCGTTCGTGGTTTCCCAGATCTTGCCCGACCAGTCGCCGGTAAAGTGGGCGGGATCGGCGAGGAAGGTGAAGGCCTGGTCGCCGGTCTGCGAGACGTTGGCGTCGATCAGCGACAGGTCGATCTTGTCCTCGCCTTGCGTGAAGTCGACGATGGTATCGAGCTGGCTTGCGCCCCACGATACCCGGTTCTGCGACTCCTCGACCGCGGCGAAGCGGAACGTGTCGGCGCCCTCGTTGCCGATCATGTAGTCGCCGCCCATGCCGCCGACCAGGATGTCGTTGCCGGTGCCGCCGACCATGCGGTCGTTGCCGTAGTCGCCGATCAGGGTGTCGTCGCCGGCGTTGCCTTGCAGGTAATCGTCGCCGCCATGGGCCCAGCCGCTGTCGCCATAGATGACATCGTTGCCGTCACCGCCATAAATGCCGTCATTGCCGTCGCCGCCATGGAGTTCATCGTTACCGCCGAGACCGTAGATCTGGTCGTCGCCGGAGCCGCCATAGACGATATTGGCATTGGCGTCGCCCTTGAAGGTGTCCGCGAACGACGTCAGGTCGAACTCCTCGATCGACGTCAGCACGTCGCCCTGCGCTTCGCCGGCCCAGGTCGACGACGCATGCGTCAGGTCGATGCTGACGCCGGCGGTGGCGTCATAATAGGCCGCGACGTCGTAACCGTCGCCACCCTGCAGGATATCGGCGCCGGTGCCACCCATGAGGGTGTCGTTGCCGTCGCCGGCATCGAGCGTATCGTTGCCGTTGCCGCCGCACAGGAAGTCGTCGCCGCCGCTCGGACCATGGTGGTGACGCCCGGCGCCGCCATGCAGGATGTCATCGCCGTCGCCGCCGTACAGCCAATCGTTGCCTTCGCCGCCGTCCAGCGTATCGTTGCCGCCATTGCCGTACAGCATGTCGTCCCCACTGGCGCCGTTGACGACGTCAGCGAGATTCGAGCCGATAAACGTATCGTCGGAAACCGTAAGGAAAAAGGCTTCGATGCCGATATAGACATGGCCGGCGGCATCGCCGGTGTTGAGGCTGCCGTCGAGCAGGTTCACGGTGACGGCGTTTACCGACGAACCATAGCCGGCGGTGTCGTATCCTTCGCCGCCGAACAGCCAGGACGCACCGGCCCCGGCGTCGAGCCAGTCATCGCCGGCCCCGCCGTTGAGAATATTGTTGCCGCCACCGCCATAGAGCGAGTCGTTGCCATCGCCGCCGTACATGAGGTCGGTGCCAAGGCCGCCGACAAGCGTATCGTTGCCGGCCCCGCCATCGAGGCTGTTGTAGCCGTTGCCGGCATAGAGATAGTCGTCGCCGGCGCCGCCGACCAGCGTGTCGTTGCCGTCGAAGGCCTGAAGGAAGTCGTTGCCGTCGCCGCCGTCGAGATAATTGCCGCCGGCACCGTTGCCGCCGACGATAGTGTCGTCGCCGCCGTTGCCATAGAGCGTGTCATTACCGCCGAGGCCGTTGATCACGTCATCCCACATGCTGCCCTGGATCGTGTCATTGCCCCACGTTCCCGTGATGTAGATAGGTCCGGAGGGAGCAACGACGGCCGGTGCCGCGTCGGGCAGAAATATTGCATCGTCGTCGAGAATACGAATCGTCTTGGCCATGATCATCATCCTTGGTCTCGGAAGGATGGGAGACCCCGCGCATCCAGGTGCGTCGCGATCGCCATCCCGCCGCAGTCGGTAACAGCCCGCTTGCAAACTAGGGGAGGGGGCGCGGTCACCGACGTGAGCCACGGCACAGAAGCGCAGGGGGCCGCGAATTCCGGCGCGCATGAGATGGCGACGTCGCTGTGATGGCTGCGACGCATCAATCGCCGTGACGCGGCGCTTCGCGATTTATTGCTGGAGAGGTAACGCAGCGTAGGATGGGTGTAGCGAAGCGATACCTATCATTTACCGTCAATCGTCCGTGCCCATCATGCTCGCCAGCTTCTCAGCCGAATAATTCTCGCCGATCGACAGCGCGGAAATCCGCGAGATCTGCACGTAGGCAAGACCGGTCTCCGCGGCCCAGGCATTGAACTGCGCCTGCACCTTGACGATGTCGCGCTTCGAAGTAACCGTCTCGGCGATGTCGAGCCCGGCGTCGCGCAGGCACAGCACGACGTCTCTCGATGTCACGAAGCCGTCCCAGCCGAGAAAGCGCAGCATCATCTGCCCGGTATTGCCACCGAGCCGGCTGCCGCGTTTTGCGAGTAGTTCGAGCAACCCGGCCTCGTTGGACGACCGGCCAGTTCGCGAGGAATTTGCCGAAGCTGCCGTGCTCCCTGGCGATGTCCCTGACAAAGCCGGCATTGGCGCGCACCGACATGATCTTGGCGCCGTTGCGCACGATGCGCGTGTCCTTTATCAGGGCGTCCCAGAAATCATCCGGCTGCAGCGTCAGCGGGCCGGGCTTGAAGCCGAGAAACGCCTTCTCGAAGCCGGGCCATTTGGTCTCGACCACGCTCCAGGCAAAGCCGGCCGAAAACACCCGCTGCGTCATCTCCGCCAAAATGCGGTCGTCGCCGAGCTTCGCCAGCGCCTTCGGATCGGGCTTGGCCGGCAGCAGTCTGGCCAGCGCCTTGGGGCCGCCTTTGCGCTTCTCGGCGCGGGCGCGAATGGTCTTGAACGGCGTCACGGCGGTCCCTTGGGTGAAAATGCTCGGAAGCGGCACTCTAGCGGGCAGTTTTCAAAATCCCAGCGGCTCCGTGGGCGTTTGCGGCTCGATTGGGGCACAGAACCGAGCGATCTCTGCAGTTTACCATCCCGGTAGGGGGCAGGCGGCCCTGCAAAGACATCGATGGTGTTTGGCTTGGATTTGGCCTAAAGGGTCCCCATCTCATCCAATTCATCGCGCCGTGCGCCTGCGCGTATTCCAGGCGGCAGCTTCGAGCCATCGGGTTCAAGGCCCTTTTCTCGTTTCGGCTGACAACGCCAACCAAGGTTTGATCTCGTGACATTAATGCCTACAAATCCGCCGCTCGCCCGAGCTTTGGCGGAGCGTAATTTTGATCGGCTGACGCAGGTCCAGACCGCCGTTCTGGCGGATGACGCCGACGGCCGTGATCTCTTGGTTTCCGCGCAGACCGGCTCGGGCAAGACCGTCGCCTATGGGCTGGCGATCGCGAAAAACCTGCTCGGCGATGCCGAGCGGTTCGAGCGTGCCGGCGCCCCGCTTGCCCTGATCGTGGCGCCGACGCGCGAGCTCGCGCTGCAGGTCCACCGCGAACTGGTTTGGCTTTACGGTCATGCCAATGCGCGCGTGGTCTCCTGTGTCGGCGGCATGGACCCGCGCCGCGAGCAGCGCGAACTGGCAGCCGGCGCGCACATCGTCGTCGGCACGCCTGGCCGGCTCTGCGATCATCTGCGGCGCAACCGCCTCGATGTTTCCGAGCTGAAGGCGATCGTGCTCGACGAGGCCGACGAGATGCTCGATCTCGGCTTTCGTGAGGACATGGAATTCATCCTCGAAGCCACGCCGGAAACCCGCCGCACGCTGTTGTTCTCGGCGACCCTGCCGCGCGGCATCGTGACGCTGGCGAAGGAATACCAGCAGCAGGCGTTTCGCGTTGAAGTCGAGGGCGACGAGGGCGGTCACGCCGACATTGAGTACCGCGCGATCCGGATCGCGCCCGGCGATGTCGAACATTCCGTCGTCAACCTGTTGCGGTTCTTCGAGTCACCGAGTGCGCTGGTGTTCTGCAACACCCGCGACGCTGTCCGGCATCTGCAGTCGGCGCTGCTGGAACGCGGCTTCTCCGTCGTCGCGCTGTCGGGTGAACTGACCCAGAACGAACGCACCATGGCATTGCAGGCGCTGCGCGACGGACGCGCCCGTGTCTGCGTCGCAACCGACGTCGCTGCGCGCGGCATCGATCTGCCGAACCTCGATCTCGTCATCCACGCCGATCTGCCGAATGATCCCGAAGTGATGCAGCATCGCTCCGGTCGCACCGGTCGTGCGGGCCGCAAGGGCGTCAGCATTTTGCTGGTGCCGCCGGCGCGGAAGCGGCGCGCGGAAATGCTGCTCAATCTGGCCGGGATCGACGCGGTCTGGGGTATCGCGCCGCAGCCGGATGAAATCCGCAAGCTCGACCAGGAGCGCATGCTGAAGGACGATCTGTTCGCGGCGGAGACCACGCCCGAGGATCTGGTTATCGCGCAGGCGCTGCTCGCCGAGCGCTCGGCCGAAGATATCGCCGCGGCGCTGGCGCGTCTCTATCGCGCCCGGCTGCCGTCGCCCGAAGATATTTCCGATCCCGGCGAGGGGCGCGTCCGGTCGCGCGCCGAGCGCGCGCAGGAGCGGACCGTTCGCGAGGATCGTTCCGCCGGGCCGAGGCCAAAGCCGGGAAAATCGTCGCCACGCCATCGCATGGGCGAGGACAGCGTATGGTTTCGTGCTTCGATCGGAAGCAAGAAGAACGCCGAAGCACGCTGGCTGTTGCCGATGATCTGCCGGCGCGGCGGCATCGACAAAACGGACATCGGCGCAATCCGCATCATGGACACCACGACCGAGTTCGAGATTTCCGGACGCGCGGCGGAATCGTTCGCTGCAATGATCAAGCGTCCCGACAAGGAAGACACGATCCGCATCGAGGCGCTCGAAGGCGCCCCGCAACGCGCGGCCGCTCCGGAAAAGCGGGCCTACGCGCCCCGGCAGGACGCACCGCGGCGGGAACCGGCCCGGCGGGAAGCGCGGGCGCCTGACCGCGGCGCAGCGCCAAATGATTTCGCGCGTGATGAGAGGCCATCCGAACGGCCGTTCAAGCCGCACGGCAAACCCTACAGCAAGCCGCAGGGCGAAAAATCGCGCAGCGAAAATGCACCGGCATTCGACAGAAAGCCGGATTTCAAGTCCAAGAAGCGGCACCAGGACAAGCCTGCCTTTGCCGGCAATTCGAGGCGCGACCGCGGCGATGCTCCAAAACCTTCGTTCGGGAAGAAGCCAAAGAAGAAATTTCGCGGCTGAGTGGTGGTCGGTTAAATGGATTCGATGTTGCGGGACGATGATTCTTCCGGGCAGGCTGACACCGAATCCCATCCCGTTCCGGTCACCGCTACGCTATCGGATCTGGTGAACAACCTTCCGGGCGAGCATTTCACCATCGAATGGCTGCTGGGCCGGCTCGACCGCCGCTCGTTCGGAATCATCATGCTCGTGATGTCGCTGGTGGCGATGGTGCCCGGCATCTCGATGCTGATCGGCCCGCTGCTGGCGCTTCCGGCCTTCGAGATGATTCTCGGACGAAGCGGGCCAAGCTTTCCCCGGCGTATCGCGGTTTATCCGCTTCGCTCGTCGGCGCTCACCGGTATCGTTGGGCGTGCGCTGCCGTTGCTTGTCGTGCTGGAAAAGATCGTCCATCCGCGCTGGTCGATTCCGCCGGGAGTATCGCGGCGCGCCGCTGGTGTGGCCATCCTCGCGTTGAGCGGGCTGTTTCTGGCGCCGCTGCCCCTGATCCAGATCATACCGGCGCTGCTGGTGGCGCTGATCGCGCTGGCCTATCTCGAAGAGGATGGATTGCTGCTCTGCCTTTCGCTGCTGGGCGCCTTTATCCTGCTGGCGGTCGCGACCGCGGCGATCTGGGGTGCCGTCCTCGGCGCAATGCATATCAGCGGTGCCTGAACCAAACCGGCTCGCTTTCCGGTGTGCCACGATTTATAAATAGAGCTCCCGGCGAAACAAGAACAACAAGGAAATCTCGTGGCGGGTTTCACACAAAATACAACGATCGATCGTCGTTCCGTCCTCGCGCTGATCGGCGCGGCGCTGGTTCCCGTCCAGGCGCAAGCCGCGCAGTACCCGTCGCGGCCGATCAAGATCATCGTGCCATTCGGGCCGGGGGGCTCGGGCGATATCTCCGCGCGGCTGATCGGCAAGCAGATTGAAGAGAAGACCAAACAGGCCGTCGTCGTCGACAACCGTCCGGGCGCCAATGGCATCATCGGCACCATGGCGGTGAAGACCGCTGAGCCCGATGGCTATACGGTGCTGCTGATCACCACCTCCACGCATGCGGCCAATGTCAGCCTGGTTCGTAATCTCAGCTATGACCCCGCCAAGGATTTTACGGTGGTCGGCGTGTTCCGTTCCAGCGGCAGCTATCTGATGGTGCGGCCGGAGGCGCCGTGGCGCGATCTGCCAAGCTTCGTCGCCGCTGCCAAGGCGGAGCCCGGCAAACTGGTATTCGGCTATTTCAACGCCTCCTCGCGCACGCCGCCGGAATATCTCGGCCGCCTCGCCGGGATCGAACTGCAGGGTGTGCCGTATCGCGCCATTGCCAACGCGATCGCGGACCTGATCTCGGGCGAAATCCATTGCCTGTTCATGGATACGACGGCGTCGAACCAGTACCTGCAAAGCCACCAGTTGCGGCCGCTGGCGATCACCAGCCTTTCGCGCGCGCGGGCAACGCCTGGCGTGCCTGCCGTGGCCGAAACCTTTCCGGGGTTCCAGCTCACCGGATTCCTCGGCATGGCGGTGCCGTCGGCGACGCCGCGGGACATCGTGGTGCAGTTGAACGGGCTGATCAACGACGCCCTGACCGTGCCTGACGTACGGCGGCGAATGGACGAGTTCGGCCTGTCCTACGACATCACCGACCTCGCCGCCTGCGAGGCCGAGGTGCGGGCGGAGCGGGAGCGCTGGACTGAATACACAAGAGTCGCCGGCATTCAGCCGGAGTAAGCCTTCAGTCGGAGAACTGGAATGTCCGTCTACATCATCGCGCAACTGAAATTCACCCGCCGCGAGCTGTACGACCGTTATCAATCGCGCTTCATGGGCGTGTTCCAGAAATTCAAGGGCAAGCTGCTGGTGGCCGACGCGCACCCGGTGGTGCTCGAAGGCGAGTGGCCGCGCGACAAGGTCGTGATCATGGAATTTCCGGATGCCGCCGCGGCGGAGGAGTTTCAGACCTCGCCGGAATATCAGGAAATCTCGGTCGACCGCAAAGCGGGCGCGGAGGCGGTTGTCCTGACCGTGCGGGGCTTGTCCTGAGCCTGACACGCGGATCTCGTTCCCATAGATGCGCCTATCGACCGGATCATCACAGCGTGAGTTCGAGAAAAACCTGATCGCGGAGCGGAATGCCGTCGATCATAATTCCATCGGGATAGCCGGTGTCCGGCCGGAACGCGTCCTGCACGCCGCGATACATCCGAAAGCCCTGTCGTTGATAGAAGCGCAAATTGCCGATGTCGGCGGCAGCCGTCGACACGATCAACCGGCGGCCATGGCGTGACCGGCAAAGCGTGACCGCTGCCGCGACCAGACTGCAGCCGATGCCCTCGCGCTGGCGCGATAAATCGACCGCCATGCTCTTGAGTTCGTATGCGCCGGCTTCACCGGCCTCGAGAATCTGCAGGTGGCCGATGATCCCATCCCCATCGCATGCGACCAGTACTTCCCCGAGGGCGATATAGCTTGCGATCTGGGTTTCGGAATCGTCGGCCAGCGCGAACAGGTGCTGCAGGACACGACGATCGTCATGGTGAGTCTCGATGTCCATCAGGGCCTGGAGTCGAGCCGGAGGTGAAGCAGCGGGTAAGGCCTGCCGTGGTCGTCGATTGGCGAGCGCCCGAAGCGAACGAAGCCGAGCCACTCGTAAAAGCCGATCGCCCGCGGGTTCTGTTCGTTGACGTCGGTGGTAATGACCGGGTGAAAGCGAAGCGCAAGCGAGACCAGCTGCCGCCCGACGCCGATGCCGTGAAAGGCGGGATCGATGAACAGGGCATCCACGTGCGGGCCTGACAGTCCCATGAATCCAATCGCCTGATCCTGCGGATCGACGGCCAGCCAGAGCGGGCTGTGTGGCAGGAACTGCTGCACCTGCAGGTCGATCGCCTGGCGGTCCTCAGCCGTCAGGAAGTGATGGGTCGCATCGACGGCGGCCCGCCAGATATCGACGACCCGGTCGCCGTCGCTGCGCCGGGAGGGGCGGATTTTGCAGTGTAGCTGTCTGCTGGTCGAGAACGCGCGCATGGTTTCCTTGTCCGGGGTCGCCGCCGCCAAATCCAGTCACGTTTGCGAAAGCGGCTCGAACGGCTTCCCCAACCAAGACCGGCTGTGGCATGACGTTATTCCGGCGTTCGCCGGGATCTTTTCCAGGAATTCGCCATGCCCGCCTTTCCGACCTCGACCACCGTCCTCGACTCCATCCTGTTCCGCGACGCCTTCGGGACACCAGCGATGCGCGAGGTGTTTTCGGATTTCAACCTGATCTCGCGCTATGCCGAGGTCGAGGTGGCGCTGGCCAAGGCCGAGGCGCGCTGCGGCGTGATTCCGGCGAAGGCAGCGATCGAGATCGCCAAACGAACCGATGTGTCGGCGCTCGATTTCGAGTTGCTGCGCCGCGAGACCGACATCGTCGGCTATCCCATCCTGCCGCTGGTGCACCAGATGGTGAAGCAATGCGGTGAGGCCGGGCGCTACGTGCACTGGGGCGCGACCACGCAGGACATCATGGACACCGCCGTGATCCTGCAGGTCCGCGCCGGCCTTGAAATCATCGAGAAAGACATCGCCGAGCTGCGCGGCATCCTCGCCGGTCTCTCGAAGCGCTATCGCGACACGCCGATGGCGGGGCGCACCCATCTGCAGCAGGCGCTGCCGGTGACCTTCGGCTACAAGACCGCGATTTATCTGGCGATGTTCGACCGCCATGCCGAGCGCCTTTCACAACTGAAGCCGCGCGTATTGGTCGGTCAGTTCGCGGGTGCCGCCGGCACGCTGGCTTCGCTCGGGAGCAGAGGTTTTGAGGTGCAGCAGGCGCTGTGCGAAGAGCTTGGCCTCGGCGTGCCGGTCTCGACCTGGCACGTCGCGCGTGACGGGCTGGCCGAGGTGATGAATTTCTTCGGTCTCGTTACGGGGTCGCTCGGCAAGATCGCGCTTGACATCATGATGATGGCCTCGACCGAATTCGGCGAGGTCTACGAACCGTTCGTCAAGGGACGCGGCGCATCCTCGACAATGCCGCAGAAGCGCAATCCGATTTCCTCGGAGCTGATGCTGGCGGCGGCCAAGGGCGTGCGCCAGCACGCCGGCCTGATGCTGGATGCGATGGTGCAGGATTTCGAACGTGCCACCGGACCCTGGCATGCCGAATGGATGGCGATCCCGGAAAGTTTTGTGCTGACCGCCGGCAGCCTGCACCAGGCGAAGTTCGCACTTGGCGGGCTGATCGTCGACGAGAAGAAGATGGCCGACAATCTCGACATCAGTCGCGGCCTCATTGTTGCTGAAGCCGTGATGATGGGACTGGCACCCGATATGGGCCGGCAGGAAGCGCACGATGTGGTCTACGACGCCTGCCGCGTCGCCAACGAAAAGAGCATGACGCTGGCGGATGCGCTGTCGGCGGACCCGCGGGTTTCCGCACGAATCGATCGCGCGACGATCGATCGTTTGACCTCGCCGAAGAATTATCTCGGCCTCGCGCCCGAGATGGTGGACCGGGTTCTCGCTGCGTCGAAGCGCTGATTCGTCTGCACTGATTTGCGGCGGAGTGGCGCCTCGCAAACGGGCGGCGCGACGCACTTCAGTGCGTCTCAAGAACACCTCAAGGGTTTCTCAAGTTCACTCACATCTAATTGTCCTGCGTCACCGACGCGTCTGTGAAACATATCACAGGCGCTGACGGCGACCGCTGACATGTTGCCCGCGTGAATATCCGACACTCCAACACGCGGGGTCATCAGCGATGCGCATCAGCTCCGTTGAAGCCAGGTTTAACCGGCGAACCAAACGCAAAAATATCTTCCTGCGCATTCTCGCGGCGCTGCACGTGTCGCGCCGCCGCGAAGCGCGGCGCGTGATTTGTCACTACAGCCATCTCATCGAGAGATATTCCAGGGTTGCGACACCAGGCATCGCGGCCGAACCATCACCGCCAGAAGAAAGCAGTCGAAATGCCCACGGAAATAAAGCTCCCATCTGCGCCGACGATCGGACGCGAAGGATCGCAAGCCCTTCTCTCTGGGATCAACTCGCATGAGGCTCGTCCGCTCAAGCTTACGCCGCTTGTCATCGTTGCCGTCCTTACGCTGGTTCTCCATGTCGCCACCGGAATCGTTTTCGATCGCTTGCATGCCAGCCCCGCGGACACGTCGCTTGACGATGCGGTGACGTGTCCGGCGGGAACGAAATCGCCGCAACCCTCGCTTCCCTACGACTAGAGCCTCATCGGTTCTGATTGAATCAGAACCGGGCTCTGGCTTTTTGTTTTGACGCGTTTTCCCCGCGCGAACCGGTATCCACCGCGGATCAAGTCCGAGGGCATGCTTCGCTCGAAAACGCTTTAGCTCGCATTCAAGGAGCGAAGGCCATGCCGGATCTGGCAACGAATGTCTTGCTGAGCGTTGCGGTGTTCGCCGGGGCCTTTGTCTCGGGTCTCGCCGGCTTCGCCTTTTCCGCCGTTGCCGGTGCGATCCTGCTCCGTATTTTCCAGCCGCTGGAAGCCGTCCCCCTGATGATGGCCTGCAGCATTGGCGTGCAGGCCGCGAATCTGTGGGCGTTGCGCCGGAACATTCAGTGGGAGGGCAGCCTGCTCCTGATCGTCGGCGGCGCGCTGGGAATTCCCATCGCCGTGCATTTGCTGCAGAACACCGATACTTACGTTTTCCGGACCGGCTTCGGAATCATCGTCGCCCTCTACGCCGGCTACATGCTGTTCCGCCCGGCGCTGGCGCGCACCGACGGCGGCGCCAGCCGCCGTCTCACCGCCCTCGTCGGATTCGGCGGCGGCCTGATCGGAGGTCTGACCGCGATGCCGGGCGCGATCCCGACCATCTGGTGCGACTTGCGCGGCATGCCGAAGGGCGACCAGCGCGGCATGGTGCAGCCGTTCATCGCCATCATGCAGATTTTTGCGCTGGTGCTGCTGCTCGAACGCCAGGGCCTGTCATCCAGGATCGTGGTCGACCTCGCCGTCAGCCTGCCGGCGCTGTTTGCGGGTTCCGCGCTCGGCATTCTAGCATTCCGGAACATCAACGAGGCCGGCTTTCGCCGGACCATTCTTGTGCTATTGCTGATATCAGGCGCTTCGCTCGCTTTGGCCTGATTCTGCGACCCTTGATATCGTGATTTGGGCCAGAGGCTGCGGGGCCACAACATCCAGCAGCATTTGGCCGAAAAATCATGACCGCACATCAGCGCAATCTCTCCGCCTCGATCGATCCCGTCAAACTCGACCGCCTCGCCGAAGTCGCCGTCAAGGTCGGCCTGCAGTTACAGCCGGGCCAGGATCTGCTCCTGACCGCGCCCTCGGTCGCGCTGCCGCTGGTTCGCCGGATCGCCGAACATGCCTACAAGGCCGGCGCCGGGATCGTGACCCCGTTCCTGTCGGACGAGGAGATCACGCTGTCGCGTTATCGCTACGCCCACGACAGCAGCTTCGATCGCGCCGCCGGCTGGCTCTATGAGGGCATGGCGAAGGCGTTCGGCGCCAACACCGCGCGGCTCGCCATCGTCGGCGATAATCCGATGCTGCTGTCGGGCGAGGATCCCACAAAAGTCGCGCGCGCAAGCAAGGCCAATTCGATCGCCTATCAGCCTGCGCTCGAAAAAATCGTCAATTTCGAAACCAACTGGAACATCATTGCCTATCCGAGTCCGGCCTGGGCCAGGCAGGTTTTCCCGGACGTTCCGGAAGATGTCGCGGTAGCAAAACTGGCCGATGCGATCTTCGCGGCTTCGCGTGTCGACCAGGACGGCGCGGTGGCGAACTGGGACAAACACAACGCGGTGCTGCGCGAGCGCACCGACTGGCTCAACGGCCAGCGTTTTCATGCGCTGAAATATTCCGGCCCCGGTACCGACCTGACCATCGGCCTCGCCGACGGCCATGAATGGGAGGGCGGCGCGTCGACCGCCAAGAACGGCATCACCTGCAACGCCAATATCCCGACCGAGGAAGTGTTCACCACGCCGCACTGCCGCCGCGTCAGCGGCCATGTCGTCTCTTCAAAACCGCTGTCCTATCAGGGCACCCTGATCGACAACATCGCGGTGCGGTTCGAGGAAGGCCGCATCGTCGAGGCCAAGGCCTCGCGTGGCGAGGAAGTGCTGAAGAAGGTTTTGGAAACCGACGAGGGCGCCGCGCGCCTTGGAGAAGTGGCGCTGGTGCCGCATTCGTCGCCGATCTCGAAGAGCGGGCTGTTGTTCTTCAACACGCTGTTCGACGAGAACGCGGCCTCGCACATCGCGCTTGGCCAGTGCTATTCGAAATGCTTCGTTGACGGCGGCAACCTCACGCCGTAACAGATCGCGGCCCAAGGCGGCAACAAGAGCCTGATCCACATCGACTGGATGATCGGCTCGGCCGAGACCGACATCGACGGCATACATGCCGACGGCCGCGTCGTTCCGGTGTTCCGCAAGGGCGAGTGGGCGTAATCAACGCCCGCCGCCTCCGCGATCAATCTTACTTCAGCTTGTAGAAGTCGGTCGCCGTTTTCGAAAACAGCGCTGTCTTCTCGGCCTCGCTGTATTGCGTGCTGAGCCGCTTGAAGGCGTTGAAGATCACGGGATAGCTGCACTGGCCTTTGTCCGGCGGGAAATTGCTCTCGAACATGCAGCGGTTGGGGCCGAAAGCCTCGATGCAGGTCTCGATATAGGGGCGCCATGCGGCGGCTGCTTCTTCCGACGACGGCGGTTTTGGCCGCAGGTGGAAGTCGTAGCCGAGCAGGCACATCGCCAGTCCGCCGAGCTTGACCACGACATTCCGGCATTTCGCAATTTCCTGGATCGAGGCTTTCCAGATCGGGAAAGTCTCCTCGCGCTTGCCGGCAAAGCGGCCGATGCCGACCGGGCCGCCGCAATGGTCGAGCACGATTTTGGTTTCCGGGAAGGCGCGAGCCAGATCAGCGAGTTCGCCGATCTGCGGATGGAATAACCAGGCGTCGAAACTGAGGCCGAGCGGCGCGAGACAGGCAAAGCCCTTGCGAAAGGTCGGATCGAGCAGCAGGCCTTGCGGTCGCGTGGCATACATGTTGGCGACATTGGGATCGGCGTCCCAGGCCGAGGAATGCCGGATGCCGCGAAAGCGGCCATTGCCGGCGACGATTTCCGCCTCCAGCACCGGCCTGGCGTCGTCACCGAGCAGGAGATTGACGTGGCTGACGATGCCGGCGCAGAGCGCGGCCTTGCCGTAGCCGCCGCTGGCGGCCATCGCCGCGACGCCGTTGGCAAACTCGACTTCGCCGACCGGGCGGAACGCTTCCGGCCCGCTGGCGCGGTACATCGAGCGGCAATCGACATAGACGGTCGCGACGACGTTGTGGCCGGAGGCGGCATCCGCCGCCATCTCCTCGATCATGTAGTGCAGGCCGCCGCGATCCCAGAGATGGTGATGCGGATCGACGATCGGGCGCGCGGGGTCGATGATCTCCTCGGTATGCAGCGCAAGCCAGTCTTCGCGCGGATCGGCATAGAGCCCGCTCTTGGAGGCGGGTGCAGTGCTGGCAGCCATTATTTCACTCCCTGATTTTTCTTGTTTTCGTCATTGCGAGGAGCGAAGCGACGCAGCAATCCAGCTTTGCCTGGTTGCGCCATGGATTGCTTCCGCCTTCGCTCGTTGAGCTTCGGCGGACAAGTCGCTCCGCTCGCAATGACGGTAGTACATCAATTGTCGCTTCTCAAACCCCGTCCAGAATAATCACCGTCGGCGTCGCCGGCAGCGTCTCCCTCGAAACCTTCAGCGTCCGCTCGCCGCGCCGGTCGATCTCGAATTGCTGGCCGATCAGCTGCATGAATTCGTCGAGCGGGGTAGCGAAGCGGTGCATCGGCAGCACCACCGAGGCGCGCAGGCGTTTTGTAATTTCGGAGACGCCGTCGAGCGACATGGTGTAGGTGCCGTCGATCGGCACCATCACGATGTCGAGCCGGCCGATCGCCGCGAAATGGGTCTCGTCGAGCTTGTGGTGGAGATGGCCGAGATGGCCGATACAGAGGCCGGCAACCTCGAAGATGAAGATCGAATTGCCGTCCTTGATCATCTCGCCGCCGGACCCTTCGCCCCAGTAGCGCCGGATGTCGGTGGTGACGTTGCGGATATAGACGTCGCCGACGCGCAACCCGACATGGGCGGGCTGGCCGTCGTCGCCCCAGCCATGCAGCACATGCTCGATCTTCGGGTCCGGAAACAGCGTGTAGTGGGTCGAATGCGCGCGGTTCATGGTGACGACGTCGGGCAGGCGGCCGGTCCGGTAGGCGCCGTTGAAATCTGTCGCAATCCGCACACCGCCGGGCGTGTCGATGTAGTAGGTGGAATGGCCCACATAGGTGATCGCGACTTCTTCTGGCTTTACATTTTCCCTGGCTGCGACGCGGCGAAGGCTGACGGGAATCGCGCGCGGCGGCGAGTTGGCCATGGCGAGACACTCGCTGCGCAGCGGTTCGGCGGCGGCAGCCGGTGCCATCAGCAGGCCCAGAAAGGCGGTGGCGGCAACAAGGGATCGCAGCATGGCAAGACCCGTCGGCGGCGGTGGCCGCTGAGGCCACTGTATCGCCGAATTCCGCATCCGTCATGATGACAAACGCGCACGGCCATGCGCCGGATTTGCTTCATCAGGAGCAGGCTATGCCGTAATGTGGAATACGCACCAAATCCCGGATTGGAGTTTGCCGTGAGTGAAAATGCCCCTGCGCGCGCGCCCTCATCGAAACGGCTGGAACCGCTGCGCACCATCGATGCCGGCGTGCTCAACATTGCCTATTACGAGGCGGGGCCCGCGGACGGCCCGGCCGTGATGCTGATGCACGGCTTTCCCTACGACATTCACTCTTTTGTAGACGTCGCGCCGCAACTGGCGGCGCAAGGCTGCCGCGTCATCGTGCCCTATCTGCGCGGCTACGGCCCGACCAGATTTCTCGATTCCGCGACGCTGCGCTCAGGCGAGCAGGCGGCGATGGGCGCGGACCTGATGGCGCTGATGGATGCCTTGCACATCCAGCGCGCGGTGTTCGCCGGTTACGACTGGGGCGGCCGCGCGGCCTGTATCGGTGCCGCGCTGTGGCCGGAGCGCTGCATCGGGCTCGTCTGCGTCAACAGCTACCTGATCCAGGATATTGCGCGGGCAATGGTGCCGGCGCGGCCGGAACGCGAGGTGCCGTTGTGGTACCAGTATTACTTTCAACTGGAGCGTGGCCGATCTGGGTTGGCCGCCAACCGGCGCGGCATCGCCAGGATATTGTGGCAGCAATGGTCGCCGAACTGGTCGTTCGACGACGCCTGCCTTGAGCGGACGACGACCTCACACGACAACCCCGATTACGTCGATGTGGTGATCCACAGCTACCGTCATCGGTTTGGTCTTGTCGATAGCGATCCGCGTTATGCCGATATTCAGCAGAAACTGGCCGCGCTGCCGCCGATCACGGTGCCATCCGTGACGCTGGATGGTGACGGCGACGGCGTCAGCCCCGCCACCGACGGCCGCAGCACTGCGGCGAGATTTACCGGCCGCCGTGTCCATCGCGTCATACCGCGTGCGGGTCATAACCTGCCGCAGGAAGCGCCGGAAGAATTCGCCGCTGCCGTCATGGAGCTGATCAAGGCCTGAGCGATGTCCGATTCCATCGATCGCCGCCGCTTGCTTATCGGCGCGGCCCTGTCAGGGGTTGTGAGCAAGGCTTTTGCGCAGGCCGATGCTCCCGCGCGTCCGGAGCGCGCGCCGTCGTCGCAAAAGCTGGAGCCGCTCCGCCAAATCGCCGCCGGCGTACTCAACGTGGCCTATTATGAAGCCGGTCCTGCGGACGGTCCGGTCGTGATCCTGCTGCACGGCTTTCCCTACGACATTCACAGCTTTGTCGATGTCGCGCCGCAACTGGCGGCACAGGGATGCCGCGTCATCGCTCCCTTTCTGCGCGGCTTTGGCGCGACGCGCTTTCGCGACCCAGCTACCTTGCGTTCCGGCGAGCAGGCAGCACTCGGTGCCGATGTGATCGCGCTGATGGATGCACTTGGCGTTCAGCGCGCGGTATTGGCCGGGCATAATTGGGGCGGGCGTGCAGCCTGCGTCGCGGCAGCGCTATGGCCGGAGCGCTGCAGCGGCATGGTGACCGTGAACAGTTACCTGATCCAGGACCCCGCTCGCGCGATGGTGCCGATCGATCCGCAATACGAAGCCGCGCTCTGGTACGAATACTATTTCCAGATCAAGCGCGGGCGTGCCGGGCTCGCCGCCAACCGGCGCGAGATCGCGGAGATATTGTGGGAGCAATGGTCGCCGGACTGGGACTTTGACGACGCCACCTTCGACCGCAGCGCATCCGCGCACGACAATCCTGATTTCGTCGATGTCGTGATCCACAGCTACCGCCATCGCTTCGGCCTCGCCGCGGGCGATCCCGCCTATGCCGAGTTGCGGCAACGCCTTGTCCCGCTGCCGCCAATCACGGCGCCATCTGTCACGCTGGATGGCGACGCCGACGGCGTCTTGCCCGCGAGCGACGGCCGCGCCAGCGCTTCCAAATTCACCGGCCGCCGTATCCATCGCGTGGTGGAAGGCGCCGGCCATAATCTGCCGCAGGAAGCGCCGGAGGCGTTTGCCGCGGCTGTCATGGAACTGGTGAGGGCGTAGCGGTAGCTTAAGACAGCAATCGTGCGTGCCTGCCCTCAGCCTCGATCAACTTGACGGCCTTCTTGTCGAAAGAGACGAAGACATTCGCGCCGAGCCAGTTTCCTTCGTAGGCAATTACGCCATCGGCAAAGTCACCGCCTGCGTCCAAAACGGCCAATCCGGCTTCCGCGGCTGGACGGTTTGAGACGACGTTCGAGCTGTTCAGCAGGTCCCGGATTTTTGCTGCAATATCGTTTGGTCGAATTTTGTAGCCTCGCAATACCCAGACCAATTCGCAAAGGGTAGGAATCGTGACCGCGACGAGTTCGGCGTTTCTTAGGGTTAGTTGGGCGGCTTTGCTGTGTTCAATATGATCTTCGGTCAACGCCCGTACCAGAACGTTGGTGTCGGCCGTGATCTTCATCGCTTGCCAGCCCAACCTCGTGCAATGACCTCGTTCATTTCTTCGATCGAGAGAGCGCGGCCTTTTCTCTTCGTCTTCAGGGAGCCGAAAACGTCCGAAATCTTTCCGGTTGGTCGAGCGGCCGTCACCTCGATCTTGCCGTCGGGCAGCTTGTGCACCGTAATCTTCTCGCCAGGGTGCACGCCGAGATGTTCAAGCACGTCTTTTCGGAGGGTGACTTGGCCTTTAGCTGTGACAGTAAGTGTGCTCATGGCAGACCTCAGATTTACCTGGCGAAGGTAAGGCAAAAGAGCCTTACATTCAAGACCGCCGCGGGCTTATCTTCCACGTTGCTGCGAGGATCGCGGCGGTGATCGCACCGCTGATCACAGCAGCAATCGGGATCGTCACCGCCAGTGCCGCAGTCGCGGCCCAGCCGATCGAGCAGAAGGCTTCCGCAAACGTTGCCAGCCGCGACGAGGTCTGGCGGCGGCGGAACTGGCTGCGCTTGGCCTGCACCCGGAACCAGAGCTGGATCGCGGCGGCGGACAAAGTGGCGACGATGACGCCGAGCGCGGTGATGATCGCTTGCGTGATCGATGCAATGGCGAGGGCTGCGATCAGCGGCGCGAAGATGACGCCGATCACCATCAGAACCACCTCGATCTTGGCGCGGGTGACGCGCTGCGGCGGCAGCGGTGCGGTCGATACCAGGTCGGCCGCATCTTCGCCCGAGATCGTCAGCCAGGCGAGACCGCCGGCGAGCTGGCCCGCCGCCATCACGACCACGGGCGTGATCAGCACGATCGCGGCCGAACTGTCGGAAAAGCTGCGCCACAGCATCAACGCGGGCGGCACGAGATACAGCAATTGCATCAGGCTCTGCGACACCAGCCAGGGGTCGCGGCGCAGCAGCAGGAATTCCTTGGCGCGCAGCGCCTGTTGCCGCGAGCCGCCGCGAAACGCGCTGGTGCGCGGTGCCCGGCGTGGCGTCATGGATGTGGCCGAGACGTGCGCGACAGTATCGGCGAATTTCGGTGAGAAGATCGCCATCACACCGCCGAGCAGCACGAGGCCGAAGGCCAGCAGCAGCGCCAGCACCTCGCCGTCGCCGATCGCAGCGCGCGCCGGCCACCACAGCGGACTGTCCGGACCGGGCGCATAAGCGGCGGCGGCATCTGAGGTCAACACGGTGAAGCGCGACAGCGTGCCATAGGAAAGGATCGCAGCGACCTGTAATGCGATGACAAAGCCGGCGCCGATGATCGCAGCGACGATCTGCGCCACCAGCCGGGTGCGGCTCGGCCCGATCAGCCTGAACAGCGTCACCGTGATCGCGATCGCAACGGCGGCGGCAGACAATCCAATCGCGATGACCACGCCAAAGGCCGCGAACCACCTTGGTCCGCCGCCGATGACGAGCACGTCGACGAACGGCGTCGACAACAGCAGCGCCATCCCGGTGACCGACAGCGCGATCGCCGCGATGCGGACCGAGAACACATTGGTCAGCCGCGCCGGCGACGACATGATCAGGTCGAGATCGGCGCGGGCGTAAAACACCCGCGTCACCGATTCGATCGCCTGCGACAGCATCAGCGCCCAGGCGAGGAAGATCGTTGCCGTGATGACGATCAGAGTCGGCTTGTCGAGCGGCGGCTGCAGGTCGGCGAATCGGCCGATCACCGCCCAGGCCGGCAGGTGCATGATCGCGGCAAACAGAATGAGACCGATAACGGCGCGCTTACGTTTGCCGCGACCGCCGGTCATCATGGCGAGCCATTCGCGCCATGCCAGCCGGATCTCGTGCCGGGCAAACCAGCTCAGCGCCGCCGTCGAGCTCATGCGGCCACGGCCTCGGCGTCGACCAGCGCGATGAACATGTCCTCGAGGCTGGTGTCGTTGCGGCCGTTCTGCTGGCGCAATTCGGCGAGCGTGCCTTCGGCCACCAGCCGGCCGGCGGCGATGACGCCGATTCTATCAGCCATCCGTTCGGCGACTTCGAGAATGTGCGTCGTCATGATCACAGTGCAGCCGGCGCGCACGCGGTCCCCGAGCAGTCCCTTGACGTGACGGGCGGACAGCGCGTCGAGGCCGGTCAACGGTTCGTCGAGAATTATCAACCTGGGGTCGTGGACCAGCGCGCCTGCGAGCGCGACCTTCTGGCGCATGCCCTTGGAAAAGCCTTCGCAACGTTCGTGCAGCTGCGGCTCCAGCCCGAGCGACACCAGCAACTGATGCGCCGCGGGTTGCGAGACCGCGGGATCGATGCCCCAGAGGCCGGCGACGAATTCGAGATATTCCAGCGGCGTCAGCTTGTCGTAGATCATCGGCTCGTCCGACACCCAGGCCATCACCTGCTTGGCGGCGACGGGGTCGGCCAGCGCATCGATGCCCGATATCGTGACGGAACCGGCGTCCGGCCGCAGCAGGCCGGCCACCATGCGCAAGGTCGTGGTTTTTCCGGCGCCATTGGGGCCGAGCAGGGCGTAGAATTCGCCTGCGCGAACGGTCAGGTCGAGCGCATCGACCGCAGGACGGTCAAAACGCTTCGTTAACCCTCGCACCTCGAGTGCCGATACATCTGTCATGATGGCGAAGGGTCCAGGGTTCAGTTGCAGGGCCAGCGCATTTCCGTTGCGCACCATGGACCCAAGAACTTTCGGCGCGGTGAATCGACCGCCCCAAAACGTGCCTAACCGAACAACTTCCCGGGCTGCGGGATATCTGCGCTGGCCGGACAGCCACCAGCGGTTTATTGACAGGCGTCCGCGCTTTAGGTTCAACTGTATCCGGACATATAGCTTTCAGCGCTTCCGACACGAGGGCGCGTGAGCAGGATGCAACAGGCGATCACAAGAATCGCCGGGCGTCCGGGGGAGGGAAAACGATGCTGGACTTCGTTCAGCAATTGGTCAGCGGCATTGCGCTGGGCTGCGTTTACGGCCTGATCGCGCTTGGTTTCGTGCTGGTCTACAAGGCCACCGAGGTCGTCAATTTCGCCCAGGGCGATTTGATGATGCTGGGCGGATTCTTCGCCTACACCTTCATTGCTATGCTCGGCCTCAATTACTGGCTTGGATTCGCCGGCGCCGTGATCGCGATGGCGCTGTTCGGCATGCTGGCCGAACGGGTGGTGGTGCGCCCGATCCTCGGCTATCCGCAATTTTCCATCATCATGGCGACCATCGGGCTCGGTTATTTCCTGCGTTCCATCGTCGGCATGATCTGGGGCACCGACGACTTCAAGATCGAGACGCCGTTCAGCCAGGGCGTGCTGCGGATTGGTTCACTGGTGCTGGCCTATGACAAGCTTTCGGTGATCGCGGCGACTGTGATTCTGTGCGCGTTGCTCTATCTGTTCTTCAACCGCACCACGCTCGGCACCGCGATGCGCGCCAGTTCGGAGAACATGCTGGCAGCCTACTACATGGGCATTCCGGTCAAGCGCGTGGTCTCGATCGTCTGGGCGATCTCGGCGGCGGTCGCGACCTGCGCCGGCGTGCTGCTGGCGCCGATCACCTTCATTCACTCCAATGTTGGGCTGGTCTTGGGGTTAAAGGCGTTTCCAGCCGCGGTGCTCGGCGGCTTCGGCTCTATCCCCGGTGCGGTGGTCGGCGGCGTGATGATCGGCGTGATCGAGAGCATGGCCGGCTTCTATCTGCCGCAGGGCTGGAAGGACGTCGCGCCCTACATCGTGCTGCTGGTGGTGCTGCTGCTAAAGCCCGAAGGCCTGTTCGGCGTGCACATGCGGAAGAAGGTTTAGGGATGCGGTTCCTGTTCAAGACCGATTACGAAGACGACATAAGGCTGTTTCCGCACAGCGGCTACTTCGTGTCCTATGGCGTGCTGCTGGCGCTGCTGGTGATTGCGCCGTTCGTGCTGTCGAGCTACATCGTCAGCCAGCTGGTGTTCGTCTGCATCTACGCCACCGTCGGTGTCGGGCTGATGATCCTCACGGGATTCACCGGGCAGGCCTCGCTCGGCCACGCCGCTTTTCTCGCCATCGGCGCCTATACGGCCGCCTATCTGCAGCAGTTCAACGTCCCGTTTCCGGTCTATTTCCTCGCCGCCGGACTCCTGACCGGCATCGTCGGCGCGCTGGTCGGATTCCCGGCGCTGCGGCTGCAGGGTATCTATCTGGTTATTGCGACGATTTCCTTTGCCTTCATCGTCGAGGAAGTTCTGGCGCGCTGGGAAAGCGTCACCAACGGCAATGAGGGCATGCGGGTCAAGACCATAAGCCTGTTCGGCACCGTGGTGCCGCGTGACGGGCCGTTGTTCTATTTCCTGTGCCTGTCGGTGCTGATCCTGACTATCGTCGGCACCCTCAATCTGTTGCGCTCGCCGACGGGTCGCGCTTTTGTCGCGATCCGCGACAGCGAGACCGCGGCGCGCAGCATGGGCATCAACGTCTCGCTCTACAAGGTGAAGTCGTTCGCGATCAGCGCGGCGATCACTGGCCTTGCCGGCGTGCTGTTCGCGCACAAACTGTCCTTCATCAGCCCGGAAATGTTCACGCTGCAGCTCTCGATCGAGTTCATCATCGTGATCCTGATCGGCGGCACCTTCAGCCTGCACGGCGCGGTGCTCGGCGCCATCTTCCTGGTCATGATCGATCCGTTCCTGACCTACCTCAAGGACGACATGCCCGGCGTGATTGCTGGGCTGGCCGCGACCTTCGGCGCCGGCAAGGCCACGGCGAACGGCATCCAGAGCAGTGTCGCAGCGTTTGCGTCCGCCAACGGCCTGAAGGGCGCGATCTACGGCGTCATCATCGTGCTGTTCGTGCTGTTCGAACCGCTCGGCCTTTACGGGCGCTGGCTGAAGATCAAACTCTTCTTCCAGCTGTTCCCGCTCTACAAGCGCGCCACCTTCAAGCGTCAGAAAATCTACGTGAAGTCGGAGCGCAACCGGTGAGCTATTTCCGCGCGGAAAACCTCTCCTTGCACTTCGGCGGCCTCAAGGCGGTCGATTCCGTCAGTTTTGCGGTCGAGAAGGGCGAGATTCTCTCGATCATCGGTCCCAACGGCGCCGGCAAAAGTTCGATCTTCAACCTGATCTCGCGGATTTATCCGCCGACCTCAGGCAAAATCTATTTCGAGGATCAGGACATCACGCAGCAGCCGTCCTACCAGATCGCCGGCCTCGGCATTGCCCGCACCTTCCAGAACATCGAACTGTTCGAGAACGCGACCATGCTGAGCAATCTGCTGGTCGGCCGGCACAGGCACTCCACCACCCAGCTCTGGCAGGAATTGCTGTTCCTGCCGAGCGTGCGCGCCAACGAAAAGGCGCATCGCCGCCGGGTCGAGCAGGTGATCGAGTTTCTCGATCTCGAAGTCTATCGCGACAAGCTGATCTCGGGGCTGCCTTACGGCGTCCGCAAGGTGATCGAGCTTGCCCGCGCGCTGTGCTCGGAGCCGAAGCTGATCCTGCTCGACGAGCCGTCCTCTGGATTGAACGTCGAAGAGACCGACGACATGTCGTTCTGGATCCGCGACATGAAGACCGAGCTCGGCATCACCGTGCTGATGGTCGAGCACGACATGACCCTGGTCAACCGCGTCTCCGACCGGGTGATTGCGCTCAATTACGGCCGCGTGCTGGCGATGGGCTCGCCTGCCGAGGTGCAGCGCCACCCCGATGTCGTCGCCGCCTATCTCGGCGCATGAGGGGATGACATGAGCGCGCCCGACATCATCCTCAGGCTCAGCAACATCGAGAGCTATTACGGGCCGATCATGGCCATCCGTGGCATCAGCCTCGAAGTGCCACGTGGGCAGATCGTAACGCTGCTCGGCGCCAACGGGGCCGGCAAGACCACGGTGCTGAAGACCATCTCCGGCATTCTCGATCCCCAGAAGGGCTCCATCGAATTTTTGGGCAAGCCGATCCAGCGCATGGAGGCCGACAAGATCGTGCGGCTCGGCCTCAGCCACGTGCCGGAGGGACGGGAAGTGTTTCCGTTCCTTTCAGTGCGCGAGAACCTGATGATGGGCGCCTATCCGCGCAGCGATCGCGACGGTGTCGCCGCGGATCTCGAGCGCGTATTCGAATATTTCCCGCGGCTGCGCGAACGCATCAACCAGCCGGCCGGACAGCTTTCCGGCGGCGAGCAGCAGATGCTGGCGATCGGGCGGGCGCTGATGAACCGGCCGACCTTGCTGCTGCTGGACGAGCCGTCGCTCGGGCTGTCGCCGATCCTGGTCAAGGAGATTTTCGCGATCATCAAGCGTGTCAATGAAGAGCAGGGCATGTCGATCCTCTTGGTGGAGCAGAATGCCAAGATCGCGCTGGAGACGGCGCATTACGGCTATGTGCTGGAAATCGGCCGGGTGGTGATGAACGACACCTGCGAGCGGCTGATGAATTCAAAGGACATCCAGGAATTCTATCTCGGCGCCAAGGAAGAGGGCGCGCGGGGCGAGCGGCGCTGGAAGAAGAAAAAGACTTGGCGCTGAAGATCCGGCGCTGAAGATCCGGCGTTAAAGATCCGGCGTTAAAGATCCCGTCGGTAAGGCTTTTGGCGGAAAAGACAGTAGTTTGTCGCATGGCGTTCTGAATGGGTTGGGGCTAAATTCAGGCCCGCTTCGAGAAAAGACCGGTCAACCGGCGTCCGAGGCAGGCGAGAGAGGGAGGAAGAGAGCATGGCCAGACCGGCAGTGCTGACGGTCGCCGACACGATCGCGAAGAGTTTTTTGCTCGCCGCCGAGACGCGCGGTGAGCGGCCGGCGATCCGTGAAAAGAAGTTCGGCATCTGGCAGCCGACCAGCTGGCGGCAGTGGCTGCAGATCGCCAAGGACATCGCCTACGGCCTGCACGCCATCGGCTTCAAGCCCGGCGACGTCGCCTCGATCATCGCCAACGCGGTGCCGGAATGGGTCTATGCCGACATGGGCATTCTCTGCGCCGGCGGGGTTTCGTCGGGCATCTATCCGACCGACGCGGCGGTGCAGGTCGAATATCTTGTGAACGATTCCGCCACCAAAGTGATCTTCGCCGAAGATGAAGAGCAGCTCGACAAGATCCTGTCGTGCCGCGCGCGTTGCCCTAGCTTGCAGAAAATCATCGTGTTCGACATGGAAGGCCTGTCCGGCTTCATCGATCCGATGGTGTTGTCATTGACCGAATTCATCGCGCTCGGGCGCAACCATGCGCAAGGCAATGAGGCGTTGTGGGACACGATGGTCGGCAGCCGCGGCGCCGACGATCTCGCGATCCTGGTCTATACCTCGGGCACCACAGGCCCGGCAAAGGGCGCGATGCATTCCAACCGCGGCGTCACGCACCAGATGCGCCACGCCAACGACCTGTTTCCGTCCACCGACGCCGAGGAGCGCCTGGTGTTCCTGCCGCTGTGCCACGTCGCGGAGCGGATCGGCGGCTATTACCTCTCGATGGCGCTGGGCTCGGTGATGAACTTCGCCGAAAGCCCGGAAACGGTGCCGGACAATCTGCGCGAGGTGCAGCCGACGGCGTTTCTCGCGGTGCCGCGGATTTGGGAAAAGTTCTATTCGGGGATCACGATCGCGCTCAAGGACGCCACCGCGTTCCAGAACTGGATGTACCGCCGTGCGCTCGCGATCGGCAATCGCGTCACCGAGTACAGGCTGGAAGGACAGACCCCGCCGCTGCCGCTGCGGCTGGCCAATCACGCCGCCTATTTCCTGGTGTTCCGCAACATTCGCCGCATGCTCGGGCTCGACCGTTGCCGGCTGGCATTCACCGGCGCGGCGCCGATCGCGCCGGATTTGATCCGCTGGTACCTCGCGCTCGGCCTCGACATGCGCGAGGTCTATGGCCAGACCGAGAATTGCGGCGTCGCCACCGTGATGCCCTACGATCGCATCAAGCTCGGTTCGGTCGGCAAGGCCGCGCCCTGGGGCGAGGTCGCGATTTCCCCGCAGGGCGAAATCCTGATCAAGGGCGATTTTCTGTTCATGGGTTACCTGAACCAGCCGGAAAAGACCGCCGAGACCATCGACGCCAGAGGATGGCTGCACACCGGCGACGTCGGCTCCATGGACAATGAGGGCTTCGTCAAGATCACGGACCGGATGAAAGACATCATCATCACCTCCGGCGGCAAGAACATCACGCCGTCGGAGATCGAGAACCAGCTGAAGTTCTCGCCCTACGTTTTGGATGCCGTGGTGATCGGCGACAAGCGGCCGTATCTGACCTGCCTGATCATGATCGACCAGGAAAACGTCGAGAAATTCGCACAGGATCAGGACATTCCCTTCACCAATTACGCCAGCCTGTGCCGCGCGGCCGAAATCCAGGATCTGATCCAGCGCGAGATCGAGGCAGTCAACGTCAATTTCGCGCGGGTCGAAACCATCAAGCGGTTCTTCCTGATCGAGCGTCAGTTGACGCCCGAGGACGAGGAATTGACGCCGACCATGAAGCTGAAGCGCAGCTTCGTGAACAAGCGCTACGCCACCGAGATCGACGCCATGTATCGCGAACGGGCGGTGGCGTGAATCGTCGAGCTTTGGAGTGAATTTGTAAAACGGCGAAGGATCGTAAGGCCCCAGCCTTCGTTCAACACGGGCCAAAGAGGAGGAGTTTGCAATGTCGAAATCGTTGAGGGCGTTAGGCCTGGCGGTGAGCGCCCTTGCGCTGACCCATCTGCCGGCCGCGGCCCAGACCAAGGTTACCAATGAAGGCATCTCGGCAAACGAGATCGTGATCGGCACCCATCAGGATCTTTCCGGCCCGATCAAGGTCTGGGGCGTTCCGGTTTCCAACGGAATGAAGATGGCGGTCGAGGAAATCAACGCCGCCGGCGGCATCAACGGCCGCAAGATCAAGATGATCCTCGAGGACAACGGCTACGATCCGAAGAAGGCGGTGCTGGCGTCGCAGAAGATGGTCGAGCGCGACAAGATCTTCGCCATGATCGGCCCGATGGGTTCGCCGACGGTGCTCGCCGCACAGGACATCCTGTTCGACGCCGGTGTGCTGCAGCTGTTCCCGCTGACGGCGGCCGAGTTCACTTTCAAGTTCGACCCGGCCAAGCCGCAGGAACGGCTGAAGTTCAACAATCTGCTGCCCTATGTCGAGAGCACACGTGCGGCGGTCAAGTACATGATGGAGGCGAAGAACTTCAAGAAGCCATGTATCATGCATCAGGACGACGAGTACGGAAAGAACGTGCTTGACGGCTTCACGCAGCAGCTTGCGGCGATGAAGGTACAGGCCGCCGCGGTTACCAGTTACAAGCGCGGCGCCTCCGATTTCTCCGCGCAGGTCGCCAAGATGAAGTCCGATGGCTGCGATATGGTGGTGCTGGGAACGGTCATCCGCGAAACCATCGGCGCGATGAGCGAGGCCAAAAAGCTCGGCTGGGACGTCACCTTCCTCGGTGCCACGCCGACCAACGTGCTGGAAGTGCCGGCGCTCGGCAAGGAAGCGGTGGAAGGTCTCTATGCCGCGTCGGGCTTCGAGATTCCCTACGAGGACACCGCCAAGGGTAAGGTCAAGGACTGGCTCGCCAACTACAAGAAGATGTTCAACACTGAGGCCAATACCCAAGCGATCATTGGTTACAATGCAATCGAGACCTTTGCCTTCTACGCCAACAAGGCCGGTAAGGACCTGACCGGCCAGAAGATGCTCGACGCGCTGGAGTCCGGCGACAAGTTCCTCGATATCTTCAGTTCGCCGCCGACCAAGTTCACCAAGACGGATCATCTCGCCAACACCATCACCCAGGTTCAGCAGGTCCAGAAGGGCCGCTGGGTGCTGGTGAAGGAAGGCCTGATGTTCTGATCGGTTGACGGCTTCAACGACAAGGGGCTGCGCGAGAGATCGCGCAGCCCTTTTTGTTTCCGCGTCATTCCGGGGCGCGCGTCAGCGCGAACCCGGAATCTCGAGATTCTCAGATATGCAATTGCACATCACAGTTCGATGCTTCGCATCGTCCCGGAATGACGATCTACTCACTTCGGCCGGATCGCGTCCGCGGTGCCCTGGATGAAGGCCTGCACCTTCACCACGTCGGCTTCGGTCAGCTTGCCGGTGAAATCAGGCATGCCCTGGTCGCGGAACGGGCCCTTGAACACAAAGTCCTTCAGGTTGGTGATGGTCTCCCTGGAGACATAGCCGAGGTTTTTGACGTTGCCGCCCTTGTCGACGCCGGGCACGCCGTGACAGGTGGCGCAGGCAGCGACATAGATCGCGGTGCCTTCCGGCACGTCCTTCGGGTCATAGCTGACGCCCGCCAGCAAGCCCTCGGTCTGGTATTTGACGAAGGCCGGCAGCGGCGCCTTGCCGTCGACCGCGAAGGTGTAGACAGTGCCCGGGCTCTGCAGTTCGGTGACGCGCTGCGAGATACCGAACACGCCGCCCCAGCCGACCGCGACCGAGACGTATTGCTTGCCGTCGATCAGGTAGGTCGAGGCTGCCGCGACCACGCCGGTGCCGGTCGGCGTCTCCCAGAGCTTCTCCCCCGTAGTGGCATTATAGGCGATGAAGCGTCCGTCGGCGGTGCCCTGGAACACCAGATTGCCGGCGGTCGTCAGCGTGCCGCCGTTCCACGGCGCCACATATTCCGCGTGCCAGGCTTCCTTCTGCTTGACCGGATCCCACGCCACCAGCCGTCCGAATGCCGGCGCCTTGGGCGGCGTGCCGTTCAGCACGAAGCCGACATTCCAGCCGGTGGCGCCGCCGAACTTGCCGGGGGTGGCTGCGTTCTGCACCACGGATTTCTCCGGGGTCAGGTTGAGCGGCACGCCCTGCGCCGGCAGATAGACGAGGCCGGTCTGTGGATTGTACGACATCGGGTGCCAGTTGTGGGCGCCGAACGGACCGGGAATGGCGTCGTAGGGCTCATCGCCGCGTGCCGCCGGCACTTCGATCGGCCGTCCATTGGCGTCGTAACCGGTGGCCCAGTTCACATCGACGAAATTCTTCGCCGAGATGAACTTGCCGTTGGTGCGATCGATGACGAAGAAGAAGCCGTTCTTCGGCGCGTGCAGGATCACCTTGCGCGGCGCGCCGTCGATGGCGATGTCGGCCAGAATCATCGGCTGGGTCGACGTGTAGTCCCAGTGATCGCCGGGCGTTTCCTGATAGTGCCAGATGTATTTTCCGGTATCCGCGTTCAGCGCCACGATCGATGCGAGGTAAAGATTGTCGCCGCCCGCCGGGCTGCGCACCTTTCGGTTCCACGGTGAGCCGTTGCCGGTGCCGATGTAGACCATATTCAGGTCGGGATCGAAGGTAAGGCTGTCCCACGAATTGCCGCCGCCGCCATTGACCCACCACTTGCCGGCGGGATCCCAGGTCTTGGCTGCCGCCTCCATCGAGGCGTCCTCGAACGGCTTGCTCGGATCGCCCGGCACCACGAACCAGCGCCAGGCCTGGCTGCCGGTCTCGGTGTCATAGGCCGTAACATAGCCGCGCGCGCCGTATTCGGCGCCGCCATTGCCGATCATGATCTTGCCGTTGAACGCGCGCGGTGCGCCGGTGATGGTGTAGGAATGCTCGTGGTCGAGAAGGGTATCCTTTTCCCAGACCTTGGCGCCGGTGGCGGCATCGAGCGCGATCAGCCGCCCGTCATAGGACGCGACGAACACCTTGCCCTTGTAGACCGCGACGCCGCGGTTGACGACATCGCAGCAGCCTTTATAGCCCTTCTCGCGATCGACGCCGGGATCGAAACTCCAGATCTTCTTGCCGGTGCGGGCGTCGATGGCGTGGACCACGCTCCAGGACGCGGTCTGGTACATGATGCCGTCGACCACGACCGGCGTCGCCTCGACGCCACGCGAGGAATCGAGGCTGTAGCTCCACACCAGTCCCAATTTCTTGACGTTGTCGGTGTTGATCTGGTTGAGCTTGGAAAAGCGTGTCTCGCCGTAGTCGAGGCCGATGGTCGGCCAGTCGTTCGAGGTCGCGGTGTTGGCCTTGATCGAGGCGCTGTCGACCGCCGAGGTGACGGCCTTGATGTGCTCGGGCGAGCCCTTTGTCTGTGCGAGCGCGGAACCTGCGGAGATCGCGAGACCCAGCCCGATCGTGATCGCTGCGTACGCAAGCCGTGCGGGTCGACATGAAGGGTAAACGGCTTCAGGGAAAAAACGGCGAGCGAAATCAACGCGCGGCGAACGTGTCATTCTCATCCTCCCAACGATCTCTAGCGGATCTGTCGCAATGGTATGCCGGTGGGAAGGATGGCGTCAATCACAGGTAGTTTGCGAAACCGAAAAGAGAAAATTTGTATCGTCATGTTTTCGCCAAACGGAATGCGACGGAGTATTCGCGGACGCGTGCGCATCCCGGATGCACTGCAACATCGGTTCACGATTCAAATTTAAAAAAATCTGAAGCGCGAAACGCGCGGGCGCAATGCCACGCGCACTCACAGGCCGCCGATTGCGATCCCGAATTCGATCGGCTGCAGCACCGGCGTGCTGCAGCGCCATCCACCGCTCGCGGTCTTCTGAAACGCGAACGACTTGTCGACTTTCAATCGGTGGGCCAGCGGCACGCTTTCCCGGCTTCCCGGCACGGCCTTGGCCTGGCCGGACCGCATATCCCAGCAGGTTCCGGTGCAGCCGGAGGCGATCGGGCTGCAGGCGCCAAACGGCGACAGCACCTTCATTTCGATTTCAGCCGTCACCAGCGCCTGCTCCGCCGACACTTCGGTGTCGACCTGGATGATGCGGCTGACCCGGAGAAAGTCGTGGCAGGTATTGGCCGAATGTATCTGCGCGATGCAGAGATCGACCGCGTCGGCATCGGGGGCAGGAGAGGTGATGGCGCGGCCGAACACGCGCTTTGGATCGCCCCTGGCGGCGATGACTTCGGCGGTTTTCTGCTTGATGTAGTCCGCAAGGCAAGCCGCCGGCGGCGACAATTCGTTCAACGGTACGTTCGCCTTGTCGTCCAGGTCGCACTTCCGGTCGCGGTCCCGGATCCATCTGGCGTACTCCGCCAGAGCGGCCTTTACCTCGCCTTCCTTCAGCTTTGCGATCAGCGCAAGAACGTGTCCGTTCAGGTCCTTGTCGGCAAGCGTCAGGGCGGGGTCGCTGCAGATCAGGGTGCCGGCCGTGCTGTCGTCGGCCAGGCAATCGAAATTCGGGTCCTCCAGGATCGCGATACGCTCCCTGGTTTGCTTCAGCAGGCAGGCCTTGACGGAAAGCAGTCTCAGGTTGGCGACGCTCTGCCGCTGGAATATTCCGCAACTCAGATTGCGGCTCTTGATCCATTCGACGTTCTCCTCGATCGCCATCTGGCGATCGGCGATCCGGCTCAGCCGCTCCTGCACCGCGGCATTGAGCTGCACGCCCGCGGCCTGCAATTCGGGGTCGCCGCAGAATAATTGTCCGGCGCTATCCCTGATATCGGCGCAACGGTTCTTTTCGAACAGCGGCAGCATGTCGCGAAGCGAGAGGTCCGGTTCGGAGGTGCCTTCCGCCTGGGCCGGAAGCGCCGATCCGATCAGGGCCGTAACGACAGCCAGCATGATGATGCGCATTCGGAATCTCGCCCCGGAAAGACAACAGGCCACGGAAATGATGGCCGCGACCGTTCAGCCATCGTCCTGCAATGGAATTGCAAGCCGGATGTTTGTCAATCGGCTTGCGGTGAAGTCTCGTTCGCCGGCGTAATCTGGCCGGGCTCGGCCAGTGAACTGACGACGAGCGGAGACACCAGTTTCGAACCATAGCGCTCGCTGGCATCGGCGAACTGGGCCGGATCGGCGTATCGCATTACGGTATGCGCGTCGATCAGGAAGGTCGGCCGGTAATTACGGACATTGATGTCCTCGACCATCGCCATGCGGTTGTTGTCCAGCGTCAGCCAGCGGCCGTCGAGCCGTGCGGCGGCCACCGCGTGGTCCTCGCCACGGATGGTGTCGTGCATGATGACGATACGCAGGTCGTCGGGCGCGATGCCGGCCAGCCGCAAGGCAACGAATTTCGCGATCGCGTAGTCCTCGCAATCGCCGCCGCCTTTGGCCAGCGTCGCCAGCGGCGAGGTCCAGACATCGGCCTGACCGTATTGGACGAGATCGCTCATCGGCCGGATCGCAAGGTTGACCGCGCGGTTGACCT
The DNA here is from genome assembly GCA_038244925.1 of Hyphomicrobiales bacterium. Taxonomy (GTDB): domain Bacteria; phylum Pseudomonadota; class Alphaproteobacteria; order Rhizobiales; family Xanthobacteraceae; genus Bradyrhizobium. Next base: position 18,507 of record JBBRSX010000025.1, on the reverse strand, counting down.
CGCCGAGCCGGGCGCGGCCGTCGCGAAGCTTTGCGGCGTCGATGATCGCAAGGAATTTCAGCGCCGCCGGAGACACGCAGCCGTCCCGGTCGCCATCGCACAGCGCGAGCTGCACCAGTTCATCGTCGAGACGGCGCTGCACGCCGAGCCATTTTTCGTGGAGGCCGCCGCCGCCGAGGGGGGATGCCGCCAGCCCGAACGGTTCCGCTGACCGCTGAATCACCTGCACCGGGCCGAGCGCGACCCGCGTGGCGGCTCGCAGCTCCGCCGGTCCGAACCAGGCCAAAGCGCACGCGACCATGGCCACACGCCATGCGTGTGAAAACCCTGACAAATTCATCTGACGCCCCTCGTCCGGGCATCGGCGGGCTTGTAGGGCCTGCACGTGACCGGATCATTTCAGGGACGAGGATGGGCCGGGGAGGTTTTGGTCTGCTTAAAACCGGAGGGTGCTGGCCGGAAAGCGAAAAACAGCCTAAAGTGAGTGTCACCGGATCGCGGAAAATTTTATGGATTGCTGCCGGGGAGCTGGGTAAGCGTCGGTCTTAACTGCGCCTTATCCCTTATTTCCGGTTAATATAGCTAATTCGTTAAGAATCACGTGCTTTGTAAGCTAAGTTACAGTTTCAACTTGAAAAACGGCGTCATATTGCTCTGCGACATTCGGGAAAAGAAGTGTGAGGTATAGCCCTCACGATTTATACTTCGAATACTCGCAAGGATGTTACTTCGACCGCGGAATAAGGACGGAATTGTTGCGGTATTAACAAACAATGCTTGCTGTATTTGAGGCGCCTTAAGAACAACGATCCTCGAATGGGCTCGGTGCGGTTGATCACACAAGCAATGGATAGTTTCGCAAGGGACGGTCCAATGATATGCAAGTTTAGACAATTGATATTCTATAAGTTTTAACCATAGCGGCGACGGTGCCCCTTTGAGCTTGGCCGGCAAATTTACAGATGTGCTGCCTGATAGTCAGGGCGCTCACCCCGGCGCGCATGTCCACGTCGGTACGGTTTCGGGCCATGCCCCGTCCGACGCTATAATCATTCCTGATGCGCACCTGCTGTTCGGCGGCGATTTCAAGCGCTCGGGCGTCGACCTGATCCTGTCCGGCGACGACCATGAAGTCGTCCTGCACGATTACTTCAAGGGCGAGAAGCGGGCCGCATTGGCGTCCCCGGATGGCGCCCACCTGACCGGCGACCTCGTCAACGCGCTGGCCGGCGGAAATACCCAGTTTGCGCAGGCCGACGGCAGCGCCAGTGTCGCGCCCCCCGTAATCGGCCACGTGACCAAGCTCGCCGGCACTGCGACCGCGATCCGCAACGGCGTCTCGATCATCCTGAACCAGGGCGACAACGTCAACAAAGGTGACGTGGTCGCGTCGGGTTCCGACTCGACGCTCGGCATCACCTTCATCGACGGCACTGTGTTCGGCCTCGCGTCGAACGCCAAGATGGTGCTGAACGAAATGATCTACGACCCCAACGGGTCGGACAACAAGTCGCTGATCAGCCTGGTACAGGGCACGATTTCGTTCGTCGCCGGCGCCACCGCCAAGCATGGCGACATGAAGGTCGACACCCCGGTCGCCACCATGGGCATCCGCGGCACGGCGGTGCTGGTCGAGATCGATTTCACCGTGCCCGCCAGCGGCGGCGCGCCGCCCGCGAAATTCCAGGTGCTGGTCGAGCCGGACGGCACCACCGGCTCCTACATCCTGTTCGACAAGACCACGCTGACGCCGATCGCGACCGTCAACCAGGCGGGGACGCAGACCGTCGTCAACGGCCAGGGCGGCGTTAACTTCCTGTCGTCGGCGCAACTGTCGGCCGACGCGCAGAAGATCATCTCCGACGTCTTTGCGCTGAAATTCAGCGACCTCAACAACCCTAACACCAAGCTGACCACCAATTTCACCGACTCGATCGTCCCGCAGACGTTTTTCCTCAAGCTGGCAAGCGGCGAGGCGATTCCTGTTGACCTGCAGTTGCTTTTCTCTCCGGAGAAGGCTGCATCCGGGCCCGCCGCCGCCGCTCCGAGCAGCCGCGAACACATTCCAGGGCCTCCCACAGTCGGCACCGATAACGGCACCACGGCCGAACGCTTCTTGACCACCGGCAGCTCTGCCACCGACAGCGTCACCGGCTCGGTCGCCTACTTCGATATCAACCCCGGCGACGTTCCGAGCGTCAAGGCCAGGTTCGATTCCGCTACCTACAAGAACGCTGGTCACACCGACGTCACCGCGACGCTGACGGCGGAGCAACTGGCCGCGATTCACGCCGTCGAAGTGCCGCTAACCGTGGTGCAGGATCCCGCGGGCCTCAATCTCGGTGCCGCGATCTGGACCTATAGCGTCCCCGACGGCGCCCTCGACTTCCTTGCCGCTGGCGAGGTGCTGACGCTGACCTATGTCGCGCGGGTCGACAATAATTTCGCGCCGAACGTCGAGACCACGTTCAAGTCATTCACGATCACGATCACCGGCACCAACGACAAGCCGACCATTGCCACCAGCGGCGATGCGATCACGGAGCGGATCGGCACCGGCAATACCGCCACCGACGTGGCGTCCGGCATCGTCACCTTTACCGATGCCGATCTGACCGACCGCCCCGTCGTCAGCACGTCGTTCTCCGATTTCAAGTATCTCGACGCACAGGGCAACGACGTCACGGGTTCGCTGACCGCGGAACAACTCGCCGCGATCCTGGCTGTCGAGGTTCCCCTGACCGTGGTGCAGGGGACGGGAAATTCCCATAACGGTTCGGCGACCTGGACCTACAGCATCTCCGACCATGCGTTCGATTTCATCGCCAAGGGTGAAACGCTCATCCTCAATTACGTGGCGCAGGTCGATGACGGTCATGGCGGCGTCGTCTCCACGCCGGTCTCGGTATCGATCAACGGCGCCGACGTCAGCGTTATCGGCACCAACGACATTCCCACCATCGCTGCGACGAGCAACGCCTTCGCCGAACGCTCGAACGACAGCCAGCCGAATCCGACCGGCTCGACGACAGCAGATACGGTGTCCGGCACGATCAGCTTCACCGACGTCGACCTGACCGACCGCCCGGTGGCGAGCACGGCCTTTGCCTCGTTCACCTATACCGATGCTCAGGGCCATGCGCTGACATTGACTCCGCTGCAGCAGGCCGATGTCGCGGCGGTTTCCGTGCCGTTGAACGTCACGCAGACGGCCGGCAACAGCAATAACGGCTCGGCGACCTGGACCTACAGCGCCGCCGACGGCGCGTTCGATTTCCTGGCGGCCGGCGAGATCCTGACGCTAACCTACACCGCGACTGTCGACGACGGCCATGGCGGCGTCGTCACCGCGCCGATCACGGTGACGATCACCGGCACCAACGACACGCCGACCTCGATCACGGCGAGCAGCGACGGCTTTACCGAACTCGCCGGTACCGGCAATGGCGACATCGACCATGCCGGTGGCAGCATTACCTTCACCGACGTCGATCTAAGCGACCGGCCGGTGATCTCCGCGCCATTCTCGGGCTACAGCTATCTGGCAGCGAATGGCACGAGTCATTTGACGCTGACGGCGCAGCAGGAAGCCGACCTCGAAGCGGCGCTGACGCTGACGCCGGGCGCCAACACCAACAACGGTTCGGCGACCTGGTCGTATGACGTTGCCGACAGCAAGTTCGATTTCCTCGCCAAGGGTGAGACGCTGACACTGACCTATACCGCGACCGTCGACGACGGTCATGGCGGCATCGTCATCAAGCCGATCACGGTGACGATCACCGGCACCAACGACACGCCGACCTCGATCACGGCGAGCAGCGGCGGCTTTACCGAACTGCCCGGCACCGGCAACGCGGACATCGACCATGCCGGTGGCAGCATTACTTTCACCGACGTCGATCTCAGCGACCGGCCGGTGATCACTGCGCCGTTCTCCACTTACAGCTATCTGGCAGCAGACGGTGTCACCCATCTGGCGCTGACCGCGCCGCAGGCAAGCGATCTCGAAGCGGCGCTGTCGCTGATACCGGGCGCCAACGCAAACAACGGTTCTGCGATCTGGTCGTATGACGTCGCCGACAGCAAGTACGACTTCCTCGCATTCGGCGAGACGCTGACGCTGACCTACACCGCAACCGTGGACGACGGCCACGGCGGCATCGTTACCAAGCCGATCACGATAGAGGTTACCGGTACCAACGACACGCCGACCTCGATCACGGCGAGCAGCGGCGGCTTTACCGAACTGGCCGGTACCGGCAATGCGGACATCGACCATGCCGGTGGCAGCATTACATTCACCGACGTCGATCTCAGCGACCGGCCGGTGATCACTGCGCCGTTCTCCACTTACAGCTATCTGGCAGCAGACGGTGTCACCCATCTGGCGCTGACGGCGCCGCAGGCAAGCGATCTCGAAGCGGCGCTGTCGCTGATCCCGGGCGCCAACGCCAACAACGGTTCTGCGATCTGGTCGTATGACGTCGCCGACAGCAAGTACGACTTCCTCGCATTCGGCGAGACGCTGACGCTGACCTACACCGCGACCGTCGACGATCACCATGGTGGTATCGTCACCGCGCCGATCACGGTAGAGATCACCGGCACCAACGATGCGCCTGTCATCGATACGGCGACGACGGTAGCTTCTGGCACCGTGTCGGAAGGTGACCCGTCGCACGGCGCTAACATGACGGCGACCGGGACGATCACCTATACGGACGTGGATACGACCGACACGCACGCCTTCTCGCTGTCGGGGGCTGCGGCGTCGTACGGCACCGCCAGCGTGAATTCGGGTACGGGGCTCTGGACCTACACGGTAAACGACAGCGGTGCGGTGGATGCGCTTGCGGCCGGCGAGCACCTGGCCGACAGCTTCACGGTCAAGGTTGCCGACAATAACGGTGGCATCACCACCCAGCTGGTGACGATCGACATCGTCGGCACCAACGATGCGCCTGTCATCGATACGGCGACGACGGTAGCTTCCGGCACCGTGTCGGAAGGTGACCCGTCGCACGGCGCTAACATGACGGCGACCGGGAAGATCGCCTATACGGACGTGGATACGACCGATACGCATACCTTCTCGTTGTCGGGCGCTGCGGCGTCGTACGGCACCGCCAGCGTTGATCCGGTTACTGGCCTCTGGACCTACATGGTAATCGACAGCGGTGCGGTCGATGCGCTTGCGGCCGGCCAGCATCTGGCCGACAAATTCACGGTCCAGGTCGCCGACAATCACGGCGGCAGCACCACGCAGCTGGTGACGATCGATATCGTCGGCACCAATGACGCGCCGTATATTGTCGGTGAAGTGAATCCGCTGGCCGAGGCCGTCATGGTGGTCCCCGCAGCGGCTACCGTCACTGTACTGGCCCCGGGGGTGACCACCAATTCGTTCGGTTTTAAAACCGAAACATTCAATGACCAGACGGTCGGCCACGATCAATTCCACAGCACGGCGCTCAACGCCGAGTTCGACGGATCGGGAAGTGCTGCGGTCTTCCACGGATCGGTTAATGGCATTGCCGCGGCTCCGTTCTTCGGACCTTTGCCGGGCGCGCCAGACACGACCAACTATTTCAGCGTCGGCGGCGGTGGCATCGAAACCATCACGTTCGGCTCCGAGCAAAATGCCTTCGGGCTTTATTGGGGCTCGGTCGATTCCTACAACAAGATCAGTTTCTATGATGGATCGAACCTTGTTGCTTCCTATTCCGGTGCAAATGTCGCGCCGCTGTTCTCGGATGGAAGCCAGGGTTCGTTTGCCTCGAACGGCTACGTCGAATTCGCTGGCCTGGCCCAGTTCAACAAGGTCGTCTTGCAGTCGAGCTCGAACGCATTCGAGATCGACAACATTTCTTCCGGCGCCATTCACAGCAAGATCTCTGCGTCAGTCTCGGGAACACTCAGTGTTCACGATGCTGATATCGGAGATACGCTGACGGCATTCGTGGTCGGGAGCGGCACCGTCCAGTTCACCGGGGGCGATGGTTCCCATTTGCCTGCCGACGCCAACATTACGCCGCTGATCGCCGCCGCCGACGTGACGTTCGATAGCGTACAGAGCGACGGCGGGACGGACGTCCTTCACTGGACCTATCATCCGACCAATCCGGATCTCGATTTCCTGAAGACCGGCGACACGTTGAAGATCCAGTTCGCCGCTGAAGTAAGCGACGGTCACGGCAATACCGCAAGCCAGCCCCTGACCGTCACGCTCGTCGGCGCCAACAGCGCGACCAACACATCGGCATTCGGCACCGTCAACGGGACAACCGCAGACGACACGTTCAATAATGTCGGTGGCAACGTCACGATCTTTGGCAACGGTGGGCCGGATACGTTTGTGTTCAAGCCCGTATTTGGCAGCGCGACGATCGTCGACTTCGATGTCAACAACGACACGATTGAGATCAACAAATCCTTGTTTAACGATTCGCAGGCGATTACGCACGCTCATACGAATGCCAATCTGGATACGATCATTGCCGACGATCATGGCGACACGATCACGCTAAAAGGCGTCACGGCCGGTCAGCTCCATTCGTCTAATTTCCATCTGGTCTGACGATTGATGCTCCGGCCGGCGGGCCCGCAAGCGGGTTGGAACAATCGGCTTGAGCGTGATATCCAGACAGCATGACGCGACTTGGGATATTGCGGCGGTGGTTCAAGCGGCGTTTTGGCTATGCGCGGCTGGTATGTCTGGCCCTGCTGATCGCTTTCGCCGGTTTCCGGATCGCTGATCCGTCCCCGGTCGAGGAGATCAGGGTCAGGACCTTCGACACCTTCCAGCGCTTCGACCCCCGCAAGAAGGTCGCAAGGCCGGTCACCATCGTCGATATCGACGACAAGAGCATGGAAAAGCTGGGGCAGTGGCCATGGCCGCGAACCCGGATCGCCGACCTCATCAATGAACTGACGCGGCTTGGCGCCGTCGTGATCGCGTTCGACGCGGTGTTCTCCGAACCCGACCGGCTCAATCCGAACGTCGCCGCCGACACCTTCCCCAATCTCGACGAGGAAACCCGCGCCAAGCTGCGCGCGCTGCCGAGCAACGACCAGGTCTTCGCCGATGCCATCCGCGCTTCGCGGGTGGTGCTCGGCGAGTCCGGTCTGCCCGAGGAAATCACAGCCCTCGACAAGACGCTGCCGGTAACCGGGCTCGCGATGCTCGGCGAAGAGCCGCAGCGCTTCATGTTCGATTTTCCCGGGCTGCTGCGCAATGTGCCGGTGATCGAACATGCCGCCGCCGGACGCGGGCTCTTCACCATCCGCCCCGAGCGCGACGGCATCATTCGGCGGGTGCCGATGATCATGCAGGCGCAGGGCCAGACCATGCCTTCGCTGACCTTCGAGATGCTGCGGGTCGCCACCGGTTCAGGCACCATCCTGATCAAGGCTGAAAAGGCCGGCATCAAGAGCATCGGCATCAAGGGCTTACAGATCCCGACCGACCACAACGGCCAGCTCTGGGTTCACTACGCCCGCAACGATGCCTCGATCTATGTTCCCGCGATCAACGTACTGGACAAGACGGTTGCGCCGGACATGATCGCCGGCAAGCTGGTGCTGATCGGCACATCGGCGGTCGGCCTCAACGACATCAAGACCACGCCGGTTTCACGCGCCATGCCCGGGGTCGAGATCCACGCCCAGGTGCTGGAAAGCGCGCTGACCGGCGCGGTGATTTCGCAACCGATCTACGGCATTGCCATCGAATTCACCACCGCGCTTATTTTCGGACTGTTGGTGATCGTTTTTGCGCCTTCGTTCGGGCCGGTGACGCTGGTCGCGCTCGGTGCGGTATTCGCGAGCGCGCTGATCGGCACGTCCTGGTACTTCTATGCCCAGCACCGGCTGCTGGTCGACTTCACCTATCCGTTGTTGTCGACCACGGCGATCTACCTGACGCTGATCTTCTCCAGCTTCGTGCGCGAACAGGCGCAGCGCAAGCAGATCCGCGGCGCGTTTGCGCAGTATATGTCGCCGGTGCTGGTCGAACAGCTGGCGCAGTCGCCGGAAAAACTGGTGCTCGGCGGCGAGGAGCGCGAGATGACGATCATGTTCTCCGACGTCCGCGGATTTACGACGATCTCGGAATCCTACAAGCACGATCCACAGGGCCTCACCGCCCTGATGAACCGGTTCCTGACTCCGCTGACCAACGCGATCCTGGCGCGCAAGGGTTACATCGACAAATACATGGGCGACGCCATCATGGCGTTCTGGAATGCGCCGCTCGACGACCACGAACATGAGATCAACGCCTGCGAGGCCGCAATTGATATGCTCGAGCGGATCGAGGAACTCAACAAGGTGCGGCAACAGGAAGCGCAGGTCGGTGGTCACGCCTACTTCCCGATCAATGTCGGCGTCGGCTTGAACACCGGCATCGGGGTGGTCGGCAATATGGGTTCCGACCTGAAGTTCAATTATTCCGTGCTTGGTGACAGCGTCAACCTGGCCTCGCGGCTCGAAGGACAGTCCAAGGAATATGGATTTCCGATCATCATCGGCTCCAGGACCGCGATGGCGGTCAAGGAAAAATTCGCGATCCTCGAACTCGACTTTATCATGGTGAAGGGCAAGACCGAGCCCGAGGTGATCTATGCCATCGCCGGCCGCGAGGACACCGCGCAGTCCGGTCGCTTCCAGCGCCTGCGCAACCTGACGATCGAGATGCTGGCGTGTTACCGCGGTCGCGACTGGGAAGGTGCGCTCGCCGCGATCGAACGCGGGCGCCACACCGACGAGCGGCATTCGCTGGAGCTGCTCTATTATCTCTATGAAGCGCGCATCCGCGGCTACATCAAAAGCCCGCCGCCGCAAGACTGGAACGGCGCCTTTGCGCTGCTGACGAAGTGACGCGCCTCCCGCGTCATGCGCGGGCTTGACCCGCGCATCCATATCTCTTCATAAGAGTCTTACGAAGACGATGGATTGCCGGGTCAAGCCCGGCAATGGCAGCGCAACCGCTGTCACTCCAGCCCGATCGTGGTCAGATCCTGGAACCAGTGCTGCGCCTGCACGAACTTCTTCACCTTCGGCGACAGCGCGTGCGGGTTGGTGTCGTGCACCACCCAGACCAGCACCGCGTCATCCACGATCAGCGAATGCGCCTGCGCGATCAGCTCGTCCTGCTTGGCAGAGTCAAAAGTCTCCTTGGCCTCGTTGATCAGCGCGTCGACCTTCGGGTTCTTGTAGCCGCCCCAGTTGACGCCGACAGGCGCGATCTGGTCGGAGGCGAAGAAACGGACGATGGCGTAGAGCGGATCCGAGGTCACATAGGCGATGTTGTTGGCGGTGATGCCGGCGTTGATCTCGTCGGCCGCGCCCTTACGCCAGTGCGTATATAAGGTCTCGAGCTCGACCACCTTGAACTCGATGTCGATGCCGATTTCCTTGAAACTCTGCTGCAGGAATTCGTTGATCGGCAGCGACAGCATCTGGCCGGTGCCGCCCTGCGCGATGATGAAGGTCGCCTTCAGCGGCTTCTCCCTGGAGTAGCCGGCTTCCTGCACCAGTTTCTTGGCTTCCGCGAGATCGTACTTGATGTCGAAGCTGGGCTTGCCGAACCACGGGCTCGACGGATCGACCTGGCCCTTGGCCGGCTTTGCCAGACCGTTCATCAGGCCGACGACGCCGTCACGGTCGATCGCAAGGTTGAGCGCCTTGCGCAGGCGGATGTCGGTCCAGGGCGAGCCGGGCAGCACGCTCAAGTGATAGTTCCAGACATGCGGCGTGATGTTGTCGACGATCCTCATCCCGGCGGATTTGAGCTGCGGCACCGCATCCGGCGCCGGCGTTTCGATCAAATCGACCTGGCCGGCCAGCAGCGCGTTGGTGCGGGTCAGCGCTTCCGGCATCGGAATCAGAACCAGCTTGTCTACCTTCGGAATCCGTTTCTTGTTCCAGTAGTCCGGATTCTTGCTGAGTTCGGCGAGTTCGCGCGGAACCAGCTTGGTCAATTTGAACGGCCCGGTGCCGGAGGGCTGGCTGGCGAACTTGTCCCAGTCCTTGCCGAGCTTTTCATATTGCGCGGGGCTCGAGACCAGGAACCAGAGCATTTGATAGGGGAAGAAGGAGTCCACCTTCTTGGTCGTGATTTCCACCGTGTCGTCGTCGATCTTGGCGTAACTCGCGACCGAGGGCAGGCGGGTCTTGACCTGCGCGCTCTGGCGCTTGTCGAACTGCGGTGCCTTGTCGTTCAGCACCTTGTCCAGATTCCAGATCACCGCGTCGGCGTTGAATTCGCTGCCGTCGTGAAACTTGACGCCCTTGCGCAGCGTAAAGCGCCACTTTGTCTTGTCCTTGTCGTCGACCTTCCACTCGGTGGCGAGCCCCGGCACCAGTTTGCCGGGCCGATCAGAGACGTCCATTTCCCAGGCCACCAGCGGATCGTAGATCGTGTAAGCCGTAAACTGATAGGCGCCGGCGCCGCGGTCGGGCTGGCCGGTGGTCAGCGGGATATCCGCCATCGAGATACCGTAGCGCACGACGGATTCGGCCTGCGCCGAATGAGGCGCCAGTCCGATGCCGAGGGCCAGTGCCGCGGCAGCAAGAAGCATCGAATTAAGGGTGCGCATGAACTAAGCTCCGTTGGCGAGTATTCGAAATACGTAATGCCAACCAAGCAAGCTTGATGCCAGAATAGGCAGCCGGTTCGTCAGGTCGTCATTATTCACAGGGTGTTGTGCGACCAATTGCCTGTTCGATCGAACTTCGCCTCCCTTGGCACAGGCGTTGCATAGTTTTGCATAAGAATTAATCATCGAAGTGAGAAGGGATTGCTGAAAATGCGTATCGTAAGTTCCAAGAAGACCGCCGCCGCGTGGATGCTGGCCACCGCCCTGGTGGTGGGAATGCCACTGGTCGCCTCCGCCGAAACCGTGCTGCGGATCGGCATGACCGCCGCCGATATTCCGCGCACCTTGGGCCAGCCCGACCAGGGCTTTGAGGGCAACCGCTTCACCGGCCTCACGATGTACGACGCGCTGACGATGTGGGACCTCTCGTCCAAGGACAAGCCGAGCGTCATGAGTCCCGGGCTCGCGACCGAATGGAAAGTCGACGAGTCAGACAAGAAGAAGTGGACCTTCAAACTGCGTCCCGGCGTCACCTTCCACGATGGCTCGCCGTTCAACGCCGATGCCGTGGTCTGGAATGTCGAGAAGGTGCTGAAGCAGGATGCGCCGCAGTTCGACGCCAGCCAGGTCGGCGTCACCGCCTCGCGCATGCCGACTTTGGCCTCCGCGAAAAAGATCGACGACATGACGGTGGAATTGACCACCAAGGAGCCGGACTCGTTCCTGCCGATCAACCTCACCAACCTGTTCATGGCCAGCCCTTCGAAATGGCGGAAGTTTTTTGACGCCGCCGAAGGCGCTGACGCCAAGGCCAAGTCGCAGGCCGCCTGGACCGCATTCGCCAAGGAGCCGTCGGGTACCGGCCCGTGGAAGATGTCAAAGTTCACGCCGCGCGAGCGGCTCGAACTCGCCAAGAACGACGGCTATTGGGACAAGGCTCGCGTGCCCAAGGTCGACAAGATGGTGCTGCTGCCGATGCCGGAAGCCAACGCCCGCACCGCGGCCTTGTTATCCGGCCAGGTCGACTGGGTCGAGGCGCCGGCACCCGATGCGGTCGCCGAAATCAAGCAGCGCGGGTTTGTCATCCAGACCAATGAAGAACCGCATGTCTGGCCGTGGCAGTTCTCCCGCGTCGAAGGCTCGCCGTGGAACGACATCCGCGTCCGCAAGGCCGCCAACCTCTGCGTCGATCGCGAAGGGCTGAAGGATGGCCTGCTCGCTGGCCTGATGGTGCCCGCGACCGGCACGTTTGAGCCCGGCCATCCCTGGCGCGGCAATCCGACGTTTCAGATCAAGTTCGACAAGCCGGCCGCGCAGAAGCTGATGCAGGAAGCGGGATTTGGTCCGACCAAGAAGCTGACGGTCAAGATCCAGACCTCGGCGTCCGGCTCGGGCCAGATGCTGCCGCTGCCGATGAACGAATATCTGCAGCAGGCGCTGGCGGAATGTTACTTCGACGTCCAGCTCGACGTCATCGAATGGAACACGCTGTTCACCAACTGGCGCCGCGGCGTCAAGGATCCTTCCGCCAACGGCGCAAACGCCACCAACGTCACCTATGCGGCGATGGACCCGTTCTTCGCCATGGTGCGCTTCCTGTCGTCGTCGATGGCGCCGCCAGTCTCGAACAACTGGGGCTTCATCAACAATCCCAAGTTTGACGAACTGGTAACGAAAGCCCGCCAGACCTTCGACCCCGCGGCGCGTGACGCCGCGCTCGCCGAACTGCACGCAGCCTCGGTGGATGACGCGGCATTCCTCTATGTCGCCCACGACGTCGCCCCACGCGCCATGAGCCCGAAGATCAAGGGCTTTGTGCAGCCGAAGAGCTGGTTCGTCGACTTCTCGCCGGTGTCGATGACGCCGTAACACCTTGGCGGTTCTTCCCCCTCTCCCCTTGTGGGAGAGGGTGGATCAATCGCGCATGGCGCGATTGAGACGAGTGAGGGGTCTGGCTCCGCAGGCAGATATCTCTCATCGGAATGATGTGAATTTGCGGACAGAACCCCTCATCCGGCGCGGACTTTGTCCGCGCCACCTTCTCCCACAAGGGGAGAAGGGAAGCAGGAAGTGACTCGTGCTCGTTTATATTGCCCGGCGTATCGTCTACGTCATCCCGATCGTGATCAGCGTGGCGCTGGTGTGCTTCCTGTTGGTGCACATCACGCCCGGCGATCCCCTGGTCGCGGTACTCCCTGCCGATGCGTCGCAAGAACTGGCCGAGCAACTGCGGGTCGCCTACGGCTTCGATCGGCCATTACCCGTGCAGTTCGGGCTCTGGATGTGGCGCGCGCTCCATGGCGACCTCGGCAATTCGATCGCCACCGGACGTCCGGTGCTGACGGAAGTGCTGCGCGCGGTCAACAATACCGTGACGCTGGCGATTGCCGCAGCGCTGATCGGCTTCACGCTCGGATTGTTCTTCGGCCTGATCGCCGGCTATTTCCGCGACACCTGGATCGACAAGGTCGCGACCTCGATTGCGATCGCCGGCGTTTCGGTGCCGCACTACTGGCTCGGCATGGTGCTGGTGATCATCTTCTCGGTGCAGCTCAACTGGCTGCCCGCCGTCGGCGCCGGTTCCGGCGGCTCCGGCGCCTGGAGCTGGGACTGGGAACACATGCGCTACCTGGTGCTGCCGGCAATCACGACCTCGGTGATCCCGATGGGCATCGTCACCCGCACGGTCCGCGCCCTGACCGGCGATATCCTCTCGCAGGATTTCGTCGAGGCGTTGCGCGCAAAAGGGCTGCGCGAGACCGATGTGTTCCGTCATGTCATCAAGAATGCCGCGCCGACGGCGCTGGCGGTGATGGGGCTGCAATTGGGCTACATGCTCGGCGGCTCGATCCTGATCGAGACCGTGTTCTCATGGCCGGGCTCCGGTCTCCTGCTCAATTCGGCGATTTTCCAGCGCGACCTGCCGCTGCTGCAAGGCACGATCCTGGTGCTGGCGCTGTTCTTCGTCGCTCTCAATCTGCTGGTCGATATCGCGCAAGCCTCGATCGATCCGCGCATCAAGCGAAGTTAATACAATGAAGTTCTGCCCATGAGCGTGATGTCAGATACCGCCCTGCAGGCCGCGCCCGCCACCAAGGCGCGCGGCTATTGGGCCACCGTCGGCCGACGCATCCGGCGCGACAAGGTCGCCATGGCCTGCGCCTTGATCCTGGCGCTGATCTTTCTCTCCGCGCTGTTTGCGCCATGGCTCGGTCTTGCCGATCCCTACCAGGGCTCGATGATCCGCCGGCTTCGCCACATCGGCACGCCGAATTATCCGCTCGGCACCGACGAACTCGGTCGCGACATGCTGGCGCGGCTGGTTTATGGCGGCCGGTTGTCGCTGATCATCGGCATCCTTCCGGTGATTCTCGCTTTCATGATCGGCACGTCGCTGGGCCTGATCGCCGGCTATGTCGGCGGCAAACTCAACACCGCGATCATGCGCACGGTCGACGTGTTCTATGCCTTCCCATCGGTGCTGCTGGCGATTGCGATCTCCGGCGCGCTCGGCGCCGGCATCGTCAACTCCATCGTCTCGCTGACCATCGTGTTCGTGCCGCAGATTACCCGCGTCGCCGAAAGCGTCACCACCGGCGTCCGCAACATGGATTTCGTCGAGGCCGCGCGCGCGTCGGGGGCGGGTGCCTTTACCATCATGCGCGTGCACATGCTCGGCAACGTGCTCGGCCCGATCTTCGTCTACGCCACCGGGCTGATATCCGTGTCGATGATTTTGGCCGCCGGCCTTTCTTTCCTCGGTCTCGGTACAAAACCGCCGGAACCGGAATGGGGCCTGATGCTCAACACGCTGCGCACCGCGATCTATGTCAACCCGTGGGTGGCAGCATTGCCCGGCGCCATGATCTTCGCGGTCTCGATCTGCTTCAACCTGCTCAGCGACGGCATGCGCAGCGCCATGGACATCAGGAACTGACGCCATGCAGGAACTGAAAAACCAGACCGTCGAACTCATGGAGCAGGTCGAAGACGTCGGCGGCGCGGCACAGCCGCTGCTGCGGGTCGACGGCCTGACCAAGCATTTTCCGGTACGGGGCGACCTGTTCAGCCCGCGCAAGACCGTGCGCGCCGTGGATAATGTGTCGTTCTCGATCGCCAAGGGCGAAACCGTAGGGATCGTCGGCGAATCCGGCTGCGGCAAGTCGACCACCGCGCGGCTGCTGATGCACCTGATGACGCGCGACGCCGGCGACATCGTCTATGACGGCATGCAGGTCGGCCGCGCATTGTCCTTGCGTGAACTGCGCCGCGGCATGCAGATGGTATTTCAGGACAGTTATGCCTCGCTCAACCCGCGTCTGACCATCGAGGAATCGATCGCCTTCGGCCCGAAAGTTCACGGCATGGCCGATAACGCCGCGCGCGCGCTGGCGCGTGAACTCTTGGGCAAGGTCGGTCTGCGGCCGGAAAATTTTGCCAACCGCTACCCACACGAGATTTCCGGCGGCCAGCGCCAGCGCGTCAATATCGCGCGTGCGCTGGCGCTGTCGCCGCGGCTGGTCATTCTCGACGAGGCGGTGTCGGCGCTCGACAAGTCGGTCGAAGCCCAGGTGCTCAATCTGCTCGCCGACCTCAAACGCGAATTCGGCCTCACTTATCTGTTCATCAGCCACGACCTCAACGTGGTGCGTTACATCAGCGATCGCGTGCTGGTGATGTATCTCGGCGAAGTCGTCGAACTCGGCCCGGTCGACAAGGTCTGGGACGCGCCCGCGCATCCCTATACGCAGGCGCTGCTGGCGGCGATGCCGTCGTCCGATCCTGATAACCGTACCCAGACGCCGCCGATCTCGGGCGATCCGCCCAATCCGATCGATCCGCCGTCCGGCTGCCGGTTTCACACCCGCTGCCCGTTTGCGGAGCCGCTCTGCGCAAATGCGACGCCAAAACTCTGGGATCTCGATACAATGGGTCATCAAGCGGCGTGCTACATGGCCATTCCGGGCTCCGGGCACAGCCGCGCACCGGCCAAGGAAAAAACTGAGCAAAACAATAAGGGAGCAGCCGCATGACGAAACCCGGGCCCAGAGAAGTCATGGCCATCACCGCGACCGCGGGCGTGCCCGTGGACAAGGAAGCCGCCGAACGCATCGCCAATTCGATCGGGCCGGCCTTCGACGGCTTTGCGCCGGTCGCCGGCACGCTGCCGTTCGATCTGGAGCCCGCGAGCTATCTGCTGGTTCAGACCGCGCAGGTGTCGAAATGAACAAGCACAGCAGCGATCCGGCCCTGATGTCGCTGGTCGCGGTCGCCAAGGCGATCGCCGAGAAGAAGTTTTCCTCACGCGAGGTGACGCAATCCTGCCTGAACCGGATCGCGCAGTGGCAGCCGCGCCTCAATGCCTTCATGGCGATCGAGGCCGAGACCGCGCTTACGGCCGCCGACGCCGCCGATGCGGCTTTGGCCAAAGGCAACAGTCACGGCGTGCTGCACGGCGTGCCGCTGGCGCACAAGGACATGTATTACGACGCCGGCAAGGTCGTCACCTGCGGCTCGAAAATCCGCCGCGATTTCGTCGCGACCACGACCTCGACCGCGCTGCAGCGCTTGAAAGACGCCGGCACCGTTCGCCTTGGCTCGCTGCAGATGGTGGAGTTCGCCTACGGGCCGACCGGGCATAACCCGCATTACGGCGCGGTGCGCAATCCCTGGAATGTCGATCATATCACCGGCGGCTCGTCGTCGGGCTCCGGCTCGGCCGTGGCGGCGCGTTTGACCTTTGCGGCGCTGGGATCGGATACCGGCGGCTCGATCCGGATGCCCGCGCATTTTTGCGGCGTCACCGGGCTGAAGACCACCGTGGGACGCGTCAGCCGCGCCGGCGCGATGCCGCTGTCGCAATCGCTCGACACGGTTGGCCCGCTGGCGCAATCCGTCGAAGACTGCGCTTTGTTGACGGGGTTGATGGCGGGTGCCGATCCCGAAGACCTCACCGCATCGACGCTGCCGGTGCCCGACTACATGGCTGCGACCAACGGCTCGCTCAAAGGCCTCAGGATCGGCGTGCCCACCGCGTTCTATGTCGACGACCTCGATGCCGAAGTCGCTGATGTGCTCGACGAGACCATCGCGACCTTGAAAAAAGAGGGCGCCGAAATCGTCAAGGTCGAACTGCCGGACCAGCGCCAGCTCACCGCCGCCTGCCAGCTCGTGCTCGCGACCGAAGCCGCCGCCTTCCACAAGCGCTGGCTGATCGAGCGTCCCGGGGATTATGGTGCGCAGGTCTTGATGCGGCTTCAAAATGGACTCGCGATTCCCGCAGTGTCCTATCTCGAAGCGATGCGCTGGCGCGGTCCGGCGCTATCCGCCTGGCTCGCCGCGGTCACCGGCACCGACGCGGTGCTGGCGCCGGTGGCGCCGATGCCGGCACCGACCATTGCCGAGAGCGACGTCGGCAACAGCCTCAATGCGGAAGCCGTGATCCAGCGCATCACAAAGTTCACCCGCCCGATCAACTATCTCGGTCTGCCGTCGCTTTCGATCCCGACCGGATTCACCAAAACCGGTCTGCCGGTGGGCATGCAACTGGTCGGCCGCGCCTTTGATGAGGCGATGCTGATCCGTATTGGCGCGGCGTTCCAGCGCGCGACCGATTTTCACGCGCGGGTGCCTCAACTAGCATGACCAACCTCGTCGAAATCAACAACCTCAACATCCGCTTCACCGGCGAGCGGACGGTGCATGCCGTCAACGATCTGTCGTTGACGCTCGGCGAGGGCGAGGTGCTCGGTCTGCTCGGCGAATCCGGCTCCGGCAAAAGCGTGACCCTGCGTGCGCTGATGCGGCTCCTGCCAAAGAAGCGCACGCAGATTTCGGGAAGCGTGAACGTCCTTGGCCGCGACGTGCTGGCGCTCAACGACGAGGATCTGTCGGCGTTTCGCGGCCAGACCGTGTCGATGATCTTTCAGGAGCCCGCGTTGGCGCTTGATCCCGTCTACACTATCGGCAAGCAGATCGCCGAAAGCGTGATGCGCCACGAAGGCAAGAGCGAGCGCGATGCGACCGCGCGGGCGCTGGAAATGCTGGAAGTGGTGCGGATACCCTCCGCCAAGCGCCGCCTCGAGGCCTATCCGCACGAAATGTCCGGCGGCATGCGGCAGCGTGCGATGATCGCGCTGGCGCTGGCCTGCAAGCCGAAGATTCTGTTGGCGGATGAGCCGACCACGGCGCTCGACGCCACCGTCCAGATCCAGATACTACTGCTGCTGCGCGAATTGCAGCGCGAGTTCGGCATGTCGGTGATTTTCGTGACCCATGACATTGGGGTGGCGATCGAAATCTGCGATCGCGTCGCGGTGATGTATGCCGGCCAGATCATCGAGCAGGGCACGCTGAGCCAGATCGTGCGCTCGCCGAAGCATCCCTATGCCAAGGGCTTGCTGGCCTCGACCGTCCATGGCGCCAAGCGCGGGCAACGGCTGGAAACCATCCCGGGCACGCCGCCCTCGCTCGATCACGCACCCGACAGTTGCTCATTCGCGCCGCGCTGCGGTTTTGCGCAGCCGCGCTGTAGCGAAAGATTGCCGCCCAATGTGGTGATCTCGCCGGGCCGTACCGCGCGGTGTGTGCTGGCCGAGACGGCGGCGGTTGCGGCGACGTAAGAAGTCGTCATGTCCGGGCAAAAACGCGAAGCGCGTCTTCGCGCTAGATGTCCCGGGCATCCACGCCCTGACTGATTGATAGCCGATATCCGCTGTCGGTGGCAAAGCCGACCTCAAAGGTCCGGACCGGGCATGTCCGCCAGTGACCCAGGCTGTGTAAAAACGCGGCTCCACATTCCGAAGCCGGTCTCGCCCAACAGTGACTGACACCAACGCGGCGAGTTCAGATTATTTTTGCTGCTTTGCGTCTCGTGTCAACCTCCTTGCACCTCTGTGCAAGGTGG